>CAZSTH010000019.1:0-43321 GCA_964609835.1 uncultured Thermoanaerobaculia bacterium
GGGTGCTCGACGTACTGTCGAGTACGCCTGCGCGCCCGTCGAATCGAAAACCCAGCCGGGCACAGCACCTCGGCGACCTCGCGACGAAACCCGGTGAGATATGCGGGCTCATGTCTCGCCTGCTTGCGGGTCCAGCAAGATCGATACCCGCCTCGTGTGTCTGCGGGGTCGAAGGCGCTCCCGGTTCGAGGCCGCTTTCGCGGCAAGCGCGAATCGTCCGCGCACCGCTCCGGGACGTTTGCGAAATGCGCGAATTGCGTGCATTGAGAGCGGAACAAAGAAGCGAATCGCGTCTCGGCGGCGGGCGATGACGATGGCGGCCGCGTCCTCTGATGGCAGCGGTCTTGCTGGTGTGAGGGTCAGGGGCCTCGGTGCCTCCCGAGAGGAGGGCCCATGAGAGCGTTCCTGGTCTTCTCCGAGTCCGAGCCGATCGTCGTGATGGCCTCACGGCGGGCGGTTCGAGAGGGACAACTGGTGGATCGTCTGACGCGGATGGGACATGACCGCTTCATCGCCCACGAGGTGCCGGTCGAGACGCTCCGCGAGAGCTACGGGCTGCCGTTCGAGGTCATCGAGAGCGACATCCGCCACGGGAAGTCGATCCGCGTGCTCGACTCGGACGGACGGCGCATCTTCGCCTCGCTGCCATTGTCGGAGCTCGGTTCGGAGTACCGCCACGACGGTCAGGCCGCCGGACCGGTGTGACGACGGTTGTCGGAGTTGGTGACGACGCCCGAGTAAACCGAGTGCGCATCGCACCAGTAACGGTCGCCGCCCCGCTCGACAACCTGGAGATCGCGGCGTTCGCCGAGTTCAGTGAGGATCGCGAGCGCCCGCCCGGGCGCCCATCTTCCGAGCAGGTGGACCAGCTCGGCCTCGCGCATCGGGTGGCGAGTGAGCACCGCGGCCGTTGCACCGGCGATGTCCCCACCGGGCTCGAGGACGTCGCCGATGGAGTCGGGCTCCGGTACTCGAGCGGTGCTGCCGATGAGCTCCCTGGCCCTGGCGACGATTGCCGGTTCTGGAGCCTCCACCCACGGTTCGGACGGCGGCCGGTCGGGCAGGGTCAGATGGACCTCGTCGGCGCCGATGCCGTGGAGCAACGATGCGAGGTCCGTGACAGCGTCCTCGGAATCATTGACGCCGCTCACCAGCATGACCTCGATCCACAGGCGTCCTCCGTACTCGTTGCGGAACTCCCGAAGGCCTCGGATGTGATCGGCAAAGGTGAAGGAGCGGTGGGGACGGTTGATCCGAAGGTAGAGGTCCTCGCTGCCGGCATCGAGGCTCGGCAGGACGGCATCGGCGGCGGCCAGTTCGCGGCGGACTGCGGGCACCGACAGGAGCGAACCGTTGGTGATGACCGCCACCGGCAGGCGAGTCGCGGTCTGGACGTAGCGGATGAGGCTGCCAAGCCTTGAGAACAGAGCGGTTTCGCCCGAGCCGACGAAGGTGATCCAGTCGATCGCGTCAGTGCCGCGGTCAGCGACGGTGGTCACGACCTCCGCAAGCACCTCGCACACGTTGAAGAACGCCTTGCGGCGCGTTGACAGCCGGGTCGTGCGTCCGAGCTGGCAGTAGACGCAGTTGAAGTTGCAGGTCTTGAGGGGCACCGGGTCGACGCCCAATGAGCGCCCCAACCTGCGGGTGGGGACCGGTCCGAAGACCTGTTGCTGGCGGCGCCTCCGGATGGTTGTCATCGTCAAACCTCCTGTCGGGCCGTGTCCGAGCGCCGACTCATCGGCGAGGATGAGCCGGATGGTGCCGCGCCGCGGTGGCTTGTCTCCGCGACCCGTGCCGAAACCGTGCGGCCGGTGAACGGAACGCCTCGAGCGCGTGATCACCCTGCGCGAAGGCGGCCACAATCGTGTCGACGGGTCCGCAAACTTCGGAAATGAGGTTGATTCCGGCAATTCGCATGGCAGCCTCCGCCTCGGTCGAGATCGCTGCGCAGATCAGGACCTCGACACCGTCGGCCTCGAGGTCCGCCGCCGTCTGCCCGCTGTGCAGGCGACGGGTCGAGACCCTCGACACGCGTCTCTCGATCAGGTCGTACACCTCGACGCGGCGCGCGACATCGAAGACGGGTGACACCTGTCCGTCCCACACCGGGATGGCGACCTTCATACCGGTCTTCACTGCAAAATCAATACCAGGTGTTTGGCGGCCGACCTGCTGCTGCGCCGATCCTTGGCGACGGGTCACCCGTCGGCGGTGAGACGGACGGAAGGCGAACCAGCCGCTCGGATGGTCACGACGCCCCTGATCCGCGCCGGTGCGGAACGAGGTGTTGGGCTGCGGTCAGCCGCCGGCCTCTGTGTGTCGCCGCCGACCATCGTGCTCCGGGACCTCGATCCCCAAACGCCGGATCTTCCGCCTCAGGGTTGTCGGATGGATGCCCAGCTCGTGCGCGGTCTTCTTGCGGTTGCCGCCGTGGCGCCGCAGCGTGTCCGCGATGTGAAGCGCCTCGATCGACTCGAGGCTGGCACCGGGGTGCGGCTGCGCAGCCGCGGCCGCGACGTTGCCGACCAGCTCCCTCGGCAGGTGATGGAGCTCGATCAGCCCGCTTCGGCACAGCACGAACGCATGCTCGATGGCGTTCTCGAGCTCACGGACGTTGCCCGGGAAGTCGTGGCGCATGAACACGCCCATGACCTCATCGGAAACCCCCGCCACGTCCTTGCCCTGGCGCGCATTAAAACGCGAGACGAAGTGGTCCACCAGGAGCGGGATGTCCTCGCGGCGCTGGGCGAGCGATGGCAGATCGAGTTGGAAGACGTTGACGCGGTAGTAGAGATCGTCGCGAAACTCTCCCTGCCGGACCATTTGCGACAGGTCACGGTGGGTCGCGGTCAGGACGCGAACGTCGACCTCCACCGGCTGCACCGAACCGAGCGGCTCGACGATCCTCTCCTGCAGCACGCGCAGCAGCCGCACCTGCATCGCCTGGGAGATATCGCCGATCTCGTCGAGGAAGATCGTGCCGCCGTCGGCAACCACGAAGCGCCCCGGCTTGCTGCGGCGCGCGTCGGTGAAGGCCCCGGCGGTGTGGCCGAAAAGCTCCGATTCGAGCAGGGTGTCGGGAAGTGCTCCGCAGTTGATGGCGACGAACTTCTTGCTGCGGCGAGGAGAGAGGTCGTGAATGGCGCGGGCGAAGAGCTCCTTGCCGGTCCCGCTCCGACCGCGAATCAGCACCGTGCTCTCGCTGTCCGCCACCATGTGGACGCGCTCGAAGAGGGACTGCATCGCCGGACTGCGGCCGATGATGTCGCCGAGGCTGTAGCGCTGCTCGATCTCCCGGCGCAGGTCTTCTTCCACCGAGAGATCGCGGAAGGTCTCGACACCGCCGACGATTTTCCCGTCGCCGTCGACGAGGATGGCGGTCGAGATACTGATCGGAACCTTGCGGCCGTCGGCGTCGATGATGTAGACCGCCTGATTGACGACCGGTCTTCCCGTCGCCATGGTCTTGCGCAGGGCGCACTCGGCCTCGCAGATGCTGGCGCGAAAAACATCGCAGCACCGACTTCCGATCGCCCGTTCGTGGGGCACGCCGGTGATCTTCGCGGCCTCCCTGTTGAAGGACGTGATCCTCCATTGGCGGTCGACCGTGAACACGCCCTCGCTGATGCTGTCGAGAATGATCTGGGCTGACCTCGGGTCTTCGTGGTACATGCAAGCCCTGCTCCGCGGATACGCCCGGTGCTGCGTGGCAGCGGGGATTCCACACTGTATCGCGACCGCCGGTAGAAGGACACCTTGCAACCGGAAGCGGAGCCCGCGCACGGAGGCCTTCTCTCAGATGGCGAGGAAGAGCCCGATGCTCAGCGCACCCACGGAGGCCAGTGCTGCAAGGCTGACAAGGCCGGTCCGGCGTGAGCCGAAGCTCACGGCGTAGACGCCCTTCATCAGGTTGTTAACCGCGGCCGCGAGCAGGACCGCCAGCACGGCGGTCTCGAGGGCCAGGCCCCCGCCGAGCGTCTGCGCCAGGCCGAGAATGAACGGGTCGACGTCGGCGGCGCCCATGATCGCCGCCATTACGAGGACTCCGGTGTCGCCGAACCGGTCGGCCACGAAGCGGGTGGCGAAGAGCACCGCCGTGAAGATCGCGGCAAAGGTGAGCGCCGAAATCAGCTCGAGGGGATTGGATGTCGTGGGACGGGCGGTCGGATCGATTTCACAATCCTGATCGAGCGGTCGCCGCGACAGGAACGTTCCGAGGAGGATGGCGGCGATCCCGAGTCCCCAGAACAATCCGGTCAACCGCTCTGCCAGCGGGGGCGCGAACAGCAGCAGGAGAATCCACAAGCGGAGGTACATCATGCCGGTGGCGGCGATGATGGCGCCGGCGAATTCGTTGGCGCATGGCGGCTGATCCTTCGATTGGCGCGCGAGGACGACCGTGGTCACCGTCGACGAATAGGCCCCGCCGAGGAGCCCGGCGAGGATCAGCCCGCGATTCTCGCCGAGCTTCAACCGCAGCAGGTAGCTGATGTAGGACACCCCGGAGACCGCGACAACCACCAGCCAGATCTTGAACGGATTGATCGCGAAGCTGGTGAGGCTCCGGTCAGGGACGATTGGCAGGATGACGGCCGACAGCAGGAGGAAGCGGAGAAGAGTCCGCATCTCGCGGCGCGGGAGGGCTGTCGCGAGCCCCTCGAGTCGCTGTTTTTCGTGCAGGAGAATGACGGCGACGACCCCCGATGCAATCGCGATCCAGTAGTAGCCGCGCGCCGCGCAGCCTCCGAGAGCGTAGGTCAGCATCGCCGCGGTCTCGGTCGTGATTCCGGGTTCGCCGCGTTCGAGGAAGTGCCAATGGGTGAGCGCGACCAGTGCTCCGGTGACCACGAGGCCGAGCGCGAAAGGGATCGTGGACTCGGGGAAGATCGTGACCAGCACGAAGCCACCGAGGCCGATGATGGGAAAGGTTCTGACTCCCCCGATGCCGTCGGGATCGTGCTCCTCGCGCTCGAAACCGATCAGAAGCGCCAGGCCGAGCGTGAGCAGGAAACCGATCGCTTCCGCGGACAGATACGCTCCGAGGACATCCACCCGGACAGTTTAACCCGCGCTCGCCACCGATTCTCGCCGCATTTGCGGCGAGAATCGGTGGCGAGCGCGGGCGGTCTTCATCAACTCAAGCCGACGGCCGCAGCACCATGGAGAGATCGCGACCTGTCAGCGCTTTCGGCGGCGGATTCTCGATCCGGGCGATCTCGGCCAGCTCCTCGGTCGCCCTGCGCAGGATTTCGTAGCCGTTCTCGGGTCGGCGCATCTCACGCATGCGGAACATGATGGTCAGCTTCACGTGGTAGCCGGATTCGAGGAACTTCTGCGCCCGCCTCACCTTGGTGTCGAAATCGTGATCGCCGATGTTGGGGCGGAACTTGACCTCTTTGGTCTCTACGGTGTGCTGCTTGCGCTTGGCCTCTTTGGCCTTCTTGTCCCGTTCGAAGATGAACTTGCCGTAGTCCATGATCTTGCACACTGGTGGGCGAGCATTGGGGGCAATCTCGACCAGATCGAGGCCCCGGTCGGTGGCCATTCGGCGGGCCTCGTCCGCCGGGATGACGCCGACCTGCTCGCCACTGGCGTCGACGACCCGTACCGGCGAGAAGCGAATCTTCTCGTTGACCCGGTGTTCGGCCTGTGGGGGTGGTTCACGGAACAGACGTTTTCGACCTCGGATGTGCATACCTCCTTGTCAGTGCCCCGCGCCATCGAACGCGGCGGCGTGGTGCTGGTCCCGTTCGCCCGCGAGTGGCGACAGGGCAACTCGTAGTGTGCGAGACACCTCGGACGTGTGTCGGCCAGCCCGGGTACCGCACGGCGACTCGGGAAAACGGTACCACGGCGGGCCGTACAACTCAAAATCGCCTACAATTCGGTAGGGAGCCGGGATTGGAACCAGAGCCAGACAGCGATCGCGCGCCCGACGAGTTGGAGCTCGCCTACCCGGTCATGGTGGCACTGCGGAGGATCATCCGTGCCGTCGACCTCCATTCGCGATCGCTCGTGCGGCGCTATGGCCTCACGGGTCCGCAGCTTCTCGTGCTCAAGCAACTGCTGGAGAGCTCGCCGCTCCCCGTCAACGAGCTGGCAATGGCGGTCAACCTGAGCCAGCCGACGGTGACGGGCATCCTCGACCGCCTCGAACGCAAGCGGATGATCTCGAGACGGCGCTGTGACCTCGACCGCAGGAAGGTCCTGGTGTCGCCGACCGACGCCGCGGCGCGGGCCCTAGCTGGTGCGCCGCCGCTGCTGCAGGAGCATTTCACGGACCGTTTCGCCCGCTTGCCGGATTGGCAACAGACCCAGATCCTGTCGTCGCTGCAGCGAGTCGTGGCCCTGATGGAGGCCGACGATGTCGAGGCAGGTCCGGTTCTCGCAACCGGCCCGTTGGATGTCGCATCCGAGACGACCGAGGAGTACCTCGACGGGTCCGCCGAGCCGGCCGAAGGCGGCACCCACGACTCCTGAGCCACTTGCAAAAAATTGTTTTCGATGCTAAAGTTCAGTGTACGATGGATTTGACGCGACCTCGACCACCCATCACGAGCCGCCAGACCGAGCGGCGAGACGGCACGCCGCGCCGTTGATCCCCCCGACAGGAAGGCGCATTCCAATGAAAGCAGTGACGGCCGACAACCGCCGGGCCGGGGAGCAGCCCGGCTACAAGCAACGCTCGTTGTGGCGCGACGTGCCGATGTCGTCCTGGAACGATTGGCGCTGGCAGATGCGGCATCGGATCAGGACTGCCGAGGAGCTGGCGCGCGTGATCCCGATCACTCCCGCCGACCAGCAAACCATCGAACTGGCCCTCGAGCGATTCCGGTTCGCGGTCCCCCCGTACTACGCGTCGCTCATCGATCCCGACAACCCGGAATGCCCGATCCGCCTGCAGGCGGTGCCGGGGGAGGGAGAGCTGAACATCGGCGACTTCGAGTACGAGGATCCGCTCAATGAGGAAGGTGACTCCGTCGCTCCCGGCATGACCCACCGCTACCCGGACCGTGTGCTGTGGGTGGTGATGCACGAGTGCGCCATGCTGTGCCGGCACTGCACGCGCAAGCGCAAGATAGGCGACGGGCCGTCGGCCATCACCGATTCTCAGCTCGATGCCGGCATCGCTTACCTCCGGACTCACCCCGAGGTTCGGGATGTCGTCCTCTCCGGGGGCGACCCGTTCCTCCTCGGCAACGACAAGATTGAGCACGTTCTCGGCCGTCTGCGATCCGAGGTGCCTTCGGTGGATGTCATCCGGTTCGGCTCGAGGTTGCCGGTGACCATGCCGCAGCGCATCACTCCGAAGCTTGTGAACATGCTCAGGGAGTATCACCCGATCTTCGTCAACACCCATTTCAACGTCCCCGACGAGTTCACGCCCGAGTCCGAGGCCGCGCTCGCACGGATGGCCGATGCCGGGATACCACTCGGAAACCAGACCGTGCTGCTGCGTGGCGTCAATGACTGCTGGGCGTTGATGCGCAAGCTGATGTACAAGCTCACCGCCAACCGGGTGCGCCCCTACTACATCTACCAGTGCGACCTCGCCGAGGGTCTGGAGCACTTCCGGACCACGGTCGCGAAGGGGATCGAGATTATGGAGCACCTGCGTGGCCACATCTCGGGCGTCGCGGTGCCGACATTCGTGGTGGACGCTCCCGGGGGCGGCGGGAAGATCCCCGTGCATCCAAACTACGTGGTCTCGCAGCACGAGAACAAGGTCGTGCTGCGCAACTTCGAGGGTCGGATCGTGGCCTATGAGGAACCGCGGGACTACACCGGCATGTGCACCGAGGGCCATCCCTGCGCCCACTGCCGCGAACGGCTGCGCGAGGGTCACGACACCGTCGGCGTGGCCGGCTTGTTCGACGACGATCCCGGCAACATCGCGCTGGTGCCGGGGGAGCGCGACGAGGAAACCGATCAGGAGCACGGCGTGACTCCGGAAAAGAGCGCGTAATGGCGACCGCAGCACCATCGACCGAGCAGCTGGGCTTCGAGTACCGCGTGGCCGGCAAGGGCTTCAAGGTTCGCATGGTGGTCAGCGATTTCAACAGCCGCATCCAGGTGCTGGACTACCAGGCTCGTGATCCTGCCGCCATGGTCATCGCTCTGGTGGCGGAGGCGCGGCGGCGCGGCCTCGGCAAGATCTACGTCAAAGCCCCGGATTTCGACCGCGAGCGCCTCGAACAGGCGGGAATGGTCGTCGAAGCGACCATCGCGGGATACTTCGCCGGCCAGCCTGCGATCGCAATGTCCCTGTACCTCGACGAGGACCGCCTCGAACGACCCTTTGCCGCCGAGCAGGACGAGATCCTCGAAACGATCCGCTCGCGGCCGCCGA
Source organism: uncultured Thermoanaerobaculia bacterium (assembly GCA_964609835.1). Lineage (GTDB taxonomy): Bacteria > Acidobacteriota > Thermoanaerobaculia > Thermoanaerobaculales > Sulfomarinibacteraceae > Sulfomarinibacter. The sequence goes on from CAZSTH010000019.1 coordinate 8,354, forward strand.
GCGCCTCGCTTCAGGCGATGCCTGACGAATACGTCATGGCGGTTGCCACGCCCGCAGATGCCGACGACCTGGCAGGGCTCTATCGAGCCGTGTTCGCGAGCTATCCTTTTCCGATCACCGAAGGCGGGTACCTGGTGGAGACGATGGGAAGCCACGTCGTCTACCGCATCATCCGCAACGGCGCGGGCGAGTTGGTGGCTGCGGCGTCTGCGGAGACCAACCGCACCTACGCCAACGCCGAGATGACCGACTTCGCGACCCTGCCCAGCCAACGCGGCCTCGGCCTCGCGCAGCACCTGCTGGCGGCTCTCGAGAAGGACATGCGCGGCTGGTCTATTTCGAACCTCTACACGATCGCGCGGTCGCGGTCGGCGGGCATGAACCGGGTCTTCTACAACCGCGGCTTCGAGCTCACGGGCACGCTGGTCAACAACTGCCACATCGCGGGGCGCTTCGAGGACATGCACGTGTGGTGCAAGAGGATGTGACCGGTCGACCGGCATCGGTCGTGTGATCTTCGATACCGGATCCCCCGCCCGCCGGCGTCTCGAGGATCGACGGTCGAGGGTCCGCGAGGCCGAGTCGGTCTCGGCCAACCGCGTCGCAGGCGGGTCTGTGATCGGCGGAAGGAGTGTGGTCAGACTCCCGCGATCAGTCGAGCTTCGAAATCCAGGTCCCGATCCCGGCCACGACCGGCTTGATCGCAGGGGTGCCCACGATCAGCGCCGTCACCCGGCCCGCGACCTCGATGGAGCGTTGCACCAGCTCCTCATTGCGGGGACGGACGTGGTCATGCAGGTGTTCGAGGGCAGTGACCATCAACACGCAGACTGCCACGACCGTGACGATCGTGAACGAGGCCGTCAACCGTCCCAACCGCTGACCCGCGAGAACGCTGGCGCCGATCCTGCCCGACCCGATCATCAACGGCATCGCGATCGCCCCGGCGATGTGGTTCGATTCGCCGCGAAGCGACTCGATAGCGGCATTGCCGTCGAACACGAAACGAATCCCGATGATCAGGAAGATGATCCCAGGTCCATCATCATTCAGCTGTCATCGGCGAGGCGCTCGACAAGCGTGTCGTCGGCGACCCTCGGCACGGTGACGTGGCCGCGGTCGGCGTTGGTCCGGTTCCAGGAGCTAATGGTGTCGATGGCGTTGACGTTTCGTGCCCAGGCGCGTCGGGCGACACCGCCCATCACGTCCCATTCGAGTGCGGAGTCCAGAATCCGATCGACCCGCTCCGAGCCGTCGAGCACCAGCCCGAAGCCCCCGTTGACGGCCTTGCCGGTGCCGACGCCACCGCCATTGGATAGCACGGCCATGGTCATGCCGCGGGCGGCATCGCCGGCCCAGCACTGGTGTGCCATGTCGGCCACCGTGTTCGAGCCGTCGAGGATGTTGGCGGTCTCGCGGTAGGGCGAATCGGTGCCGCCGGTGTCGTGGTGGTCGCGGCCCACCATGACGGGGCCGATCTCACCCTCCCGTACCATGCGGTTGAAGGCGCGCGCGATGGCCGTTCGTCCTTCGCCGTCCGCGTACAGGATGCGGGCCTGCGTGCCGACCACGAGCGCGTTCCTCTCCGCATCGCGCATCCACTGCCAGTTGTCCCGATCCTGACCGCGCCGCGCGGGGTCGATGCAGGCCATGGCCGCGGCGTCGGTCGTGCGCAGGTCCTCCGAGGATCCCGACAGGCAGACCCAGCGGAAGGGACCATAGCCGAAGTCGAAGCACATCGGCCCCATGATGTCCTCGACGTACGACGGCCAGATGAAACCGCGCGAGGTGTCTACGCCGTTGCGCGCGATGTCGGCGACACCGGCATCGAAGACCGCCTTCATGAAGGCGTTGCCGTAGTCCCAGAAGTGCGCACCGCGATCGGTCAGGCGCTTGAGCGCGTGGTAGTGGCGGGTGAGGCTGGCGTCCACCAGGTCGGCGAATCTCGTGCGGTCGGCCGCGAGCAGCGCCCGTCCTTCCTCGAACCCGACCCCGGCGGGGGTGTAACCGCCGTCGTAGGGAACGTGGCAGGAGGTCTGGTCGGAGAGCAGGTCGACGGAGATCCGGTTGGCGTCGAGGTGCTCAAGGAGCTCGACCACGTTGCCGAGGTAGGCGATGGACAGTGGCTCCCGTCTGGCCGCGGCGTCGAGCATCCAGCGGACCGCGGTTTCGAGATCGTCCGAAACCTTCGAAACCCATCCCTGGGCGTGGCGGGTTTCGACCCTCGAAGGGTCCACCTCCGCGATGATACCGGCGCCCCCCGCGATCTCGATCGCCTTCGGCTGTGCCCCGGACATGCCGCCCAGGCCGGACGTGACGAAGGTCCTGCCAGCCAGGTTGCCGTCCTCGGAAACCCCGAGGTAGAGGCGGCCGGCGTTGAGGAGGGTGAGGTAGGTTCCGTGGACGATGCCCTGAGGTCCGATGTACATCCAGCCGCCGGCCGTCATCTGTCCGTAGTTGACGCAGCCTAGGGCGGCCAAACGGTGGAATTCGTCCGGGGTGTCGAACATTCCCACCATCAGCCCGTTGGTGACGATGGCGCGCGGCGCCTCGGGCCGCGACGGGAATAACCCGAGCGGGTGGCCGGAACTGACGACGAGGGTCTGGGTGTCATCCATGATCTCCAGGTAGCGTTTGATCAGCAGGTACTGCATCCAGTTCTGGCAGACCTGTCCCGACTCGCCGTAGGTCACCAGCTCGTAGGGATACAGAGCGACCTCGAAATCGAGGTTGTTGTCGATCATGACCTGCATCGCCCTGGCCTCGGTGATGCGGCCGCGGTAGCTGTTGATCGGCCGCCCGTGAATGCGGCCCGCCGGTCGGTAACGGTAGCCGTAGATCCTGCCGCGGGTGCGGAGCTCCTCGAGGAACTCGGGCCCGACGATTTCGTGGTGCTCCTCGGGGACGTATCGGAGGGCGTTCTTGAGGGCGAGCACGGTGTCGTGGCGGTCGAGATCGCAGCCGCGGTCCGGCGCCCGCCGAATTCCCGGCTCGAAGTCCTTGGTCTCGGGCAGCTCAGTCAGCTCAAAGTGCAGCAGGGGCTCGGTCATCGCAGCATCCTCCGGGACCCCAATTATACTCCCCGACGCTGTGGGGAATCCGGGCGCCTCGTGCCCGAATTTCCGGGGGCAAGCGGGAGAATCGGCCGGCGGCAGGCAACGGCTCCGAATTTTACATCCTGATGACGAATCTCGATACACATCTCGATACTGCAACGGATGCGTTAGGGCGGGAAAGTGATCGAGAAGTGGTCATGATGTCTGCACTTGAGCAGTAATTCAATTGTTAACCGGCGATAGTATTCATCTTCACAATCGGTTAGTATGCAGCTTCTGGAGGGCAGTGCCCGATGATGGCTCTCGACTCCGTGGATGCGAAAAGGCGGGTCCGCGTCATGCTGATCGACGGCGGGCACCGCGTGCGATCCCACCTCAACACCCTCGGCATCCATATCGGCGACTGGCTGACGGTGGTCGAGCGTGCCCCCTTCCGCGGCCCGGTTCTCGTGGAGATCAACGGCAGTCGGCTGGCGCTTGGCCGCGGCATCGCGGCCAAGATCCGGGTCGAGGTCGACGGTGTGCTCGAACCCCTGGTGCGACGCCCGCCGGAGGTCGAGGTCGAGCAGATATGAGGTTCGTGCTCGCCGGACAGCCGAACTCCGGCAAGAGCACGATCTTCAACTCCGTCGCGGGCTACCGCTCCGCGACCGCGAACTTCCCCGGCTCGTCGGTGTCGTTCACGGTCAGCGAGGTGCTGGTGCACGGCCGCTCTCTCGAGCTGATCGACCTGCCGGGCACGTATTCGCTGACCTCCTCGGCAGCCGAAGCGGGCGCAGCCGAGTCCTACCTGCTCGAGGAGGACTACGACCTCATCATCAACATCGTCGACGCGAGCCGCCTCGGCCGCTCTCTCGAGCTCACCCAGCAGTTGCTCGAGCTCGAACGCCCGATTGTGGTCGCGCTCAACATGATGGACCAGGCCAAGCTCGGAGGCATGGAGGTCGATCCCGAGGCCCTGGCGGTGATTCTCGGCGTCCCGGTGGTGCCGACGGTCGGTCAACGGGGCCAGGGTGTGAAAGAACTGTTTCGCGTCGCGCTCCGGCACGCCCACGTCGGCAAGCCGGCCGCGGCGTTGCCGCTCGATCGTCACGTCGAAGAGGCGATCGAATCGGTCGAGAGCTTCATGCGAGAGGACTCCATCACGACCGTTGCCCCGGTCCGGTTCGCGGCGCAGAAGCTGCTCGGGCGAGATCCCCACTTCGAGCGTGATGTCTACACGCAGCACCCGGACTTCAAGCGCAAGGTGCGGGGCGTTGCGGCAGTGCTGCAGAAGGCGCACGGCTGGAGCGCCGACCAGGTCATCTCCGGCAGCCGCCACGCACTGGCCCATCACATCGAGGACGATGTCGTGACCCATGAGCACCCGCGGCTCGGATGGCGGGAGCGGGCCGATCGCGTGCTGCTCCACCCGTGGACCGGCGGCCCCGTGATGGTGGCGATTCTGGCGGCGCTGTTCTGGGTCGTATTCCGGGTTGGGCAACGGCTGGAGACGCCGCTCATCGAGCTGACCGACAGGCTGAGCTCAGAGCTGGCCCGAAGGCTTCCCCCGGAGACGCTCGCCGGCACGCTCGCCGACGGCGCTCTGACCGGGATCGCGGGCGGTGTCGCGATCGTCCTGCCCTATCTTCTGCCCTTCCTGATCGGGCTCGCGATCCTCGAGGACACCGGTTACCTGCCGCGCATGGCCTACATCCTCGACAACTTCATGCACCGCATCGGCCTGCACGGGAAATCGGTCTTGCCCTTGATCCTCGGCTACGGTTGCTCGGTGCCGGCGGTCATGTCGGCGCGCATCCTGCCGTCGCTCCGCGATCGCCGGATCACCGCGATCCTGGCATCCTTCATACCCTGCTCGGCACGAACCATCGTAATCTTCGGCCTGATTGCGGCCTACATGGGTCCGTGGTGGGCCCTCGGCATCTACCTCCTCAATATCTTCGTCGTCGTCGTGCTCGGCAAGGTGCTGGCGCGGACCATGAAGGGCGCGTCGCCGGGGTTGATCCTCGAGATTCCGGCGCTCCAGATTCCGAATCTGAGGACCATGTCGGCCAAGACCTGGCTGACGCTGAAGGAGTTCATCACCATCGCGTGGCCCCTCCTGGTGCTGTCGTCGGTGGTGCTCGGAGTGTTCGAGTGGGCGGATGCCGCGGACGCCATCAACCGCATGCTGTCACCGCTGACGGTGCTGGTTCTCGGTCTGCCGGCCGCGGTGGGGATGACCCTGGTCTTCGGCATCCTGCGCAAGGAGCTGACCCTGGTGATGCTGGTGCAGGCGCTCGGCACGACCCAGCTCGGCACGGTCATGAGCCACGGCCAGATGTTGACCTTCACCCTTTTCGTCGTGTTCTACATACCGTGCGTGGCCACCATCGCCGTCATCGCCAAGGAGCTCGGCTGGCGTGACACGGCGTGGATCACCGCGTTCTCGGTGCTCCTTGCCACCGTCGTCGCCGTCGCCGGCCGCATCGGCTACGCGGTCCTCGCCTGATCGCGCGCGTCACCCGCATGATTCATGAGGATTCGTCGCGAGGGTCGGGGGGTGCAAGCGGGGCGGAGGCGGGGTCGTAGGCAATCGGATCCTCGATACCCGCCGCTTCGAAGCCTCGCAGCCGCAGCCGACAGGAGTCGCAGCGTCCGCAGGCGAGGCCGTCCGGCGTCGGGTCGTAGCACGACCAGGTCAGCCCGTAGTCGACGCCGAGCCCGATCCCGGTCCGGACGATTGCTGCCTTCGAGAGGTGGAGCAGGGGTGCCCGCACGCGGTAGCGGACCCCGCGCTCGGCACCGGCGACCGTGGCCAGCGACGCCAGCTGCTCGAACGCCCGGAGGAACTCCTGGCGGCAGTCGGGATAGCCCGAGTAGTCGACGGCGTTGGCGCCAATCCACAGCTGGTGGGCATTGACCACCTCAGCCAGCCCGAGCAGGAGGGCCAGCAGCACCGTGTTGCGGGCGGGAACGTAGGTCACGGGGATGCCGTTCGAGATCTCCGCGCGGTCCTTCGGGACGTCGATCTCGTCGGTCAGCGCGGAACCTCCGATCGCTCGCAGATCGAGGGCGACGGCGCGGTGGGAGGCGGCGCCGAGGACACGGGCGATGCGCACGGCCGCGTCGACCTCGAGCCGATGGCGTTGTCCGTAGTCGACGGTGAGACAGTGGCACTCGTGACCCTGGGAGCGGGCGATGGCCAGAACCGTGGTTGAGTCGAGCCCACCGGAGAGCAGCACAGCGGCCTTTTCGCTCATCGCGACATTCTGCCAGGACCCGTCGAATCTCGAAACCCTGCGATTCCGCGCGGTTTCACCCCACGGGAACGCATGGGTGTGGCATTCACGATCGAGGGTTGGAAATCGAGAACTCGTAAAGGCCGAGCTACTGCGCCGCCTCTTTGCGGGCCTGCTCCCACAGCTGCTCGACGGTGGCGGCATCCGGTACCGGAACGGCGGCCGCCCGCTGACACAGGTCGCGGCGCAGCGTGCCCATCCGCGCCGCCATCTCGGCCAGGGAGGCAGCGAACGCAGGGTCGCCGTCAGCCTCGTCCTCGAGCCTGCCCGCCACCTCGCCGATGCGCTGGGTGTTGCGACAGATCAGCACGCCGTGAGCGTGGGCCCGGAAGGCCGCCACCGCGCGCTCGGGAAGGTCGCCCCACTGCGCGAGGGCGCCCATCTCGAGATCGTCCGCCAGCACCACTGGTGACCCCGGCAGCGATGCCGCGCGCTCGATGACTGCCCGTGACAGCGAGGACGGCCGTTCGGCGTCGCCGAGAGCCGGAACCACCACGTGGGCAACCATGACCACCGGGATCTCCGGGCTCAGCTCCTCGAAAACCGCGATCTGAGGCTCGAGCTCCGCGGCGCCTGCTTCGAGCCGCGGCAGCACCTCGTGGGTGTCCGCCGTCACCGGTCCGAGACCGGGAAAGTGCTTGGCACATCCCGTGATGCCCCAGCTGTTGAGACCCTCGTTGAAGACCCGAGCCAGCACCACCACCCGCTCCGGATCGTCGCTGAGGCAGCGACCCTGGCCGGCGAGGCAGCCGTCGCGGCAGTCGAGATCCACCACCGGCGCTAGGTCGAGGTGCACGCCGAGGTGCCGGCATGCGGCACCCGCCGCCTCGCCCAACGCCCGCACCGCCCGCCTGCCGGCGCGCCCGGCAGCCGCCGAGGTGGGCAGCTCGCCCCATAGCGATGACAGGCGATTGACCATCCCGCCCTCGAGGTCAATGGTGATGAATGGCCTCGGTTCCAGGTCCCTCAGAGCAGCCAGCAGATCCAGGGCCTGCCCAGAATCGGAGAGGTTGCGCGAGAACAGGATGACACCCGCCGGCCGCACGCGTTCGAGGAGGGCCCGCTCGGCATCGGCCAACGCCGTGCCGGCAATGCCGACGACGAGCGGCACCGAATCAGTGCTCATTGCCCACCGACGCCTTCAGCTCGGCGAGGAGGTTGAGCGCCTCGATCGGCCTGATGGCGTCGAGATCGAGCCGGTGGAGGCGCTCCGCCAGCTCGTCCGTTCGGGACCGGAAGAGGTCGAGCTGGCTGATGCGGTCGGCGGGACCCGAGTCCGGTTGCTGCATCAGGGGGTCGCCGGCGACGTTGAGCTCGTGGTGCTCGATGTTTTCGAGGACCTGCTCGGCACGGGCGCAGACCTCGGAGGGAACCCCGGCGAGGCGCGCCACGTGAATCCCGTACGAGTGGTCCGCCGGACCCTCCACTACCCGGTGGAGGAAGAGAATCGACCCTCGCCACTCCTTGACTGCCATCGATCGATTGACCAGCCGCGGCAGCATGCGCGCGAGCTCGGTCAGCTCGTGGTAGTGGGTGGCAAAGAGCACGAGGGCAGCGTGGTCCTCGCGATCGTGCAGGTACTCGACGATCGCCCACGCCAGAGACAGGCCGTCGAAGGTCGCGGTGCCGCGTCCGACCTCGTCGAGGATCACGAGCGAACGAGGAGTCGCGTGGTGGAGGATGTTGGCGGTCTCGGTCATCTCGACCATGAACGTGGACTCGCCCTTGGCCAGCATGTCGGAGGCGCCGACGCGGGTGAAGATGCGGTCGGTACGGCCGACCACCGCCTCCGAAGCCGGTACGAACGATCCTGCGTGGGCCATCAGCGTGATCAGGGCGACCTGGCGGAGGTAGGTGGACTTGCCTCCCATGTTGGGTCCGGTGAGCAGCACGATCTGCGACGATGAGGACTCCAGGTCGCAGTCGTTGGGAATGAACGGCGGGTCCTTCTGCACCGCCTCGAGCACCGGGTGACGCCCGTCGCGGATGCTCAGGCCGGGCTCCTCCCGCATCGCCGGGCGGCAGTAGGAGAACCTGCCGGCACGGTCGGCGAAAGCACCGTGCACGTCGAGACGGGCCACCACATCGGCGGTAGCCGCGATTCGCTGCGACTCCCCGGTCAGCCGCTCGAGGAGCTGGTGAAAGAGCTCGCGGTCCCTCGCGGTGGCTCCCTCCTCGGCCGCGAGAATCCGAGCCTCCAGGTCCTTCAACTCCGGCGTCACGAAGCGTTCCGCGTTGGTCAGGGTCTGACGGCGCTCGTAGTCATCCGGAACCCGCTGCAGGTTCGACTTGCTGACCTCGATGAAATAACCGAAGACCCTGTTGTACCGGACCTTGAGCGACGAGATCCCGGTGCGTTCGCGTTCCCTCGCCTCGATGCCCGAGAGCAGCTCTTTGCCGCCCCTGGCGAGTTGGCGGTGCTCGTCAAGCTCGCCGTCCCAGCCATCGGCCATCACCCCTGCGCCGGGCACCTGGGCGGGTTCTGCGGCGAGCCGTTGATGCAGCAGCTCGGCAAGGTCCGGCATCGCGTCCAGCCGGTCGGCCAGTCGTCGGAGTCGGTTGGAGGTGGCGTTGGCGAGGGCTTCGCGGACGCCGGGCAGGAGGTCGAGGCCCGTGCGCAGTGCCTGCAGCTCGCGCGGGGTGGCCAAGACCAGACCGAGGCGTCCGGCGAGTCGGGCGAGGTCGGGAATGCCATCCAGCGCGCCCCGCACGTTCTCCAGCAGCTCGCGGTCGTCCACCAACTCGGCCACGGCGCGGTGCCGCTCTTCGATCTCATCGAGATCGACGGCGGGTCGCACCAGCCGGTCGCGGAGCAGACGCGCCCCCATGCGGGTGACGGTGTGGTCGAGGATGTCCACCAGAGCTCCGAAGCGTCCGCCGCCGCCGGCCCGTTCGATCTCCAGGTTGCGGAGGCTCGAGCGGTCGATGAACATTGCATCCCCGGTCTCTCGGCAGTGGAATGAGCCGAGATGGTTGAGGGCGCCGCGCTGAGTGCTTTCGACGTATCCGATCAACGCTCCGGCCATGCCCACCAGAGGCTCGCCGGACTCGAGGCCGAATCCGTGCAGCGAGCTCACTCCGAGCACTCTGCGCAACCGCTTCTCGCCGGTCGACGGTGAGAACTCGTCGGCCGGCAGCGGCGTGATCGTGGGCCGGTGTGCGGCGCCGGGCCAGATCTCGGTCGATCCGTCCCAGCCCCCGGCGTGCAGGACCTCTCGCGGCTCGAGCCGCGAGAGGTGCTCGATCACGGTGTGCTTGTCGGCGTTGCGGAGCCCCTCGAAGGTCCCGGTGCTGATCTCGATCCACGCCAGCGAGGCAAAGTCCTCGTCGCCTCCCAGTGCTGCCAGGAAGCAGTGCTCGACGCCCTCCAACAGCGTGGTGTCGGAGACGGTTCCCGGAGTGTGGGTACGGATGATCTCGCGGCGGACGAGCCCCTTGGCTGTCGCCGGATCCTCGACCTGCTCGGCGACTGCCACTCGGAAGCCGGCGTCGAGCAGCTTGCCGAGGTATCCGTCGAAGGCATGGTGGGGAACGCCGCACATGGGTGCCTCGAGAGAGTCGTTCTGGCGTCGCCGCGTGAGGGTGATTCCGAGGACCGGCGCCGCCACCTGCGCGTCCTCGAAGAACAGCTCGTAGAAGTCTCCCATCCGGTACAGCAGCAGCGCCGAACCGGCCTGCTCCTTGAGCTTGAGGTACTGCCGGAGCATCGGGGTCATCTTGACCTGGGTCGATTCCATGGCACTCCGCTTCTCACTCGCCGATCGGAGGGAACTCTGAGAGGACCCGCCGGACGATGCGATCGATCTGCTCCCGGGCGAATCGGAAGGTCGTCCAATCTCGGAAGTCGGTCCCGGCGACGTGCTCGGTGCGTACCGGCAACTCGGCGATCGTCGATCTGCAGCCGCTGCACAGGTTCGACGAGGAAACCGCCAATGCTGCGATCGTCCCCATCACGCCTTCCTCCCGGGAAAGGGCTTTCGGAATGCCAGCAGGAGGTTTCGAGAATCCTCCAGCCGGTCCCTCCAGTCAAGTGACGGTCCCAACACCTCAGCTTTTGCCTCCACGAACCCACCACTCGGAATCGCGATCGAACCACCACGACGATGAATCGCCTCCGAGGATCCCTTCGGCCAGCGATCGCGCTGTGGAGGTTCTCAGCCGTCGAGTGACGAAGGTCGTCCAGTCCGCGGCTGCGACGGCGCCCGCATCGACGTGGCCTTTCAGCTCCAGCAGCATCTCGAGCTGGTCGGCATCATGGGCGAGCACCGCCTCCGCCGTGCGCTCCTCGCGGTACTCGGCGAGCAGGCCGCGGATCTCGTCGCTGAACGGGAGCCCTTCCGTCTGGTCGGCGCCGGCTCGCTCCTCGTCCGCGGTCGCGTACTTCTGGTTGACGTAGTTGAGGTCGCCGGTGCGGGTCTCTGGAAGGTCGTGGAAGAGGGCCATCCGGAGCACTCGATCGGCATCGACCGTGCCTTCGAGGCGAGCGAGGACCCAGGCAGTGACGGCCGTGCGAAAGACGTGGGCGGCAACCGACTCGGAGCCGCGCCCGAGGAACTGCCAGCCCGACCGCGGGGTCCGCTTGAGCATCCCGACCTCGAACAGGAATTCCACCACGCGCTCCATGCCGCCAGTGTATCCGTTCTCATTTCGCGCTGTCGGAATCCCGGGCCAGGATTGCGACAACGCGATGCGGGAGGATCAGGACTTCGGATCTCGGATTCGTCCCACCACCCCGCCGGGCGCGACGCCGGTCACTTCGGTGTCAGTGACCGTGTTGACGAGGTCCACGTCGGGGGAGGTGACCACGGTGATTCGGACGTAGTTCGGCGTCAGGCCGCTCCACCGCAGGTGGCCGCCGCGGTCCTCGGCGGTCTCCCACAGCACCGCCGCCGTCGATCCCACCAGCGCCGCGTTGAAGCGTTCCTCTTGAACCGAGGCCATCGCCTGCATGCGCCGGCCGCGTTCCCGGGCGACCCGCGAGTCGACTCGACCGGGCATCTTCGCGGCCGGCGTACCTTCGCGCGGAGAGTAGCGGAAGACGTGGTGGCGCGAGAACGCCATCCCCTCGACGAAGGCGATGGAGGACTCGAACTCGGCGTCGCTCTCGCCCGGGAAGCCGACGATGATGTCGGTCGAGACGGCGAGGTCGGGAACCGCTCGCCGCGCCGCCTCGACGAGCTGCGCGAACTCGCGCTGCGAGGTCCGGCGCGCCATCCGGCGCAGCGTTTCGTCGCAGCCGCTCTGCAGCGGCAGGTGGAGGTGCGGCTGGAGGCGGGAATCGCCGAAGAGCGCGAAGAACCCTTGGTCGAGGTCCCACGGCTCGAGTGAGGACAGGCGGAGCCTCGACACCCCGGTCTCGGACAGGATTCGAGCCACCAGCTCGTGAAGGCTGCGGGGCCGGTCCAGGTCGCGCCCGTACGAACCGAGGTGCACGCCGCTGAGCACGACCTCGAGGAACCCTCGATCGACGAGTCGGTGCACCTCGTCGACGACCGTGTCCGGGGGAACGCTGCGGCCGGCGCCGCGCGCGACGGTGATGACGCAGAAGGTGCAGCGGTTGTCACACCCGTCCTGGACCTTGAGGAAGGCGCGTGTGCGGTCCATCGGGCTGAAATCCTCGACCCCGAGGGTGACAGGATCCGAACCGCCCCCCCGCAGCAGGCCGCGACTCTGGACCAGCTCGAGCAGCCGGTCCTTGTCGGCGTTGCCCACCACGAGGTCGACCTCGAGCTGGCGCATACGCTCGGGTGAGATCTCGGCGTCGCAGCCGGTGACCACGATGGCGGCGTCCGGGTTGCTGCGCCTGAGCTGGCGGATGAGTTGGCGCGACTTCTTCGACGCGGTGCCGGTGACGGTGCAGGTGTTGACGACATACAACTCGGCGGGCTCTCCGGGGCCGACCACACGGTGGCCCGCGGCCTGGAGTTCGCGGGCAACCGACTGCATCTCACCGATGTTGAGCCGGCAACCGATGGCGTCGAGACGGGTTCTCATGTGGGTCTGGAGGGCCGCTGCAGATCGCGCGGATCACGGAGTACTCGACAACCGCGAGCGCTGAGTCATCCGCCGAGGATGTCCTTGATCCGCTCCCGGATCTTGGCCTTCTCCTCCTCGATGTAGCGTTCGTAGTTGAGTACCTCGCCGCCGCGGATGATGAACATGATGGGGTTGTGGTGGACGTCGCCGTAGTCATTGAACTGAATCGGGCCCGTGACGCCGGGAAACTCCTTGACCTCGAAGGCGAGCGTCTTGCGGAGATCGTTGGCCGCGAACCGTGGCGTGGTTTTTGCCACCCACATCACCACCTGCATCGAGTCGTAAGCGTGCGCGGCATAGATGTCCGGGTCTCGTCCGAACCGTTGCCGGTAGGTGGACACGAAGTCCTGGACCAGCGGGCTCTCGGACTTGACGTCGAATGCGGGCTGCGGGAAGAACACCCCTTCGACAAGTTCGGGGTGCCGCTCGACGATCTCGCCGGTGTAGAACGCTGATGTGGCGCAGATCAGTCCTTCATAGCGTTTCGCGCGGAGGTGCCGCAGGACCTCGATGGTGGTGTGACCATAGCCGATGATGTAGATCGCCTGAGGGGTTCCCGACGCCAGGAGGTCGGCGGAGTCTTGCTCCCACCTCTCGGTGCCGATCAGGACGCGGCCGACGATCTTGCCCCCCATGGCCTGCTCGAAGACGAGCCGGAACGGGGGCTCGATGCCGTGCGCCTGCGCGGAGCCGGACGAGTAGATGAGGACGGAGCTCTTGTCGCGGTCCTCGAACAGGAATCGCCCGGCTCGCCGGCCTTCGAGCTCGTCCGATGCGAAGACCCGGAAGAAGCGCCGTGAGTCCTTGGTCAGATGGGGCGCCGATGCGGAGGGCGAAACCGCGATCGTGTCGGTCTCGTCGAGCACCTCCAACAACTCGTCGGCGGTCGCGCTGGTGGTTCCGGCGACGAAGATTCCTGCACCCTCGCCGGCCAGCCGCCGCAGCTCGGCGGCACCGGTTTCTGGATCCGATGCGGTATCTCCCCACACCGCCGTGAATCCGGGCGGCAGTCCTTCGCGGCCCTCCTCGAGCGCGAGGTCGATGCCGTTCTTCATCGATTCACCGTAGCTGCTGGCGCTGCCGGTCATCGGCAGCAGCACGCCCACCACTGGCGGGCTGGCGCAGGCGGAAGCGACGGCGACGGTGACGAGGGCGAGCGCGATCCTCGCTATGGTGTGCGGGAGCCTCACAGTTCCACCTCCTGATCGCGCGGGCGATCGCCGGCGGCCATCATACAGGCGTCTCGGCCTGCAACTCAACATCGGCCGGTTCCGGTCATTTCGCCTCGCGCGTCGGCCTCAGGATCGGCGCGGTCCCGCGCTCTTGATCTCGTCCGACGACTGGTCGGCGAACTGCTCGAAGTTGGCGTGGAACCGGTCGGCCAGCTCGCGGGCCTTGGCATCGTAGGCCGCGGGGTCGCTCCACGTGTCGCGAGGCCAGAGGATCTTGGATGGTACATTCGGGCACGAGCGGGGTACCTGGAGACCGAAGGTCGGGTCCTCCTCGTACTCGACCTCGCCGAGTGAACCGTCCAGAGCCGCCTCCAGGAGCGCTCGAGTGTGTTCGATCGGCATGCGGTGGCCGGTGCCGTAGGGCCCGCCGGTCCAGCCGGTGTTGACCAGCCAGCAGCTCGAGCCGTGTTCGCGGATCTTCTGCGCCAGCAGCTCGGCGTAGAACGAGGGCGGTCTCACCATGAACGGTGCTCCGAAGCAGGCGGAGAAGGTCGCGGCCGGCTCGGTGACCCCCGCTTCGGTGCCGGCGACCTTGGCGGTGTAGCCGGAAATGAAATGGTACATGGCCTGCGCCGGCGTCAACCTCGCGATCGGCGGCAGCACGCCAAAGGCGTCCGCGGTGAGCATGACGACGTTCTGCGGATGTCCGCCGAGACCGTCGCTGAGGGTGTTCGGGATGTGGCTCAGAGGGTAGGCCGCGCGCGTGTTCTCCGTGAGGCGGTCATCATCGAGGTCGAGGCGGCGGGTGATGACGTCGTAGCCCACATTCTCGAGGATGGTGCCGAACATCTCGGTGGTGGCGTAGATCTCGGGCTCCGACTCGCGCCGCAGTCGAATCACCTTGGCATAGCAGCCGCCCTCGAAGTTGAAGACCCCGTCTTCGGCCCACCCGTGCTCGTCGTCGCCGATCAGCCGACGCTTCGGATCCGCCGACAGCGTGGTCTTGCCGGTGCCCGAGAGCCCGAAGAAGACCGCGACGTCGTTGTCCTGACCGATGTTCGCGCTGCAGTGCATCGGCAGCACCCGCTGCTCCGGCAGCCGGTAGTTGAGGACGGTGAAGATCGATTTCTTGATCTCGCCAGCGTAGGAGGTGCCGCCGATGAGCACCAGCTTGCGCCGCAGGTTGAGCAGGATGAAGGCCTCCGAGTTGGTGCCGTCGACCTCGGGTATGGCCTGGAAGCTGGGTGCGTGGATGACCGTGAAGTCCGGCACGTGGTTCGTCAGCTGACTGGGAGTCGCCTGGATGAAGAGATTCCTGGCGAACAGCGAGTGCCAGGCGCGCACCGTGATCACCCGAATCGGCATCCGGTACCCGGGGTCGGCGCCGGCGAAGCAGTCCTGCACCCAGACGTCGCGATCCTGAAGGTAAGCCTGGAGTCGGCGGAACATGTTCTCGAAGGCGTCGGGCGAGATCGGCTTGTTGACGTCGCCCCACCAGATCTGCTCCCTGGTGTCCCGCTCTTCGACGATGAACTTGTCCCGGGCGGCGCGACCGGTGTGGAGCCCGGTTCGCGTCACCACCGGCCCCTTGTGGGTGATGTGTCCTTCGTTGTTCTTGATGATGTCTTCGTACAAAAGCGGCGTGTTGTGGTTCCAGTGCGCGTGGCGAATGTTGGTGATCCCGTTCTTGTCGAGCCCGTACGAGCTAAAGAGACGTTCTGCGGACATGCGTTTCTCCCCATCGAGCCGTTGCCCGACTTCAATACCTGATGACATCCTTAGCAACGGAGATTCTTGAGGTTTTATTCGGCGCAAGGCAGCATTTCCCTCGCTCGCTGCTCGAAGCCGCGAGCGAGGGAAACGCGGCTGTGATGACTCAGTTCTTGCGAAAAATTTGAGCGAGCTCGTCATTGGTGTGGGAGGAGGCCACCTTCTGAAGTTCCTCGATCGCCGACGGGCGCTGGTGCTCCGGTGTCGCCTTGAGACGGCCGGCGCGCTCCTTGTTGATCTGGGTCGCCCACTTCTCGATACCCTTGAGGACGTCGTGGCGGGCCACGCGCCCGACCAGGCAGTCGCCCGACGTCACTGGTAGGCATGAGAAGTTGCACTCGAGAAACGCCCGGGCCGCGGTCAGCAGGTCCATGTCTGGGCCCACCCGGACCTCGAGCTCGGAGAGGTAGTTTCCAACCTGCCCGCCGGCGCGCTGGTCGTACGACCAGTCGATGATGGTCCGTAGGACGTCCTTCTCGGTCAACATCCCCACCACCTTGTTGTCGGCGTCGATGACCGGAATGGCCGGGAACGGCGAGCGGGCCAACGCACTCATGCACTCCGCCATGTCATCATCGACTTGAAAGGTTCGCGTGGGCCGTTTCATGCAGTCGCGAACATGCGGCGTCTTGGCCATCAGCGCCACCTCCCTCGCCTGACGGTCGGGTGCACGGCCTCAGCTTACCATTGCAGGGGAAAGTTTTCGCGGCCCGCCGCGTGTTTGCCCCAATGATGGAGGTGGTATCCTCACTGCGCTTCATCGTCACCGGGTGGCGAAGGGGCGCTAAAAAAGGGCTGCTATGACACTACACGTCGTCAAGAAGGGCCTCGATCTGCCGATCAGCGGGGCCCCGCAACAGGTGATCGAGGACGCTCCCAGATCGGCCCGCGTCGCCCTCGTCGCTCGCGACTACCCATTCATGAAGCCGCGCATGCAGGTGCGCGAGGGCGACAGGGTCAAGCGGGGCCAGGTCCTGTTCGAGGACCGTAAGACCGAGGGCGTGTTCTTCACCGCGCCCGCGGCGGGGACGGTGGCGGCAATTCACCGCGGAGACCGCCGGGCTTTGCTGTCGGTGGTCATCGACCTCAACCCCACCGAACGCAGAGGCCAAACCGCCAGCTCCGACCACCAGAAATTCAGGAGCTTCCAGTCGCGTTCAACGGAGTCGCTGGACCGCGGGGCGGTGCGCGATCTGCTCGTGGAATCTGGCCTCTGGACCGCGATTCGTCGGCGTCCCTACTCCAAGGTGCCGGGTCCCGAGGAGCAGTGCCACTCGATCTTCGTGACCGCCGTCGACACCAACCCCCTGGCCCCGGATCCGGAGGTCGTGCTCGCGAACCGTATTCCCGAGTTCAACGATGGCCTTCGTGCACTCGCGAAGCTGACCGAAGGGCCGGTGTACCTGTGCACGGGCCGGGACTCCGCCCTCGACGGAGGCGGCGTGTCCCGGGTGGAGGTCCATCAGTTCACCGGCAAGCACCCGGCGGGTCTGGTCGGCACCCACATCCACCTTCTCGATCCGGTCAGTCGCTCCAGGACGGTGTGGTATGTGGGTTACCAGGACGTGGCCGCGATCGGCAGGCTCTTCGGCACCGGAGAGCTCGACGTCGAGCGGGTGGTGTCTTTGGCGGGCCCGATGGTGCAGCGTCCTCGGCTGCTGCGGACCCGCATCGGTGCCGAGCTGGCGCCGGTGTCGCAGGGCGAGTTTTTTCCGGGCGACCCGAGGTTGATTACGGGCTCGGTTCTCTACGGCCATTCTGCGATGGGGGAGGAACTCGGCTACCTCGGCCGGTACACCAATCAGATCTCGGTAGTTGCCGAGAACCGGAGCCGCCGATTCCTCGGGTGGATGATGCCCGGCTTCGAACGGTACTCGATGGTCCGGGCGTACCTTTCGTCGCTGCGACCACGCTCGGCCCGCTTCGATTTCACGACCACCAACAACGGCGGCCACCGGGCCATGGTGCCGATCAATGTTTTTGAACGCGTGATGCCGCTCGACATCGAGCCCACCTACTTGCTGCGGGCTCTGCTGGTGGACGACCTCGAGCGCGCGGAGGCGCTCGGCTGCCTCGAGCTCGATGAGGAGGATCTTGCCCTGTGCTCCTTCGTCAGCCCCGGCAAGGAGGACTACGCCCCCGCCTTGCGACGCAACCTGTTCGAGATCTGGAGGGAGGGCTGATGCGTCCGCTGCGCTGGCTGCTCGACAAACCCGCGCCACTGTTCCATCCCGGTGGCCGGCTGGAGCGCCTGTACCCGCTGTACGAGGCCGTCGACACGCTGGTGTTCACACCCGGTAAGGTGACCGCGGGGACCACACATGTGCGGGACGCGCTCGATCTCAAGCGCATGATGATCACGGTCGTGGCCGCCCTTTTCCCGACGGTCCTGATGGCCTGTTACAACACCGGCCTGCAGGCCCACCGGGCGATCGCCGCCGGCGCGACGCCGCTCGACAATTGGCGCACCGCCGCTCTGCAGTGGATGGGATTCGGCTTCGAAACCTCGTTCTGGGCGTGCTTTGCCCACGGTGCGCTCTATTTCGTGCCGGTGCTGGCCGTCACCTTCGCGGCCGGCGGGATCATCGAGGTGCTCTTCGCAGTGGTCAGGAAACACGAGATCAACGAGGGCTTCTTCGTTACGGGCTTCTTGATTCCCCTGATCCTGCCGCCGACGATCCCGCTCTGGCAGGTGGCGCTCGGGACCGCCTCGGGCATCCTGATCGGCAAGGAGATCTTCGGCGGAACCGGCATGAACATCCTCAACCCCGCGCTCACCGTTCGGGCGATTCTGTTCTTCGCCTATCCGGCCGAGATCTCCGGTGACAAGCCCTGGATCGCGGCTAACTTCATCGGGGTCGACGGGTTCTCGGGTGCCACCTGGCTGTCGCGGGCGACCGTCGACGGTATGGCCGCGCTCGGCGAGTTCGGGAGCGAGAAATGGTGGCAGGCGTTCGTCGGCTTCATTCCGGGCTCGATGGGGGAGACCTCCGCCGCGCTCTGCCTGTTCGGTGCGCTGGTTCTGATCGTGACCCAGGTCGGGTCGTGGCGGACCATGGCCGGCGTGACACTCGGCACCATCGCCGTGGCGACGCTTCTCAACCTGATCGGCTCCGACACCAATCCCTACTTTGGGGTCCCGTTCTGGTGGCACTTCGTGCTCGGTGGCTGGGCGTTCGGCATGGTCTTCATGGCGACCGATCCGGTGTCGTCGGCATTCACGCTCAAGGGCAAGTGGTTCTACGGGATCGGAATCGGGGTGATGGTGGTGCTGATCCGAGTCGTTAATCCCGCCTACCCGGAGGGCATGATGCTCGCGATCCTCTTCATGAACATGTTCGCCCCGTTCATCGATTACTTCGTGGTGCAGGGCAATATCAAACGGAGGCAGGCCCGCCATGCGGTTCAGTAACCCTTACATCGTCGCCTTCGCAGCCGCGGTATGCCTGGTGTGCTCCGTGGTCGTGTCGGTGTCGGCAGTCGGACTGCGCGAGCGGCAGTCCGCCAACAAGATCCTCGATCGTCAGAAGAAGGTGCTGACCGTCGCCGGCCTGATCGAGGAGGGAGAGGCGACGGAACCGGCGCGGATCGAGGAGCTCTTCGCACAGAGGATCGAATCAAGGGCCGTCGAGCTCGAGACCGGAGCCTACGACCCAGATGTCGATCCCCTCGCCTACGACCAGCAGAAGGCCCTCAAGGAACCCGAGCTCAGCCGTCCGGCGCCCCCCAACAAGGCGGGGATCCAGCGCCTGCCGACCGACGCCCTGGTCTACCTGGTGCGTGACGACGACGAGATTTCGAAGGTCATCCTCCCGATCGAAGGCAAGGGCCTGTGGTCCACGCTCTACGGTTACCTCGCGCTGGCTCCCGACACCACGACCATCGACGGCATCATCTTCTACGAGCACGGAGAGACCCCGGGTCTCGGCGGCGAGGTGGACAACCCGTCGTGGAAGGCGTTGTGGGTCGGGCGTCAGGCCTACGATGACGAGTGGGAGCCCGCCATCGAGGTCATCAAGGGGTCGGCCGGCGCGATCGAGGAAGATCCCTACCGGGTCGACGGCCTTTCCGGCGCCACGATCACCGCCCGCGGAGTCAGCGAGTTGGTGCAGTTCTGGCTCGGGGACCACGGTTTCGGGCCCTATCTCGAGCGCTTCCGGAACGAAAGGAACGCGGCATGAGCAGACGTTCCCGGGTCCTCCTCGACCCGTTGTTCGACAACAATCCGATTGCCCTGCAGGTCCTCGGGATCTGCTCGGCGCTGGCGGTCACCACCAAGATGGAGACGGCGGTCGTGATGTCGTTCGCGGTGGTCTTCGTCATGACCTTCGCGAACCTCTTCGTGTCCCTGCTCCGCGACAAGATCCCGCCCTCGATTCGGATCATCGTCCAGCTGACCATCATCGCGTCGCTGGTGATCGTGACCGATCAGTTCCTTCAGGCCTTCCTTTTCGACATCTCGAAGCAGCTGTCGGTCTTCGTCGGGCTGATCATCACCAACTGCATCGTCATGGGGCGCGCAGAGGCCTTCGCGATGCAGAACCCACCGGGCAACAGCGTCCTCGACGGCCTCGGCAACGCGCTCGGCTACAGCGTGGTGCTGCTGGTCGTCGGTTTCTTCCGTGAGCTGTTCGGTGCCGGAAAGCTCTTCGGATACAGCGTCCTCCCGCTGCTCTCCGAGGGCGGCTGGTACCAGCCCAACGGCCTGATGGTGTTGTCGCCGGGTGCTTTCTTCCTGATCGGGTTTTTCATCTGGGCGCTGCGGACCTGGAAGCCCGAGCAGGTGACGGAGGACTGAGCCATGCTCGAGCACTACCTCAATCTCGCCGTCAAGGCGATCTTCATCGAAAACATGGCGCTCGCGTTCTTCCTCGGGATGTGCTCCTTCCTGGCGGTGTCGAAGAAGGTCGAAACGGCCCTCGGC
This sequence comes from uncultured Thermoanaerobaculia bacterium, assembly GCA_964609835.1. Lineage (GTDB taxonomy): Bacteria > Acidobacteriota > Thermoanaerobaculia > Thermoanaerobaculales > Sulfomarinibacteraceae > Sulfomarinibacter. The sequence goes on from CAZSTH010000019.1 coordinate 28,593, forward strand.
CTCGGCGCCGCCGTGACCTTCGTGCTGACGATCACGACGCCGTTGAACAACCTGTTCTACAACTACCTCCTGAAGGCGGGGGGCCTCGCCTGGCTCAACCCGGCGTGGGCGGACGTCGATCTGTCGTTCATCCGCTTCCTCGCCTTCATCGGCTCGATCGCCGCCACCGTCCAGGTCGTGGAGATGACGCTCGATCGCTACGTGCCGAAGCTGTACGCTGCTCTCGGCGTCTTCCTGCCCCTGATCGCCGTCAACTGCGCGATTCTCGGCGGCTCGTTGTTCATGGTCGAGCGCGACTATGATCTCGGTGAGAGCGCGGTCTTCGGCTTCGGTTCGGGAGCCGGCTTCTGGCTGGCGATCGTCGCTCTGGCGGCGATCAGGGAGAAGATGGTGTACTCCAACGTGCCGCCGGCGCTCCGCGGCCTCGGCATCACCTTCATCGTCACCGGGTTGATGGCAATCTGTTTCATGGCCTTCGCCGGCATTCAGCTCTAGGTGGATCAAACGATGACCACGATCATCCTCGGAGTCTCCGTCTTCATCCTCGTCATCGTGACGATGGTCCTCGTGCTGATGGTGGCCAAGTCCAAGCTGGTGGCGTCGGGCGACGTCACGATCGTCGTCAACGACGACCCCGACAAAGCGATCACCACCTCGGCCGGCAACACGCTCCTCAACACCCTCGCCGCCGAAAAGATCTTTATTCCGTCGGCCTGTGGTGGCAAGGGCACGTGTGGTGTCTGCAAGGTGGACGTTGTCGAGGGCGGCGGCGCCCTGCTGCCCACGGAGACCTCTCATGTCACTCGCGGCGAGGCCCGCAACGGCACTCGCCTCTCCTGTCAGGTCAAGGTCAAGCAGGACATGAAGATCGAGGTCGCACCGGAGATCTTCAGCGTCCGCAGGTGGAGCTGCCGGGTGCGTTCCAACCGCAACGTGGCGACCTTCATCAAGGAGCTCGTGCTGGAGCTGCCGGAGGGCGAGGCGGTGCCGTTCCGTGCCGGGGGCTACATCCAGATCGAGTGCCCCCCGCATGAGGTGCGGTACGCCGATTTCGAGATCGACGACGAGTATCGCGGAGACTGGGACAAGTACGACATGTGGCGCTTTGTGTCGAAGGTGGACGAGCCGGTGAGCCGGGCCTACTCGATGGCCAACTACCCGGAGGAGGAGGGCGTCATCATGCTCAATGTCCGCATTGCGTCGCCTCCGCCCGACATGCCAGACGTGCCGCCGGGCATCATGTCGTCCTACATCTTCAGCCTCAAGCCTGGCGACGAGGTCACCATCTCTGGTCCGTTCGGTGATTTCTTCGCCAAGAAGACCGACAACGAGATGGTCTTCGTCGGCGGCGGCGCCGGCATGGCGCCCATGAGGTCGCACATCTTCGACCAGTTCCGCCGCATCCACACCGACCGCAAGGTCTCGTTCTGGTACGGCGCGAGGAGCCTCAGGGAGGCGTTCTACGTCGAGGACTTCGACGAGATCGATGCCGAGAACGACAACTTCAAATGGCGCCTCGCCCTGTCGGAGCCCCTGTCGGAGGATGACTGGGACGGCCCGACGGGCTTCATTCACCAGGTCCTCTACAACGAGTACCTCAAGGATCACCCCGCGCCCGAGGACGCGGAGTACTACCTGTGCGGGCCGCCGATGATGAACCAGGCAGTGATCAACCTGCTGCTCGACCTCGGGGTCGAGCCGGAGAACATTGCCCTCGACGACTTCGGAGGTTGATCGGGCCCATGGCCCAGCCGCGACAGCTGCCACCGCTGCGGAACTTCATCCTTGCCGGCGTTTTCGTCGCAGCTCTGTTCGTTGTGCTGTTGCTGCGCCTTCCCCGCGAGCCGCAAGAGCACGAGTGGACGGTGACCGGGCCTGCCTTCGGTACCACCTTCACGGTCAAGCTCGTGGCTCCGGGGGACGACACCGGGGTCAGGAGTCGGGCTACGCGGTTGATCCGGGAGTGCGTGGAGGCGGTCGACCTCTCGATGTCGACCTATCGCCCGGACTCGGAGGTCGTGGCCTTCAATAACCATGGCGTCGGCGAGTTCGAAGCGTCGCCGGCCCTGCTCGAGGTCGTGGCCGAGGCGAACCGGATCGCTCGCCTGAGCGGCGGCGCCTTCGACATCACGGTCGGCCCGCTGGTCGACGCGTGGGGCTTCGGCCCCGCAGGTCTGGTGGAGATGCCGACCGACGAGGAGCTGCCGGCCCTCCGTGCTTTGACCGGCTACAAGCAGGTCACGGTCGACCGTCGAGCGGGTGTGCTGCGCAAGCTTCGTCCGGAGAGTCGGATCGACCTCTCGGCGATCGCCAAGGGCTATGCGGTCGACGAGGTGGCGGCCGCCTTCGCGGACGCGGGGTACGACCGATTCATGGTCGAAATCGGAGGCGAGGTCACGGCCCGCGGCAGCAACGGTTCGGGTAAGCCGTGGCGGATCGGCATCGAGCGCCCCGACGCCGGCGGGCGTGCCGTGCATGTGGCGGTGCCACTTGCCGACCTGTCGCTCGCGACCTCGGGTGACTACCGCAACTACGTCGAGCGCGACGGGCGACGCCTCTCGCACACCATCGATCCTCGTACCGGGCGTCCCGTCGGCCACGACCTGGCATCGGTGTCGGTGATCCACGCGAGCTGCATGACCGCCGATGCGCTCGCCACGGCACTCGAGGTCCTCGGCCCGGGCGAGGGATTCGAGCTGGCCGTCGCCCTGGAGCTGCCGGCGTTGTTCCTGGTCCGTACGGGTGAGGACCGCTTCGGTGAGCGGCCGTCGCCGGTCTGGGAGGCGCTGGTCGAGAATCTCGGCCGGCGCTGACACGTTGTCCACTGTGACATGCTGACACTGCTGCTGACCTTCGTGCTCTTTGCCGCCATCGTGCTGGTGATGGCTGCCGGGGTGTGGCTGAGCGGCCGGAGCCTGCGCGGCTCCTGCGGTGGCCCCGGCTGCGTCTGTAAATCGGAGGGCAGGGAGCCGGGGACCTGCGAGGACGGGGGCGGCACCCTCCCGACCCACCCCTCCAGTTCTTGATTCTCGATTTTCAGCTGTCAATCCTCAAGTGCCGACCTCCACCCTTGGAGGTGCCGCTCGACCTTCTGCGTCAGCAGGGGAGGGTGGAGGGGAATCGAGAATCGAGAATCTAAAATTGAAATCCGGAAGGCGGAAGCCTATCCACCCGAGATTGCCAGCTCGGCGCCGGCATCGGGCGGCGTCGGATCGTCGGGGTCGTTCCAGAATCCCGCTGGCAGCGCGACCTTCTGGGTGCCGCTCCGCTTGCCTCGCCGCACGCGGTGGCCGTGGGCGGGAAACGGCTCTTTGCGGTCGACTTCGGCGAGCACCGATCCCAACTCTTCCAGGTTCTGCGCTCGCATCAGCCGTTCGCGCAGCCGTGCGCTCGACCGGAATCCCCGTGTGTACCATCCGCCGTGCTTGCGAAACGAGAGCATCGCCTCGCGCTCGCCGAACCACTCAGCGAGCAGCGCCGCGTGCTCGAGCATGATGTCGACGACCTCTCCGAAGGTCGGCTCGGACTGCAGCCGGCGGCCGGCAAACGCGTCCGCGAGGTCTCGGAACAACCACGGCCGCCCGAGGCAGCCCCGTCCGACTGCAATCCCGTCGCAGCCGGTCTCGCGCACCATCCGCAGGGCGTCGTCCGCAGTCCAGATGTCTCCGTTGCCGATCACGGGGATCAAGTGCAGCTGGTCCTTGAGCTCGGCGATGGCGTGCCATGCCGCATGGCCGTCGTACAGCTGTGCGGCGGTCCTGGCGTGCAGCGTGACCGCGGCGCACCCCTCGTCCTCGGCGATGCGGCCAGAGCGGAGGTAGTGGATGTGCTCGTCGTCGATACCCATCCGGAACTTGATGGTCACCGGGATCGCACCCGCGGCCCGAACCGCGGCGCGGACAATGGCTGCGAAAAGTCTCGGCTTGGCGGGAATGGCTGCGCCTCCGCCCTTGCGCGTGACCTTGCGAACCGGACAGCCGAAGTTGAGGTCGATGTGGTCGACGCGGCCCTCGCCGATCAGCCGTTCGATGGCCGCCGCGACGATCTTCGGGTTGACCCCGTACAGCTGCAAGCTGCGCGGCGACTCGTCGGGACCGAAATCCGCGAGCTTCAGGGTCTTGGTCCGCCCTTCCACCAGAGAGCGCGCGGTGATCATCTCGCTGATCATGAGTCCCGCGCCGAACCGCCGGCAAAGGGTCCGAAAAGGGTAGTTCGTCACCCCCGCCATCGGTGCCAGTACCACCGGCGGCGCAACCGCCAGCGGCCCGATCGGCAGCACGCGGTCCGCTGTTGGGCGGTCGCTCAACTTGTGCTCCCCGGGAGCGAGCAGCGCTTCGGCTCCGGCTGCGGCGTCGACCGGCGCAGCAGCGTCCCCGCTCCCTACTTCAACAGGCCTTCGAGGAAGTCGAGCGTGAGGACGACTCCGAACCCCGAGGCGCCGATCGGCAGACCGTTGTGTGCCTTGTCGTGGTAGGCGACACCGGCGATGTCGAGGTGCGCCCAGCTGACGTTTTCGGGGACGAACTGCTGCAGGAAGATCCCCGCGGTGACAACCCCGCCCCACCGGCTGCCGGCATTCTTGATGTCTGCCCACTCGCTCTCGAGGTAGCTCAGGTACTCGTCATAGAGCGGCAGCGGCCACACTCGTTCGCCGACGCCGTCGCCGATCTTGCGCAGGGTGTCCACCAGATCGGGATCGTTGCCCATGGCCCCGGCCGCCTCGTGTCCGAGAGCGACCACGCAGGCACCGGTCAGGGTCGCGTAATCGATGATGATGTCGGGGTTGAAGCGTGCCGAGTAGTGCAGGGCGTCGGCGAGAATCAGCCGGCCTTCCGCATCCGTGTTGTCGACCTCGACGGTCTTGCCGCTCGCCATCGTCAGCACGTCGCCCGGCTTGATGGCAGCGCCCGATGGGAGGTTTTCCACTGCGGGGATGAGGCCGACGACCTTGATCGGCAGGTCGAGTTCGGCGACCCCGCGCATGATGCCGACCACCGTGGCCGCGCCGGACATGTCGTACTTCATCCAACCCATGTCCTTGGACGGTTTGAGCGAGATGCCGCCGGAATCGAAGGTGACTCCCTTGCCGACCAGGACCACCGACCTCTTTGGTTTCTTGGGACGGTGCTCGATGACGATCATCCTCGGCTCTTCGACAGAGCCCTTGCTGACGCCGAGGATGCCGCCCATGTTGTCCTTCTGCAGCTCTTTGAGTCCGAGGATCGTGACGCGAAGGCCGCTCACCGACTCCGCCATCTCTCTGGCGGCACCGGCCAGCTGTTCCGGCGTCAGGTCGTTGGCCGGCCGGTTGCCGAGATCGCGCGCCAGCTGCTGCGACGTGCGGAGCAGACGGACCCGTTGCAGACGCTCCTCGAGCAGCGCTTCCGACTCGCGCGCCAGCGGCAGGATGTGGAGGCCGTCGATCTTCTCGAACTCGTTCTTCTTGGACTTGAAGATGTCATAGGTGTAGTCCGAGATCGCGGCCTCGCGCAGGGCGAAGATCCTCGAGTCGGCCTCGTTGAGGCCGTGGACTCGGACCGGCACACCGAGCGCGATCTGGTACTCGCGATTTCGCGTCGCTTGGTGCATGACGCGTCCGAGGGCCTTGCGCAGGGTCGAGTGGGTGACCTTCTTCTCGTCACCGAGCCCGACGAAGGTCACTCGGTGGGCGATCTCGATCGGACACTCGCCCGAGATCAGCTCACCCTCTTCGCCTCGCGGGCCGAGGGCTTTGGCCTTGGCGCGCAGGGCCTTGCGCTCCTTGGCCGAGAACTCGAGGTCACCGATCGGATCCTTGTCGGAGGTCTGCAGGATGTACAGGCAGTCGAGCGGCTCTGCGGGTGCGGTTCGATATTGATGCAGGTCAGCCATGAAATGAGGTTGAACCTCCTTATCTCAATTCGGTCGCGAATTGTAGCACACTCGGAGGAATTCTTATAAGTGGTTTTTTATCATGGATTTAGTGATAATCTGTAGGAGGCATGGACGACCTTCGCGGAGAAGTCGGCACGATCGTTGCTTGCAAACGATTTTTGGTCCCTTCGCGAAATCGTGGCAAGGTCGCTCCGATCTGACGTGATCGCCGCTCGCGCGCGCCGAGACCGGGTCCTGATCGGGAGTTGGTGGGGTTTCGACGAGCTTCCGGGCTACACTGCACGGCGTGAGAACCCGGCGCTGGGACCACGGGTGCGAGGCGGCCGCGCAGCTGTTGGATCTGACCGTCGAGGCGCGGCGGCTAGGTTTCCTGATCATCGAGTTCGGCGGCGGAGGCCGCGGTGACGGGATTCCCTGGCATGCGCTCGAGGACTGGATCCGGTCGCGGTCGGTCACGGTGGCCGATGTCGGTGGACCGCTGGCGTCGCCGGCACTCGAGGTCGCACTGTGCTGTGACCTCGTGTTCGTCCGCCCGCAGGCCATCCTGCGTCTGACGCCTCCCCCTGTGCCGCCGCCTGCCGGTGTCGTGTGGTCGCTCGCTCGCAGGGGACGTCGTCCACTGGCCAGGGGTCTCCTCGACGGAAGCGAGATCAGGGCGGAGGAGGCCGTTGATCTCGGTCTCGCGGAGGCCGCGGTGGACTTGTCGAACGAGCTGCCGCTGCCCGACGAGGCTTCGCTGCCGGCGCTGACCGCGGCGCGAGACCTCGTGCGGTCGCGAGCATCGGGACGCTCCGGCCTCGGTCTCGAGCTCGCCACGTTTCGGCTGCTGTTCGCCAGCGGCGATCCGGGGGAGGGCGCACGGGCCTTCCTCGAAAAACGGCGGCCCGAGTTCGATGGCTGACGGGGCCGGCGCGCGCGGTGGGTTTTCCGATGGGCGCGACGAGAAAGGGGAACGCTGATGACACTGGCAAGCATGACCGGTTTCGGCCGTGCCGGTGGAGCGCTGTCCGACCGGCTGAGCGCGGCCGTGGTGATCCGGTCGGTCAACCATCGATTCCTGGACGTCCAGGTCCGGACGAATTTCAGGGAAGAGGTGCCCGAGATCGATGCCGAGGTGCGCTCGGTCGCAGCCCGGCATTTCGAACGCGGGCGAGTCAGCGTCCAGGTCAACCTGGAGTGGCAGCGTCCGCCGCAGATCGTGGTAGCCGTCAATGCGGATGCGGTTCGCAGCGTCGTCCTGCAGCTGCGGGCGCTGACCGATGACGCGGGCGGTCCTCTGGGGTCGGTGGAGCCCGGCCAGGTGCTCGCGGTGCCCGGTCTGATCTCGATCGCAAGCTCGAGCACGATGCTCGACGACGACGAGCTGCGGAGCCTGACCGCTCTGGTCGCGGAGGGGATTGCGGCCGCGGCCTCCATGCGGGAACGCGAGGGGCAACAGATCGCCATCCAGATCGAGTCAGAGTTGGCACAGGTAGGCGCGTTCGTCGACTGGTTCGAGCCCCAGATGGTCGATCTCCGAGACCGGATCCTGGAGCGCGGCCGAGCCAGGATCTCAGACCTGGTGGCGACCGACACGGCTGTCGATCCCGATCGAATCGCGCTCGAGGCTGCAGTGATTGCCGATCGGGCCGACGTCGCCGAAGAGGTCGCCCGCCTTGGCGCCCATCTCGAGACCTTCGGCGAGCGGTTGGCTGCGGGCGGGGTGGTGGGGCGGACGCTCGACTTCCTCTGCCAGGAGCTTCACCGGGAGCTCAACACACTCGGTTCCAAGTGCCGCGAGCTCGGCATTGGTGAACGGGTCGTGGACGCCAAGACCGCATTGGAGCGCGTTCGCGAACAGGTCCAGAACCTCGAGTAACGGCCCGCCGGCGCTGTGCGGCGAGCCGGTGCACGGTATGATCGGGTAGATCGGTTCCTGCGCATCCGGATCTGCCCCGGCGTCGGCCGAGGACAGGGCCCGGCGCAGCGGATTGAAACGAGAGTGAGGGCGCCTCCATCGTGGTACGCCGAAGCGCTCGGTTGCAGACCCGAATCGCTCGCCACATCGCGTTCGCGGTCGTGGCGAGCCTCGTGTTGAGCGTGCTCGTCCTCGTGGTCTTCCGCCACCGCTTCGTTCAGGCCAAGATGGAGGAGTCAGCTCGAACCTATGCCCTGCTGGTGAGCGAGCAGCTGGTGCGCCAGGTGGACTTCCTCGGCACCGAGGGCCGCGGCATCCTCGACCAGCTCATGGGCAGCCTGTGGGAGCTCAATCCGGATGTGGAGCAGCTCGAGGTGGTGGATGTGCGCGGGCGGGTCGTGTTGCAGGCCGACGGCACCAGCCTGGCCGCGTTCGGCGCCGGCGGCGGCGGACCCACCATCACCGATTCCGAGTTGCTGCGGGCCGTGTCCGGCCTCGAGGCGGTCGCGGAGCGCACCGAGGGCGTGGACGGCAGGAAGCTCTACCGCGTCGTGGACCCGGTGGTGACCCAGTGGGGAGGGCACCAGTGGGCGTTGATCGGGACCTTCTCCTACGACAATGTCGATCGCCAGCTGAGATCGTCGCTATGGCTGTCGGCGCTCGTGATCGTGGTCGGGCTCGGGCTGACCCAGTGGGCCTCGGTGCGCCTGGCTGCCGGCATCACCCGAGGAGTGGATCGGCTCGGCGCCGGTGTCAAGCGGTTGCAGGAGGGGCACTTCGATCACCGGGTCTCGGTCGACTCGGGAGACGAAATCGAGGAGCTCGCCGACGGCATCAACCTCATGGCCGACGAGCTCGTAACGACGATTGAGCGCCTGCGCGACGCCAACCGCGAGCTGGAATCTCTCGACCAGACCAAGGCCGACCTGGTCGCGAACGTGTCGCACGAGCTCAAAACTCCGCTGACTGCACTGCGCGGTTACCTCGAGCTTTTGGCGGACGGAGGGCTCGGGCCGCTGTCCGACGATGTGGTGCGTGCGGTGACCATCTGCCACAAGAACGTCCAGAGGCTGGCATTGCGGGTCGAGGAGCTGGTCCAGCTCTCGCATCTCGACCGGTTCGCCGCACTCGACCTACCGCGCGAGGAGATCGAGATCGGTGTTCTGCTGCAGACGGTGGTTGACACCTTCAAGCCCAGAATCGAGCAGCGGGAGATCGAGATCGCCGTCGATCTCGAATCAGATCTTCCGACCGTCGAGGTCAATGTCGAACAGGTGGAGCGGGTGTTCCTGAACCTGCTCGACAACGCCGTCAAGTTCTCGCCGCAGGTGGGCACCGTCCTCGTGATGGCGGAAAGCTGCACCAACGAGCACAGGCTAGGGGTCCTGGTGAGGGTGCAGGACAACGGGCTCGGAATCCCGCAGGCCGAGCTGGTTCGGATTTTCGACCGCTTCCACCAGGTCGATCCGAGCTCCCGTCGGCGTTTCGGTGGGATGGGCCTCGGGTTGTCGCTGGTGCGCAGCATCATCGAGTCCCATTCGGGCCTGGTGTGGGCGGAGAGCGAGCTCGACGTCGGCTCGACCTTCTTCGTGTGGTTGCCGGCGGCCGGTTCCTCAGGCGAGACGGTTGCGGCCAGGGTGCCCTCTGCTAAAGTTGTCCCGGCACGCGGAGGCCACGATGTCGAGGAGGAGGAGGTCTGATGGCGCGCCTGTTCGTGGTTGACGACGAGCCGGACATGGTCGACCTGTTGGCGACGATCCTCCGCGCCGACGGTTTCGAGGTCGACACCGACACCGACGGGCGGTCGGCCTTGGCGCGTGTGCTTTCCGATCCGCCGGATCTGCTCCTACTCGACCTGATGATGCCCGATCTCGACGGCATGGAGCTGCTCAAGCTGATGCGGCTCGACACCAAGGGTGCCGAGGTGCCGGTGCTGGTGGTCAGTGCCCGCACCAGCCATCAGGATCAGCTTGGGACTCTCCAGCTTGGCGCCAACGCCTACATCTGCAAGCCGTTCTCTCCCCGAGAGCTCGTCCGCCAGGTTCGCCAGCTCCTCGAATCGAGCGGGGAACCGTCGGGTGACTGACGGTCTCTCGAACACCGACCCGGTCGAGCTCAAGACCAGGATCCTCCAATACCGGGCGAGTCTCTTCGATCCGGTCACCGGACTGCCGACGCTGCCGGTGGTGCTCGACCGAGTACGCCGAATGCTCGACGAGCGGGGCACGCTGCAGGTCCTGTTGGTGCGGATCGAGCACGAGCACAATCTCGAACGGATCGTGGGCTGGGAGCGCTACGACGGCGTCCTGCGCAGTGTGGCGGGCCATCTCAGCGGACTGCTCGAGGCGATCGCGGGCTCGGGCAGCCTGCTGTGCCAGGAGAACGTCCGCGGTGACATCTTCCTGGTGATTCTCGCCGACCACTTTGAGGCCGGGCGTCTCCACGATGCCTTGATCGAGGGCATCTCGATCACAGACGATACCGGCGAAACCGAGACCATGGCGGTCAGGGTGGGCCAGGGTGTCATCAAGATGCGCCCCGCGCTGCGGGTGGAACGCACGATCTACAACGGGATCCTGGAGGCCCGCCAGGATTTCCACCGCCGCGGCGAGGCGCTGGACCAGGCGCGGCTCGACGAGGTTCGCCGCATCCTGCGCGACCAGGCGGTGCGGACCCTGTTCCAGCCGATCGTGCGGCTGCCCGGCCGCGAGACCCTCGGGTACGAGGCACTCAGTCGCGGTCCGGTGGGCAGCTATCTCGAATCCGCCGAGAACCTCTTCGGGTTCACCGAGCGCGCCGGCATGCTGGGTGAGATCGAGCTCTTGTGCGTCGATCGCGCGTTGACGAACGCGGTCGCCCTGCCGGAGGGGGCGGTTCTTTTCCTCAATGTGTCGATGTTGGGGCTCGAGCTGATCGAGGCCGCGGATCCGGGCCTGTCGGGGCGTGTCGAGTCGGTCGGGAGGCCGCCTTCGGAGTGCGTTCTCGAGATCACCGAGCGCACTTACGCGGAGAGCGCCAGCCGCCTGCGCGAGCGGGTCACCGGCCTCAGGGCGCGTGGCTTCCGGATCGCGATCGACGACATGGGAACCGGTTACAGCGCCCTGCACGTCCTGGCCGACCTGCAGCCGGACTTCATCAAGCTCGACAAAATGCTGGTCCGCGATCTTCCCGACGAGCCGATCAAGAAGAACCTGGTTTCCGCCATCATCCGCTTCGCGCGCGACAGCCGGTCGATGGTGATTGCCGAGGGCGTGGAAACCGAGGCCGAGGTCGAGGTCCTGTCGGAACTCGGCATCGAGCTGCAGCAGGGTTTCTTCTTCGGCTACCCGAAGTCCATCAAAGAGCTGGTCGAGGTGTGATCCGGCGTCATCAGAGCGAGATCGAGAGCCGGGTCGCGATCACGAGGCAGACGGCGGCGGCCAGCCGGTCGTTAACGGTCGAAACCACAGGCCCGAGGGCCACAGCGGGATCGCTGCGGCCGAGATCGAGGAGGACCGGAATCGTCAGCGCTTGAAGAAGCCGGACGACCCCTTGCCGCCTGCCGCAGCTCCGCCCTGGAGCTGCTGGTTGAGGTCGCGGATACGCTCGTTCAGCGTGTTGATCGTCTGCTGCGAGTCTTCCTTGTAGCGCTGCACCTCGGCACGGGCGATTTCGGCCTCGCGCCGAACCGCTTCGTTGGCGTCGTTGGCCTGTTGGAGCTGCTCTCTGAGGCTCGCCAGGTCGGACTGCAGGGCCTCGATCTGCTCCTCCTTCTCCGCGACCTTCATGCGGTGGCGCTCTTCGCTCTCCTCGAAGAGCCGCTTGGTCTCGAGGAGCTCGGTGATCTGCGAAAAATCGGCGGGTGACGGGGCCATGTTGCCCTCCCTGAATTTGTCCTCGATGCTCGGAAACATCTCCCGCAGCTTGAGTGAGAGGTCGTCAGGATCGCTCGAGGCCTCGATGGCCTGCTCGTAGGTGATCTGATTGTGGGCGAGAAGGCCGATCAGAGACTGGTTCATGCTCTGCATGCGGTAGAAGCTGACCGAGTTCTCCATCTCCTCGAGGATCTCTTTGATCTCGCCGTTCTGGACGTGCTTCGAGATCTTCGGCGAGTTGACGAGGATCTCGCAGGCGGGCAGGCGTTCGTTCTCGTCTTTGTTCTCGACCAGCTGCATCGACACGATGGCCCGCAGCACGAGCCCGAGCTGGCCGCGGACCTGCGTCTGCTGGTCGGATGGGTAGGAGTCGATGATGCGGTCGACGGTCTGCGCGGCGTTGTTGGTGTGGAGGGTGGAAAAGACGAGGTGGCCGGTCTCGGCGGCGGTGATCGCCGTGGCCATGGTCTCGAGATCGCGCATCTCGCCGACCATGATCACGTCCGGGTCCTGGCGCATGCAATTGCGCAGAGCCTCGTGAAAAGACGGGGTGTCGGTGCCGACCTCGCGCTGCGAAAGGGTCGCCTTGTCGTCCTGGAACAGGAACTCGATCGGGTCCTCGATTGTCACCACGTGGCACTGGCGCGCCTTCGAGATGAGGTTGATCATGGCTGCGAGGGTCGTGGATTTTCCGGATCCGGTCGGTCCGGTGACCAGCACCAGCCCGCCGGGGTACTCGGTGAAGGTGCTGATGACTTCGGGCAGATTGAGATCCTCGATCCCCTGGATGTCGAACGGGACGCGCCGGAAGACCGCCGCCATGGTGCCGCGTTGGAGGTACATGTTGCAGCGAAAGCGGGCAACCCCCGGGACACCGTAGCCCATGTCGACGGCCTGATGTGTCGTGAAGCGTTCTTTCTGTCCGCTGTTCAGGATCCCGCCGAGCATCTGCTCGACCTCCGCGGGCTGGAGGGGGTCCGCCTTGATCGGGATCAGGCGGCCCTGGATGCGGAGCAGTGGCGGCCGCATCGGCTTGATGTGGAGGTCGGAGGCCCCCTTCTTGGTCATGAACATGAGCAGCTCTTTGAGCTCCACCGTGCCTCCTTCGATGCCTTCACTCGTTCTCAAATGTAACACACGGGGGGCGCGGCGTGTTCGGGAATCCGCTCGCTGCCGACCGCGGTTACACTGGCGTCATGAAAGTCTACACACGTACTGGCGACGAAGGGCGAACCTCGCTCTTCTCCGGCGGTCGCGTACGCAAGGACGACGCTCGGATCGAGGCCTACGGCACCGTCGACGAGCTCAATTCGGTCCTCGGCGTGCTGCTTGCAGAGAGCCTGCCGGAATCCGCGGCCGAAGTTCTGAACACGGTACAGAGCGCGCTGTTCGCCATCGGTGCAGCCCTCGCCGACCCCGAGGGCAGGCTCGAACACTCGCCGTCGGCGTGGCAGGCGGCGGACATCGAGAGTTGGATCGACGAGATGGACGCAGAGCTGCCCGAGCTTCGGGCCTTCATCCTCCCCGGTGGCAGCCGGGGCGCGGCACTCGCCCACCTGTCGCGTACCGTCTGCCGGCGTTGTGAACGACGGGTGCTGGCGTTGGTGGCCGCGGGAGCCGAGATGCCGGTCGGTCTGGTGCCGTATCTCAACCGGCTTTCCGACGCCCTCTTCGTGCTCGGGAGGTTTCTCAACGAGCGCGCCGGCATCCCCGACCACGAATGGCAACGGACGGACGAGGACCGGCGCTGACCGTCGCGGTCGGTGCCGCGAACTTCGTTACAGACGCGATGCTTGCTACAATCGGGTTCTTGTGGATGGGACCGGCGACGGAGAGCGAGTGCCGCCGCGACGCTCGGACAGCCGTGCGGTCCGGATGCCGGACCAAGACCGACCCATCGTCGAGGTGACAGCATTCGCGCATGGCGGGCCTCTGACGGTGCCCGCCGGGAGGACGACCCCGAACTCATGCAGCGTGTGACGGTCAGCGAATTTAATATCGACCAGCTCTTCGGCACCCGCGACGAGAACCTCCGTTATCTCGAGGAGCGCCTCGGAATCACGGTGAGCGCGCGTGGGCCCGAGATCCGCTTCGATGGGGATTCGCGGTCCGAGGGGATTGCCGTGTCCGTGCTGCTTGCCCTCGACCGCCTGCTGCAATCGGGGTCTCCGGTGTCCAAGGACGAGCTCCGCACCGCAGTGCGAGTGCTCGAGGAGGACCCCGAGACGGACCTCGTGGATTTCTTCCTCGATGCTGCGATTCCGCCGTCCCTGCGCCGTTTCGTGATGCCCCGCAACCTCAACCAGAGGCTCTTCATCAAGGCGGTCGATGCCCACGACTGCGTCTTCGTGACCGGCCCGGCGGGGACCGGGAAGACCTATCTCGCGGTAGCGCTGGCAGCGGCGGCGCTCACCGACAAGCAAGTCCGGCGAATCGTGCTGGTGCGGCCGGCGGTGGAAGCCGGTGAGCGCCTCGGATTCCTGCCCGGCGACCTGGTCGAGAAGATCAATCCCTACCTGCGCCCTGTCTATGACGCGCTCTACGACATCCTGGGTTACGACAAGGTGTCGAAGCTGCTGGAGCGGCAGATCATCGAGATCGCCCCGCTCGCGTTCATGCGCGGACGGACCCTCAACGACGCGTTCATCATCCTCGACGAGGCTCAGAACACCTCTCACGAGCAGATGAAGATGTTTCTGACCCGCATGGGCTTCCACTCGAAGGTAGTGATAACCGGCGATGTCACTCAGATCGACCTCCCGTTCGCGCGGTCCTCGGGGCTCGTGGAGGCACTGCAGATCTTCGAAGGCTCCGAGGACTTCGCGTTCATCAACTTCACCCATCGCGACGTCGTGCGCCACGCGCTCGTCCAGGAGGTCGTCGATCGTTACGCTCGCTGGGAGGCGCGGAAACCGATCGAGAGCGACGATTCATGAGCAGGAATGGCGGACAATCGCAGTCGGAGCGACGACCTTCGGCGACCAGAATCCAGCGAGGGCTCGCGGAACGCGCGGGATGGTGGGACCGGGTCCTCGAACGCCCGCTGGTCTGGGCGGCGGTCGCGGTGCTCGGCTGCACCTGGTTGATGCTGCCGCGCGTTGGTG
>CAZSTH010000020.1:0-42687 GCA_964609835.1 uncultured Thermoanaerobaculia bacterium
CTGCGCGCCCGTCGAATCGAAAACCCAACCGGGCACAGCACCTCGGCGACCTCGCAACGAAACCGGGTGAGATACGCGGGTTAAACCGCCGCGTTCAGGGCCGCCGCGAGGGCAGCCGGCGTGTTGCAGTTGGCGACCACGCCCGGGTCGTCCACCTCGACGTCAACCGCGGCGACCTCGCGCAGCAGGTCGCGCATGGTGGGCCCGCGGCGTTCGCCGCAGACGACCGCAGTCGCCACCTCGCGGTCAAGGCGTACCGGGTGGCCGTGCTTGCCGCGGAAGGACGGCACGGCGGCCGCCCCGGCAACCTCGACCAGGGCACGAATGGTGGCCGCAGTGACGAGCGGATGGTCCACCGGCAGCACCACGAGCTGTCGCCAGTCTTCGCGCTGCACCAGGTGTTCGAGACCGATCCGCAGTGACCCGAACATGTCGAGGTCGTGGATCGGCAGGGGCAGCCCGTCGACGCCCCCGAGGCGAGGGTCGAGCGAGCCGGACGGGAGGGTGGCCACCGTCCGTACCGCTCCGGCGGCGGCGAGCACCGACGCGCACGCCTCGAGGAAGCTCCGACCGTCGGGGAGCGCCGCCCACGCCTTCGGGCCACCCCACCGCTCCCCCATCCCTCCAGCCAGTATCAACCCCGCAAGCATCGGCTCAGGCCGATCGCCGGCCAACGAGTTCACCGCAAAGGCGCGAAGGGACCAAGACGTCAAGAAGATCAATCACGACCTCACCTCATCTTCTTCGAGCCCGTTGACAACCCGGTGCATCCCTCTGCTGACCCGTGGCGCACCGAGGGGCGCGCTGACGACGACGCTGCTGATCTCGTTCTCGCAGGGAGCCCTCACTCTTGATCACCCTTCCATTTCCTTGCGCCTTTGCGCCTTCGCGTTACCGCCTCTCTTGCCACAGTGCGACGCGGCGGACGCCGGGAATCTGCGCGGTGACGGCACCCTGGCCGATGGCGCGCATGGCGGCGTCGACATCGACGATGACGGTGCCGCACAAAACGTCGAATCCGAAGTCGAAAAGCGACGGGGCCAGCGGAGTGCTCGGACCGAGCATCATCAGGAAAGCGTCGCCGCGCACCAGCTCCAGGATCCGCCCGACGGTCCGGTTGATGAGCGTGGTTGCCGTCACCGCGACCACGTCGGCCGCAGGCAGCACGATCTCCATCGCTTCCTCTCCGCGATCGTCGGCACCACGATGGCGACCGCGCTCGAAGACGTCGAGCCGAGCACACGACGACCGCAGGCGGTCTGCGAACGGAAAGTGCCCGATCATGGCCACACGCGCGCTGCGGCCGCGTCGTTCGAGGATCGCGACCGCGGGCTCGTCGGGCAACCCCGCCGCACGGCTCGAAAGCAGCGCGTTGACCGCCGCCAGGCCGACCGAGGCCTCGGCGACAGACTCCGAATCGAGGAGGCCAGCCAGCTCCTCGGGGGTCCACTCGTGCAGCTCGCCGGCTGCGGCTATCGGCCGCGATCCGTGGAGGTGGTCTTCCGAGCGCAGGGCGGACGCCATGCCGGCTCCCCCGGTGGTACGCACTCCCACCCAGAATGCGCCGACCCGGACATCGACCAGTGCAGCATTGCAACCACGTCCGGTCGCCTCGAGCACCGCCCCGACAACACCGCCTCGATCCACAGAGCCGCCAGACACCCTTCGACTCTAGCAGGACCTGACGCTCCGCTCGCGGATGGGCTATACTCCCTATGTGACTCCATAAAAGCTACTTAGTCTCAATATTGGCCGGTCCAACCGCCGGCCGTGGGAGGATGCGATGGCCAGCAAGAAAGACGTCGACAGCCCGGCCGGGAGCGGCGTGACCCGGCGAGGGTTTCTCGGAACCGTAAGCGCCGGAGCCGCGGCCGTCGCGACCGGAGTCGCCCATCGCGCAGAGGCGATCCCCGAGATCACGGACCCGGACGCCATGGTCCGCATCACCCTCTCCATCAACGGCCGCCTGCACCGGCTCCTGACCGAGCCGCGTTGGACGCTGCTCTTCGTCCTCCGCGAGCTCCTCGGCATCACCGGCACCAAGGCCGGATGTGAACGCGGCGAGTGCGGAAGCTGCACCGTGCTGATTGACGACGTGCCGCGCTATGCCTGCATGACGCTGGCGGTGGAAGCGGAGGGTGCCGAGATCACGACCGTCGAGGGGCTGCTCGACGGTGAGGAGCTCGGTATTACCCAGCGCGCCTTCGTCGAGCACGATGCCTTCCAGTGCGGCTACTGCACGCCCGGCCAGATCATGGCTGCCGAAGGTCTGCTGCGGGCGAACCCGGAGCCTGACATCCATCAGATCCAGCACGGTATGACCGGCAACCTGTGCCGCTGTGCAGCCTACGTTCACATCTTCAGGGCTGTCGAACTCGCAGCCGAGCTGAAGAAGAAGGGAGGCCGCTGATGTCTCGCGACGCCAGATATTGGGTGGATGAGCCGGTTCCGGAGACGCCGGAACCCGCTGTGTATCCCGAGCCCTGGCGGCGGACGGAGGTCGTCGGCCGCCGACTGCCGAGAATCGACGCCTACGAGCGCGTGAGCGGCAGCGCGATCTACCCCTCGGACGTGCTGTTGCCCGACATGCTCTACGGTGCCGTGTTGCGCTGTCCTCACGCGCACGCCACGGTGCGGAGCATCGACACTGCAACGGCGTCGAAGATGCCCGGTGTCCGGGTGCTGCTCCAGCCGTCTTCGCCCACGATCCGGGGCGTCATGTGGCCGCGATACCGGGGCTCCGATCCGGTCCCGATCCTGTCGACCGACTGCAGGTTCGAGGGCGAACCGATCGCCGCTGTCGCGGCCGAGACACCTCAACAGGCGGCCGACGCCCTGCGCGCCATCGAGGTCGACTACGAAGTCAAGGCGGCGGTGCACGACCACGCCGTCGCGTTGGCCGCGGGCGCACCGTCCGTGCACGGCGGCGACAACCTCGCCGGAGAGCCGGAGAGGTACGAACGAGGGGACGTGGCGCGCGGGCTCGAAGAGGCCGACGTCATCCTCGAGCGCAGCTACCGCACCGAGTACGAGATCCAGGCGCCGATGGAGCTGCACGGTTGCGTCGTGCAGTGGGACGGCGACCGCATGACCGCCTGGGAGTCCCTGCAGGGAGTGTTTCCGATGCAGGAGGACTATGCCCGGATTCTCGGCCTGCCGCTCGCCAATGTCCGGGTGATCTCCACCTACATGGGCGGAGGCTTCGGCTCCAAGCTGCAGATCTCCCGCGCCTCGATCCTCACCGCGCTGCTCGCACGCAGCTCCGCGCGGCCGGTCAAGCTCTTCATTCCCCGGGAAGACGCGATGCTGGTGACCGGCAACCGTCCCGGCGTCGACATGACGCTCAGGGCGGGCGTAACCAGGGACGGACGACTGACGGCCCTCGAGTTCACGGGGGTGAGCTCCGCGGGAGCCTACTCCGAGGGCGGCGCGAGCCTCAATGACTGGCTGATTCGAGACCTCTACACCTGTGACAACGTGCGCTGCGAGAACACGCTCGTCCACATCAACGCCGGCCCGGCCCGGCCGTTTCGTGCCCCGGGTCACCCGCAGGGGGCCTGGGCCCTCGAACAGATGATGGACGACCTCGCGGCCGCCATCGGCATGGACCCGCTCGAGCTGCGCCTCGAGAACATCCCGGCCGTCAGCCAGGCGCGCGGCAACCGTCCGTTCACCTCGACGGGTCTCCGGGAGTGCATCACCAGAGGTGCCGAAGCTTTCGGCTGGAACGCCGCCCGCACCGCCGACCGTGGAGACGGGCACATCAAACGCGGTGCCGGCATGGGTGCCTGCCTGTGGATCGCGGGTGGCGGCGGACCGCCCGCGACCGTCATCGTCAAGCTCTACGCCGACGGCAGCGTCAACCTCAACATGGGCGCCTCGGACATCGGAACCGGGACGCGGAGCGTCATGGCCATGGTCGCGGCCGAGGAGCTCCGCATCGATCCCGCCACGATCCAGGTCGAGAACGCCGACACGAAGACCACCCAGTGGGCATCGCCGTCCGGGGGATCGAAGACCGTGCCCACCGAATCGCCGGCGGTTCGCGAGGCCGCCTACAACGTCAAGCGGCAGCTGTTCGAGATGGCAGCGACGGAGCACGACCTCGACATCGACGACCTCGATCTCCTCGACGGCTCGGTGGTCCTCCGCTCGGACACCAGCCGCGCCTTCAAGGTCACCGAGCTCGAAGGCGTTCGCAGGCAGCGGGTGGTGGTCGGGATCGGCTACCGCGGACCGAACCCCGAGGACAAGGTGGTCAGCCCGTTCGCCGCCCAGTTCTGCGAGGTGCAGGTCGACACCCGAACCGGCGAGGTCCGCGTCGAGCGCTTCGTCGGCGCGCACGAGTCGGGTCGAGTGCTCAACCGCCTGACCTTCGACAACCAGGTCTTCGGCGGGATCACGATGGGCATCGGCTACGCGCTCACCGAGCAGCGCGTCCTCGACCGCCACACCGGGAAGATGGTCAATGCGAACTTCCACGACTACAAGATCCCGACCGCGGCAGATGTCCCGGTCGACATGACCTCGGTCGTGATCGACCCCGACGACACCGAATGCAACACCACCGGCGCCAAGGGCTGCGGCGAGCCGGTGACGATACCGACCGCGGCCGCCATCGCCAACGCGGTGTTCCACGCGACCGGAGTGCGAATCGGGCACGGCCCGATCACGCCGCAGCGCATGCTCGAGCTGCTGGCGGCCCGGCAGGGGGAGGCCTGAGATGCTGCCGAAGTTCACGTACTCGAAACCGACAGATCTGGAGGGAGCGCTGGCGGTTCTCGACGATCGTCCGTGCCGGCTGCACGGCGGCGGGACCGATCTCATCGGTTGCCTCCGCGACCGGGTCTTCGGTGCCGACACCGTGGTCTCCCTGACGGCGATCCCCGGCCTCGACG
Organism: uncultured Thermoanaerobaculia bacterium; assembly: GCA_964609835.1. Lineage (GTDB taxonomy): Bacteria > Acidobacteriota > Thermoanaerobaculia > Thermoanaerobaculales > Sulfomarinibacteraceae > Sulfomarinibacter. The sequence continues at coordinate 4,899 of CAZSTH010000020.1, forward strand.
GCATCAGCGAGTCATCCACCGGGTTGAGAATCGGCGCCATGACCACGATCGCGAGGATCGCGGACGATCCGGCCGTCGCCTCGAAGTACCGTGCGTTGGCCGATGCGGCGGCATCGGTGGCGAGCCCGCAACTCCGCAACCAGGGCACTCTCGGCGGCAACCTCTGCCAGAAACCGCGCTGTTGGTACTACCGGGGCGATTTCCACTGCCTCCGCAAGGGCGGCGAGAAGTGCTTCGCCTACGACGGCGAGAACCAGTACCACTGCATCTTCGGCGGCGAGTTCTGCTACATCGTCCACCCCTCCGACACCGCCCCGGCGCTGGCAGCCCTGGGAGCGGTGTGCCGTATCGCCGGCCCCGGCAGTGAGCGTTCGGTGGCAGTGGACGCCCTGCACGTCCCCCCCGCCGAGGACCCGCAGCGTGAGGTCGTGCTCGAGAACGACGAGATCCTGACCGCCGTGGTGGTGCCGCCGCCGCAGGCCGGGCTGCGCTCGTCCTACCGCAAGGTCCGCACCCGGGCCGCCTGGGACTTCGCGCTCGCCGGCGTCGCCCTGGCACTGGTTTTCGACGGCGACACCGTGCGGTCGGCGCGGGTCTTCCTGTCCGGCGCGGCACCGGTGCCGTGGCGCGCCCGCGGTGTCGAGTCGGCCGTCACCGGCACGACGCTCGATGACGCCACCATCGCCGAGGCTGCCGCGGCCGCCGTCGCGGGAGCGGAGCCCCTCGCCAACAACGGTTACAAGATCGATCTCTTCAAGGGCCTGGTCTCCGGACAGCTCGAGGCGATCCGGTAGCCTCGCGAGCCCGCGCACGGGTCCACGCCCGATGGTGGCGCCGGGTGTGACCCTGCGAAAGAGCGGAAGGGTGATGCGTCGGAGATCGGAGTCCGAGGAGTTCGTCGCTCATCGGCTGGAAGATCACCGCGGCATCACGAAGACCGGGTCCTGCGAGGTGCCGTCGATGACCGTCAGGTAGGCGAGAAACTCGCCATCGCCGCGGATCACGATGGTTCCCACCGGATCCGGAACCGGGAAGCCCCCTGCCCCGAAGAGCTGCGGTACGGAGCGCTGCAGGAACGAGCTCGCGGGCAGGTTGACGGTGGCCTCGGCAGCCACTGAACCGTTGCCGTTGAGCATCGTACACACCAGCTCGACGGACTCCGGCCCGGCTACGAAACCGACGTTGGTCCTGAAGCCGTCCAACATCCGGGCTCCGGGCAGCACCAGCGAGTCGGCACTCCAGCCCCCCCCGAGCACGGTTCTCACCCCGTTGCCCGAGGTGCCGCCGTCGGGTCCGGCAGTCGCGACCCGCGACGCGGCAACGATCGAGCCCGAGGCCTCGACCCGCAGCGCGCCGGCGCCGTCGTCGATCGCGAAGAGCTCGAAGACGGGATCGACGAGCACCCTGGTCTCGAAAGCTTCGAGGACGATCTCTGCGGCGGGCGGAGTCGGCTTTCCGCTGCCGGCATCCGGGAGGAGCTCGAGATCGACGGTCACCGGCCCGCCGCTGGCGTTCCAGAGCGAGACCGCGGAGGTCCACTCGGTCCCGTCCCTGCCCGGCGAGTGAACAACCGCCGGAACGATCCACGAGGGTGAGGGCTGTTTGCCGACCACCACCGCCGAGTCCGTGGAGAGGTTGTCGACCATCGAGGCGTTCGCGATGCCCGGGCGGTCGAGGGTGACCCGAACCGTCATCGGCACCCCACTCCGCATCTCGCCGGCAAACAACGTCCCCAGTTTCCACTGCTCCTGCTCGCCCGCGGGGATGGTCCGCGACACACTGCCCACCAACTCGTCGCTGCCACGGAAGAGCTCGAAGGTAGCGCGCACAGCCTCGCCGCCGGCGGCGGTGACCGAGACGTTCGAACGGTAGTCCGCGTCGTCGATCAGACCGGGGATCGACACCGTTCCGACCTCCGGGTCGATATCCGACGGCAGACCGGACCCGAGGTTCCCAAACGGACGGACGGCATAGGTACGAGACACGACCACCGGCCGTACGCCGTCGTCGCGGGCAGTGATTCCCAGCGGTCCACGGCCGTCTCCCGCCTTGAACAGCGAGCCGACGATGTCCTCGAAGAAAAGCGTCGCCCATGGCGGCAGCGACCGGCTGAGCTCGACTGCCGGCCGGCCGCCCGGCTGGTATCTGAGATCGACCACCGTGTGCCGATCGGTCGGGTTCGCCACCACGACGTCGGATCGCCACGGCGTGCCACCCACCCCATCGACGAACGCGATCACCGGCACCGTCACGCTGTTGGGCGCGCTCTCGCCCGACGGATACAGGTACTGCGTGCACGAGGCGTCGAGCTGGTTGTGCGGGCTGCAACAGTTGGCGTACATCAGCGAGTCGTCGTCCTCGGTGTGGCCGAAGCCGAGCCCGTGGCCGAGCTCGTGAGCGATCACCAGCTCGTAGGTGGTCAGCGACAGGCAGCCCGCGACTCCGTCATTGACCACCACGAACCACGACGAGGCGGTGAACCAGCTGTCGCCGTCGAAGGTGTGGCTGCCGCCGAACCACGGACCACCGAAGGCCAGGGTGCCGCTGCAGCCCGCCAGGTCGTCGATGTCGTCGCACGGGTCGTTGAAGACCACGATGTCGTCGCCGGCCCGCGGCGTGTCGTCATCCTCGCCGTCGGTGCAGGTCAGGCCGAGGTCCCGGCTGCCCGCGTACTCGAGGTCGAGGCTCGTCCGGTCGATATCCATCCAGCGCTCGACCGCACCCCCGACCAGGCCTGCGCCGCCATCGAGCAGCTCAGGATCGCCGGCCGCGTCCGACCAGATCTCCAGCGAGCCGCCGAGGTCGAAGCGCTGCCACCGGATCCTCCGGTCATTGTAGGTGAGGAACGCACAGCCGGCAGGAGCCGCTTTCAAGAGCGGCCACCAAGCCGCGGACTCCGCGCGCAGTCCGGTCCAGTCCCAGCCTGTCGCACCGCGGAGTGCGCCCCGCAAGCGCTCGAGAAACGGCTGCTCCCTGACCGGGGACGGCACCAGCGGGCGGGCGCTCTCGACGCCGAGGCGTTCCAGTTGGAGAGACTCCTCCAGCGGCAGCAGCACCGCGGTGCCGTCGGTTTCCACCGCCCGCCGCAGCACGGCGTCGGCCATGAGCCGCGGACGCCACCTGCGGTCTGGCCCGTGGCCGGCAAAGATCAGGTACTCGTCTCCGGCACGCAGCCGAGGCGAGCCCGCGACCAGCCAGCCGCCGCCGTCACGCTCGCCCCCCGGCACCACGACCTCCACCCGGTCGCCGGCCGCCAGTGGGCCCGCGAGCACCGACACCACCTCGGCCTCGGTGACGGTCGCGATGAAACCCCCGCCGCGAGTCGAGACCTCGCTGTCGCCGGCACGAAACAGGAAGACGGCGTCGCTCGAGCGCGCGAGGTCGCCGGGATTGGCGGCGGGAACGATGGTGGTCGCGGCCGCGCGAGGGGCGATCACCAACGCGCACAACAGAGCTGCGGTGAACGTCAGCCGAACCAGAGGCATGGATCCAGTATCCGCCGCGGTCCATCGACCGGCAAGGGTGGACAGTGAGATCCATCACCTCGTCGGGGTGTTTCACCTTCGAGCGAGCCCTTTCGATGGCGCCGTCTCACGAGACCGCGGGGGCGACCTCCCGTCCGTAGATCTCGATCAGGTCCCGCAGCCGCAACTGCACTTCCTCAGCGAGCATCGACCGCGTGATCCGGAACCGCCAGTTGCCCTCCCCCACCGACGGGGTGTTCATCCGGCAGTCGGACCCCAACCCCACCAGGTCCTGGTGCGGCACGATCGCGGTGTCCGCCACCGACCCCATCGCGACACGCACCAGGTCCCAGTGAATCTCGGCCCCGGACGAGGCCGCGTAGCGCCGCACTAGGTCGGCCTCCCCGTCCGAGGCGTCCTCGAGGTACCAGCCGACAGTGGTGTTGTTGTCGTGGGTCCCGGTGTAGACGACGAGGTCGCGCTCGTGGGCGTAGGGAATGAAGCTCGAGCGCGGCCGCGGCTGGAAGCCGAAGTGGAGGATCGCCATGCCCGGCAGGCCGAGCTCCTTGCGCAGGGCGATGACGTCGGGCGTGATCTCGCCGAGGTCCTCGGCCACCAGCGGCAGCGAGCCGAGGGCGTCCCGGATGGCGTCGAAGAGCGCCCGGCCAGGACCGGGAGACCACCGCCCGTTGACAGCCGTGGCTTCAGAGGCATCCACCTCCCAGCACGCCGCGAAGCCACGGAAGTGGTCGAGCCTCAGCTGGTCGACCATCTCCAGCTCGTGGCGCACCCGCGACACCCACCACGAGTAGCCGTGGTCGGCCATCAGCTGCCAGTCGTACAGCGGGTTGCCCCACAGCTGGCCGGAGGCCGAGAAGTAGTCCGGAGGCACCCCCGCCACCACGGTCGGCTCCAGCTCGTCATCGAGCCGGAAGAGCTCCGGGTTCGCCCACACGTCGGCCGAGTCGCGGGCGACGAAGATCGGCAGGTCGCCGAAAATCCGGACCCCCGCACCGGCGGCGAGTTGGTGGAGGCCCGCCCACTGACGGAAGAACAGCATCTGGCAGAACTCGACGAACTCCACCTCGGCCCGATGCGCCTCCCGCCACGCCGAAAGCGCGCCTGGGTCGCGGCGCGCGAGTTCTCGCTGCCACCGGTACCAGGGCGCTCGACCGTGGGCGTCGCGGATTGCACGGAACAACGCGTAGTCTCCCAGCCACTCGACGTGCAACGTGCGAAAAGCCTCGAGCAGGCGCTCGAGGTCCGCGAAGCGCCCCGTCGAGTACCTGGCGAAGGCGCGCTGCAGGAGGTCGAGCTTGCGGGGGACGACCTCGTCGAACTCGACCCACTCGTCCGGCAGGTCGGAAACCTCTGCCAGGTCGTCGTCGCTCAACAGGCCGTCGTCCATCAGCAGCTCCGGGCTGACCAGGAGCTCGTTTCCGGCAAACGTCGAGAGCGCCGAGTAGGGCGAGTTCCCGGGCCCCGGCGGGTGCAGAGGCAGCACCTGCCACCAGTGGACCCCGGCGCCGGCCAGCCAGCGGACATAGGCGGCCGCGCTCGGCCCCAGATCGCCGATTCCGAAGCGTGACGGCAGGCAGGTCGGGTGCAGCATGACCCCGGCGGAACGTGGTTGGTCCATACACGCCATCTTACCCTGCGGATCCACCTTCCCTCGCTCTGTGGTACCGTTTCGAGTCTCTTGGTTCGAAGGAGGATCATGGTTCCTGAAGTCCGGCTCACTCATCCGACCGCAGAGGAGTTCCGCGATCGGTTTCTGCACTACCTCCGCTACTCGTGCGGGCTCGAGCTCCGCCACGCGCGGGCGGTCGACCACCTGATGGCGCTCGGCCAGGCGGTGCGGGAATCGATGATCGACCGCGAGATCCTGACTCGCAGGACCTACGACGACGTGCGCCCGAAGGTCGTCTACTACCTGTCGGTGGAGTACCTGCTCGGACGGCTGCTGCTCAACAATCTGATCGCCACCGGGCTCCTCGAGACGGCGCGCGAGGCCATGCAGCTGCTCGGTCTCAACCTCGACACCATCATCGAGGAGGAACCCGATCCGGGCCTCGGCAACGGCGGCCTCGGCCGTCTCGCCGCCTGTTTTCTCGACTCTCTGGCGACCCTCGATTATCCGGCCTTCGGCTACGGACTGCGCTACGACTACGGCATGTTCCGGCAGGCCATCGAAGGCGGGTGGCAGGTCGAGCAGGCCGACACCTGGCTCGAGGGGGGCTTCCCATGGGAAGTCGTCCGCCATGATCGCATGGTGAAGGTGCGGATCGGCGGCCACGTCGATTGGGTGGCGGACCCCGCCAGCGGCAAGCACCGGCCCCGTTGGTTGGGCTGGCGCGAGGTCTTCGGGGTGCCGCACGACATCCTGGTCGCTGGTTACGACACCAACACGGCGCTCGTCTTGAGGCTGTGGAACGCGGAGGCAGCGTCTGAGTTCGATTTCCAGATCTTCTCCCGTGGGGGATTCGTCAAGGCGGTCGAGGAGCGCGAGCGGGTCGAGGCCGTCAACCGGGTGCTCTATCCGGCCGACGACGTCGAGGCCGGGCGGAGGCTCCGACTCAGTCAGGAGTACTTCCTGGCCGCGTGCTCGGTGCGCGATGTCGTGCACCGCTTTCGCCACAGCCACGGCGAGGCCTGGGAGCTGCTGCCGGACAAGGTGTCGCTGCAGCTCAACGACACCCACCCGGCGCTGACGGTCGTGGAGCTCATGCGCTACCTCATCGACGAGGCCGGCGTGCGCTGGACCCTGGCGTGGGAGCTGACCCGCGCGACCTGCGCCTACACCAACCACACGCTGCTGCCCGAGGCGTTGGAGACCTGGCCGGTGTCCCTGATGGAGCCGTTGATCCCGCGCCACGTGCAGATCATCTTCGAGATCAACCGTCGCTTCATCGAGTCGGTCCGCAGCCGTTTCAAGAGCGAGCCCGAAGCGTTGCGGCGGGTTTCCATCCTGCAGGAAGACGGGGAGAAACGATTCCGGATGGCCAACCTGGCGATCGTCGGCAGCCACAAGGTCAACGGCGTCGCCAAGCTCCACACCGAGCTGCTTCGCACGAGGGTGGTCAGGGACTTCGCGAACCTGTGGCCCGAGAAGTTCCTGCCGATCACCAACGGTGTGACGCCCCGCCGCTGGCTCCTGGTCTGCAATCCCCGGCTGTCGGCGGCGATCTCCCACAGGATCGGGAGCGAGTGGCCGCGCGATCTCGACCGCCTGTCGGGGCTCGAAACCCTCGCCGACGATCCGGGGTTTCAGGACGAATTCCTGGCCATAAAAAACGCCAACAAGCTCGACCTGGCAACCACGGTCAAGCGGTTGACGGGAGTCCCGCTCGATCCCGATTCGATCTTCGACGTCCAGATCAAGCGCCTGCACGAGTACAAGCGCCAACTTCTCAATATCATGCACGTGATCATGCTCTACCAGAGGCTCAAGGACGACCCGACCACCGAGTTTCCCAAGCGGAGCTTCATCTTCGGCGCCAAGGCGGCGCCCTCGTACCACATGGCCAAGCTGATCATCCGCCTGATCAACGGCGTCGCCGACGTGGTCAACCACGACCGCGAGGTGGACGGTCGCATCCGCGTCGTGTTCCTGCCCGACTACCGCGTCACCCTGGCCGAGAAGATCATCCCCGCCGCAGACCTCTCCGAGCAGATCTCGACAGCGGGCATGGAGGCCTCCGGGACCGGCAACATGAAGCTGGCACTCAACGGCGCCCTGACCATCGGCACCCTCGACGGGGCCAATATCGAAATCAGGGAACGGGTCGGCGACGACAACATCTTCATCTTCGGCCTCACCGCACAGGAGGTCGAGGAGCGCCTGGATACCGGGGACCACCGGCCTCTCGAGCTCTACGACGGCGATCCCGACCTCGCGCGGGTCCTCGATGCCATCCACGACGGCACCTTCGCCGGCAGGGACGCCGTGCCCCTGCGGGAGATCTGGTCGTCGCTGATGGACCACGGCGACCGCTACATGCTGCTCGCCGACTTTCGTTCGTATGTCGAGGCGCAGGAACGCGCGGTGGCGCTGTACGGAGACCGCCGGGCCTGGGCCGCCGCCGCGATCCGCAATGTCGCCGCCATGGGCTACTTCTCCTCCGACCGCTCGATCCGCGAGTACGCGGAGCAGATCTGGGGGATAGAGCCGGTGGCCGTCAAGGAGTCGGGGTAGCGGATCCTCTTTCGGTCGTCATGCCGCGGCACGGAGACCGGAAAGGGATCAGGCGACGCACCAGAACTCACGGCCTTCACGGAGGCCGAGGGTGCGCAGGCGCCGGCGAATGAGCTCACGGGCCCCGCGCGACGACACCGCGGCCAGCACCACCGAGTCGTTGCCGACTGCACCGACCAACTCCTCGGGCGCCAGGATCGGACGGCCACGCAGGGTCGAGCCGATCTTCGCCGGGTCAATGTCGATGAAGGCCTCGATCGGCGCCCCGCCCCGCAGGAGGTGCTTCGAGAGCCGTCGACCGGTCTGCCCGGCGCCCCAGACCACCACTTTCGGGCACGTCGCCAACGGCCCCTCGAGCAGGTAATGCGCCTTGCAGCGCAGGAAGTTTTCCACCGAGTAGCGACGATCCGTTCGGGTCAGCCGATCGCCGTGCTCGCGCCAGAAGTAGAGGTATCGCTCGATCTTCGCGATGCACGCCCCGTGCTGGATCAGCCGCAACCAGAGGTCGTAGTCCTCGGGCCAGCCGCGGTCCGAGTAGCCGTCGGCCTCGACCACGAGATCGCGCCGCACCATCACCGACGGGTGCGGCACCGGTGACTCGACGAAGCGCTCGCGCGCGACGGCTTCGGGGGAGCTGAGCGAGTTCAACCATCGCTCGTAGACGCGGAATCCCTCCGCGACATGATGCCGGGGAAAGTGGCGCACCCAGCACGAAACCGCGTCGATCCACGGCTGCTCTTCGAGCATCGCGAGCTGGAGCTCCAAGCGCCTCGGATGACTGATGTCGTCGCCGTCCATGCGCGCCAGATAGGGCGCCGTGCAGCGCTCGAGGCCGGCATTGAGGCTCTCCACCAGACCCGACGGCGGACGATGGATGACCGTGACCCGCTGGTCCGCTGACGCCCACTCGTCGAGCCGATCGGAGGACCCGTCAAGCGAACCGTCGTCGACGGCCACCACCTCGTAGCACTCGAGGGTCTGCCGACGCAGGCTCTCGATGCAGTCGGCAAGATACTCGCCGGCGTCGCGCACCGGCAGCAGCACCGAAATCTGTTGCTCCGCCATGGACTCGGGAGACTACCATTTCGGTGTTGCGGACGCCCTTCGAGACCGGCGCGGCGACCGTTGAAAATCGAATCCGGCCACCGGCAGGCGATCGGCAGACCTGCCCGGCCCTCAAACAAGGTAGGTTGCGAGCGCCAGCATGGCGAGGATGAGCCCGAAGTACGCGATCAACACCCGAGCCAGACCGCCGCCGCCGCGCGGCGGTCGCACCTCGGCGGGCACCGAGGACGAGCCGACGACGACACCGACCAGGAGTGCGACCACCAGGCCGGTCAGATTCCACCACAACCACGACACACCCGGCGCGAGTGCCGCCAGCGCCAGGTTCGCGGCCAGCCCGGCGATGGCGCCGGCGACGGCGCTGCGGCCATCGGCACGGCGCGACCGCCACGCGAGCACGAAGACCGCCAGCACCGGGCCGTAGAGCGCGCTGCCGACTCGGTTGACAAGCTCGATGGTGGTCTCGCCGGTGTGTGAAAAGACCCATGCGGCGATCGTCGCCGCGACCCCCCACGCCACGGTTGCCGCCCTCGCCCACCGCAGGCGACGCGACGGGTCGGCGCCGTTCGGCGCGAGCTCCTCGACCGTCACCGCAGACAACGAATTGAGCGCCGAATCGATGGATGACAACGCGGCGGCGAGGATGCCGGCGACCACGATGCCGACCACGCCGGACGGCAGGTAGGTGACCAGGAACTCCGGCACCAGAGCATCCGGAGGCCGTTCGGCCAGTGATCGCGCGAACTCGGGTGTCACAGCGAGGAACGCCGCCAGCATCACGCCGAAGCCGCAGTAGGTCAGGACCAGTGGAAAGCGCAGCAGGCTGGCAATCGTCAATGCCCGCCGCGCGTGGCCGTCGTCGGCGGCGGCCAGAATGCGCTGAGCCTGAGTCTGATCGCAGCCGTAGTAGGAGACGTAGAGGAAGAGCCCTCCGAGCAGCATCGGCCAGAACCCGAAGGTCTGGCCGTCACCGAGCCCGTGACCGCCGAAGTCGAGCGCAACCAGCCGCGCGGGATCGATCAAGTCCAGCAGCCCCCGTCCGGCCAGGCGGACGAAGAGCACGAGGGTGACCACCAGCGTGGCGCCCCACAGCAACACGAACTGCAACACGTCGGAAAAGACGTCGGCCACGAGGCCGCCGAGGGCGGTGTAGATGACGGCCACCATCCCCACAATCAGGAGGCTGGTCCCGAAGCCCCACGCCGTGCAGGCGTCGACCACCAACGACGACGCGTAGAGCACGACGCCCGCACCGAGCCCCCGGCCGACCAGGAAGAAGACCGCCAGCAGACGGCGCGCGCCGCGACCGAGCCGGGCTTCCACCGCCTCGTAGACCTCCACACCGGCCGCCCGGCGCAGGAACGGCACTCCCCACACCACCAGCGCCGCCATCGCTAGCGGTACGGCAAGCTCGTACTGCAGCCACACCAGACCGCCGCCCTCGCGCAGCGCGACAAAGGCCGGCGCGCCGATCAGCGAGATCGCACTGACCTGGTTGGCGGCAAGGCTCGCCCCCAGCGCCCACGCCGGCAGCCGGCCGCCGCCGAGGTAGTAGTCGCGGATGGTGGCCTGCCGCCGCGCAAGCCAGCCGGCGAGGATCACCAGGCCCGCAAGGGAGACGACGACGATCGTCAGATCGAAGGCGTTCAATCTGCTAGCCCGCCCGACGCACCGTCACGTGCGCCTCCGCGCATTTCGATGCCCACGCGACGACACCTCATGAATCTAGATCGAGCCCCTCGAGAATCCTCTTCACGAGGCCGGGCCCCTCGTAGACCAGACCGGTGTAGAGCTGGAGCAGGGTCGCCCCGGCGTCGAGCTTCGCCCGCGCGTCCTCGGGACCCATGATGCCGCCGACGCCGACGATCGGGATCGCGCCGCCGGTGTGCTCGTGAATGCGCGCGATGATGCGGGTGCTCATTTCGGTCAGCGCGGCGCCCGATAGGCCCCCCTCCTCGCCGGCGGCGGGGTGGTCGATCCCATCGCGCCGGATCGTGGTGTTGGTGGCGATGATCCCGTCCATCCCAGCCTCCACGACAACATCCACTGCCGTCAGGAGCTGGTCATCGTCGAGGTCCGGGGCGAGCTTGACGAGGACCGGCACCGGGGACCCGATCCGGGCCACCACCTCGTCGCGCCGCGCGGCAACCCGCCCCAGCAGCCTCGACAGGAAATCGCGTTCCTGGAGTCTCCGAAGCCCCGGCGTGTTTGGCGAGGAGATGTTCACCGTCAGGTAGTCCGCGAGCGGTGCAAAGACGTCCACCAGCTCCTCGTAATCATCGGCAGCGTCGTCAAGGGACGTTGTCTTCTGCTTCCCGATGTTGACGCCGATCACCACCTCACCCCGTCGCCGACGTCGGAGCCGGTCGGCGACGTAGGCCGCACCCTTGCAGGGAAAGCCCAGGCGGTTGATCACCGAACGCTGCTCCACCAGCCGGAAGATCCTGGGCTTCGGATTGCCGGGCTGCGGCTCGGGCGTCACGGTGCCGACCTCGATGTGGCCGAAGCCGAGGCAGCCGAGACCACGCCAGCCCTCGCCGTCCTTGTCATAGCCCGCGGCCAGGCCGAGACGATTGGGAAAGCGCAGCCCGAAGACCTCCACCGGCTCGGCATCGGGGGCCGAGTACATCGCCGCGACCGCCGAGCGAAGCCCGGGAACGCGACCGACCCGTGCGATCGCCGCCAGGGACAGGCCGTGGGCCGTCTCCGGATCGAGACGGAACAGCAGCGATCGCGACAGCGGATAGGCCCCGGCCATCATTCGCCGTCGATCATACGCATCTTCCGCGGCATCGGCGAATGGCGGTGAGGCGTGATCCGCTGCTCAACCGCATCTCTCACCGGGTTTCGTCGCGAGGTCGCCGAGGTGCTGTGCCCGGTTGGGTTTTCGATTCGACGGGCGCGCAGGCGTACTCGACAGTACGTCGAGCACCCGGAGATGAGAAAGCACTGCCGGGTTCGGCGCATCCGCGGCCGCAGCAGGAAGCTGGTGAGATATGCGGGCTAAAGCCTGCACCGGTCTCGCCTGCCGATCCGGGAAGCACGGAGGCACAGGGCCCCAGAAAACGTCTCAACCTCGAAGACACCAAGACTTCGCACGGGGGGTCTAATCACGATCCGGGGGCCCGCAGATGACGGATGGACAGGCGGTATCCGTCTGCTCTGTCGGCCAACCAGGGCGACCAGTCGACTTCGTGACCCGTTCGTTTCTTGGTGTCTTCGTGGTCGCGACGTGAGCGGGTGGGCGGCTCCGTGCGATCTCTGCCTCCGTAGTCAGCCAGCGTACGGACATTCCGCATCCCGACACGATCTACTCCCAGAGGCGTTCCGGGTACTCGCCACGCTCCACCAGATCCCGCAGCACCTCGGCCGTCGCCTGCCGGTCCTCCCGCGAGGTCATCCCGCACCAGCGGTGCCCTGCGGGAAGAACTCTCACGGAAGCGTCGCCGGCACGGATCGCAGCATCCACCGCGACCGGCAGATAGTACTCGTCCCGGGGCCCGGGATCGGCCCGAAGAAACGACCTGAAGCCCGGCCGAAGGTACCCGAGCAGGCACGGCGTGAAACCCCACAGATTCATGGACACCAGTTGGTCGAGTGATCGTTCGTGACGCACACCGCCCTCGTCGGTCCACATCGCGACGTCACCGGAGCGCTCCACCGACACTGCCTCTTCGAGCCCGACCAGGTAGCCGTCACCGTCCTGGAGACACAGCGCTCGGGAGACCGCACCGGAAGGCGGCAGCGTGTCCCCGAGCCGGTAGCCGACCATCGCCCACCTTCCGGCACGGCCGTCGTCGCCCACGAAACCGCACAGGGCCGCGATCGCACCACGGCCGTAGAAATCGTCGGCATTGGCGACCACGAAAGGATCCTCCAGGAGCCCGGCCGCGGTCAACACGGCATGACCCGTACCCCACGGTTTGACCCGATCCTCCGGCACCGCGAAACCCTCCGGCAGCGCATCGAGATCCTGATAGACGTAGTCCACCCTCACCTTGCGGCCGGCTCCCCGGTCCATATGCGCCCGGATCTCGCATTCCGTCTCGCGGCGGATGATCAGCACCACCCGATCGACTCCTACCGACAGGGCATCGAAGATCGTGTAGTCCATCAAGGCTGCGCCGCCGGCCCCGACGGCGTCGAGCTGCTTGAGGCCACCGTAGCGGGACCCGACTCCCGCCGCGAGCACGACCAGGCGCGCGCTCAAGGCCCCGCCGCCGGCCGCACCGCGACAGAGCGCGCTTTCGCCGCGGCCGGGCGGTCATCGCCGGGCCGCCGATCCACCTCAGGCACGCATCGCCTCCTCGACCTCGGCCACGGTCTTCGGGATCCGCGGGCCGAGCACCCTGTGCCCGGCCCGGGTGATCAGCACGTCGTCCTCGATGCGGATGCCGCCGAAGTCGCGATAGTCGTCGAGGCGGTCGTACGCGATGAAGTCGCGGTGCAGGCCGTCGTGCCGCCAGCGGTCGATGAGCGCGGGGATGAAGTAGATGCCCGGCTCGATGGTGATCACGAAGCCGGGTTCGAGTCGCCTCGCGAGCCGCAGATAGGCGAGCCCAAACTGGTCGGATCGTTCCTCCCCCTGCCCGTAGCCGACCACATCGCCGAGATCCTCCATGTCGTGGACGTCGAGGCCCATCATGTGACCGATGCCGTGGACGAAGAACAGCGCGTGCGCGCCTGCCGCCACCGCCTCGTCCACGTCTCCCTTCATGAGGCCGAGCCCCTCGAGGCCGACCGCGATGGCCCGCGCCGCGATCAGGTGGAGCTCCTTGTTGGTTCGTTCGGGAGAGGCGGCCGCGATCGCCTCCATCTGCGCGGCCAGCACGACCTCGTAGATTTCGCGCTGCTGCGCGCTGTACCTCCCTGACACCGGCATCGTGCGCGTGATGTCAGAGGCGTAGCAGCGGGTCGATTCCGCTCCCGAGTCGACCAGCAGGAGATCACCGTCGGCGAGGGTGTTGCCGTAGCTCTCGTTGTGCAGCACTTCGCCGGCCACCGTCACGATCGGGGAGAACGCCTGCTGGCGGCCGGCGGCGAGAGCCTGCGCCTGGTGGATGGCCGCCACCTCGGCCTCCGTGCGTCCCGGCGCGGCGCCGCGGAAGGTCGCCGCGTACATCCGCGATGTCACCTCCAGTGCATCCTCGATCTCCGCGATCTCGGCCTCCTCCTTGGCGGACCGTTGCACAGCCACCGCCCGCACCAGCTCCAACGAGGTCCGGGACGCGACCTCGCGCGGATCGACGCCGAGGAGCCGCGCGAGGGCGAACCGACGCTCGGATCGGTAGGGCGGCAGGAAATGGATCGTCGTTCCCAGCGCCGCGAGGTCGCCGATCCGTTGAGCGAGGACCCCGATATCCTCCACCCGGGCCGCTCCCGCCGCCTCGCCGAAGTCGTCCAGGGTCGGATGGGGGCCCGACCAGATGAGGTCGTCGCGGTGCTCCGGGGTGCCGTACAGCACGGCGTCGCCGGTGGGCTCGATGACCAGCGCCAGCCCGGCACGGTTGACTCCCGCGTAATAGAGGAAGTGGGAGTCCTGCCGGAAAGGATAGGCATTGTCGACGTAGTTCCTCGGCGCCGGCTTGTTGCCCATGATCAGAATGGCACCGTCCGGCACGGCATCCCGCAAATCCTGCCGGCGAGCGGCGTAGGTCATTGCATCCATGGTGGCCTCCTCGTCCTGAAGGGCGATTATGCACCATCCCGCAATCGGGCCGGCTCGCGCCGTGAGTCGCCTCACAGCACGCAATGCCGTGCACTGCGCGAACCGGCCCGATCGAGGGGACGGAATCTCGGGTCCCCATTTCTCTGTTGACGCGAACGAGACTCGGGAGCTCGCCAACAAACTCCACCCCACCTCGACTGGAGCTTTCATGACCCGCACACCGAAGACGGATTCGCAGGCTGACAGCACCAACCGTCTCGCAACCGCCAAGAGCCCCTACCTGCTGCAGCACGCCGACAATCCGGTCAACTGGTACCCATGGTGCGACGAGGCCTTCACGACGGCCGCCGAGCAGGACAAGCCGATCTTCCTCTCGATCGGTTACGCCACCTGCCACTGGTGCCACGTGATGGAGCACGAGAGCTTCGAGGACCCCGAGGTTGCGGCGCTGATGAACGAGGCGTTCGTCAACATCAAGGTCGACCGCGAGGAGCGGCCCGACATCGACCAGGTCTACATGACGGTCTGCCAGATGCTGACCGGCGGCGGCGGTTGGCCGCTGACCATCATCATGACCCCCGACAAGAAGCCGTTTCATGCCGCGACCTACATCCCGAAGACCTCGGTGTACGGCCGCGTCGGCATGCTCGATCTGATTCCGAAGATCTCCGAGCTGTGGCGCGACGACCGCGAACGCGCGATCTCGTCGGCGGCGCGGGTGACCGGAGCGTTGGCGAAGGCCGCCTCGGGCCCGTCGCCGGCGGGCGCCATCACCGATGGGGCGGCGGCGCGCGCCTGCCAGCAGCTGTCATCCCGTTACGACCGCGTTCACGGCGGATTCGGAGGCGCGCCCAAGTTCCCGTCGCCCCACAACCTGGTCTTCCTCACCCGATACTGGCACCGCACAGGTGATGACCATGTCCTCGAGATGGTCGAACACACCCTCCGGCAGATGCGTTTCGGGGGCGTCTACGACCAGATCGGCTTCGGCTTCCACCGCTACTCCACCGACCGCGAGTGGCTGGTTCCGCACTTCGAGAAGATGCTCTACGACCAGGCGACCATGCTCATGGCCTGCACGGAGGCATGGCAGGCGGCACGGCAGGATGTCTGCCAACGCACCGCGACGGAGATCGTGACCTACGTGCTGCGGGACATGACCGCCCCCGAGGGCGGCTTCTACTCCGCCGAGGACGCCGACAGCGAGGGAGAGGAGGGTCTCTTCTACCTGTGGACGATGGACGAGCTCCGCGTTCTGCTCGAGCCCGAGGACGCCGCCCTCGCGGCGAGGGTCTGGAACCTCGGTGACGACGGCAACTATACCGACGAGATCAAGCGAGTGAAGACCGGGCGCAACATCCCCCACCTGACCGCGACCCACGGCGACATCGCATCCGAGATTGGGCTTTCCGCCGACGCGCTCGAGCTGCGCCTCGAGCGGATACGAAAGCGTCTGTTCGAGGCCCGCGAGCACCGGGTGCATCCGCTGAAGGACGACAAGGTCCTCGCCGACTGGAACGGGCTGATGGCAGCCGCCCTCGCCACCGCCGGGAGGGTCTTCGCCCAGCCGGCATGGATCGACGCCGCCCGCCGCTCGGTCCACTTCGTGAACCACGTCATGCGGCGGCCCGACGGTCGTCTGCTCCACCGCTACCGGGACGGTGACGCCTCCATCCCCGCCTTCCTGGACGACTACGTGTTCCTCACGACCGCCATGCTCGAGCTCTACGACGCCACCTTCGAACCGTCGTTCCTGAAGCGGGCGATCGACCTCCAGCGTGCCACCATCGACCTCTTCTGGGACCCGGGAAATGGGGGCTTCTTCTTCACGGCGGCCGACAACGAGACCCTCCTGGTGCGCCAGAAGGAGGTCTACGACGGGGCGATCCCTTCCGGCAACTCGGTGGCTGCCGACAACCTCGTCCGCCTCGCACGCCTCACCGGAGACCGGGACTTCTCCTCGACCTCCGAGCACATCTTCGCTGCCTTCGCCGCGACTGTCGAACGCATGCCCTCCGCCCACAGCCAGCTCATCGCCGCCTCCCAGCGCGCCGGCTCGCCATCGCTCGAGATCGTGATCGCCGGCGAGGCCGAGGCGGACGACACCCACGCCCTGCTCGCCGCAGCCCGCGCCGACTATCATCCGCATCTGGCTCTGTTGGTGGTCCCACCCGACTCCGACGGTGACCGCATCCGCGACCTGGCGCCCTTCACGGCGAGCCATGGTCCGGTTGATGACGCCGCGGCTGCCTACGTCTGTCGCGACTTTTCGTGCCAGCTCCCGACCACCGATCCGGCACAGCTCGGTTCCCTGGTCTCCGACGGCGGCGACGCGCCCTGACCATTCTCCCGGCCCGGAGTGGCCGTATGCTAACCTCCAGCAATCGAGACCGATCCCCGCCGGAGGGGGCATGGACCGCAAACAGGCGTTCAAGACCGTCAAAGACTTCCGCGGCTACTGGGACGTGATCGTCATCGGCGGCGGCGCCACCGGCCTCGGCACCGCAGTCGACGCGGCGGCGCGCGGCTACACGACGCTGCTCCTGGAGCAGCACGACTTCTCGAAAGGGACTTCGAGCCGCAGCACCAAGCTGGTGCACGGCGGCGTCCGCTACCTGCGCCAGGGCAACATCTCGTTGGTTCTGGAGGCGTTGCACGAGCGCGGGCTGCTTGCCCAGAACGCACCCCACCTGGTCCACAACCAGAGCTTCATCGTCCCCATCTACGACTGGTGGGAGGGCCCGTTCTACGGCATCGGCCTCAAGGTCTACGACAAGCTCGCCGGCAAGCTCGGGATCCAGCCTTCGAAGAACCTCTCGCGTGAGGAAACGCTTGACCGCATCCCCAACATCGAACCGAACGAGCTGCGCGGAGGGGTGCTCTACTTCGACGGCCAGTTCGACGACTCGCGTCTCGCGGTCGACCTGGCCCGGACCGCCGTTGCGCAGGGCGGCACGGTCCTCAACTACATGCGTGTCGAGGGCCTGCGCAAGACCGGGGGCATGGTGGCCGGGGTCACCGCGCGCGACCTCGAGAGCGACACCGTCTACGAGATCAACGGACGGTCGGTAGTCAACGCCACCGGCGTGTTCACCGACCACGTCCTGCAGATGGATGACGAGGACGCCGAACCGATCGTGACCGCCAGCCAGGGCACCCACATCATTCTCGACCGCTCATTCCTCCCGGGCCACGACGCCATCATGGTGCCGCAGACCTCCGACGGGCGCGTGCTCTTCGCGGTGCCGTGGCACGGGCGCGTGGTGGTCGGGACCACCGACGTCCCGATCGACCGGCCGAGCCTCGAGCCGAGACCGCTCGACGAGGAGGTCGAGTTCATCCTCACTAACGCCGCCCGCTACATGGCCCGGGATCCGTTACGGGCCGATGTGCTCAGCGCCTTTGCGGGTCTGCGTCCGCTGGTTGCGGTGAGCGACGAGGACGAAACCTCGAAGCTGTCCCGCGACCACACGGTGCTCGTCTCCGCCTCCGGCCTGGTCACAGTCACCGGCGGCAAGTGGACCACCTACCGCAAGATGGCGGAGGACGGCGTCAACCAGGCGATTCTGGTCGCCGGCCTGGTCGAGAGGCCGTGTCAGACCGAACAGCTGCGAATCCACGGCTGGCTCAAGCAGGTCGACACTGATGATCCCCTGCACGTCTACGGCTCCGACGCCCCAATGCTGCGCGAGATGGCCACCAAGAAGCCGAAGCTCGGCGAGATGCTCCACGCGAACCTGCCGCTGTCCGGCGTCCGCGTCGAGTGGGCGGTCACCCAGGAGATGGCGCGCACGCTCGAGGATGTGCTCGCACGGCGGACGCGGTCGCTCCTACTCGACGCTCGAGCCTCGATCGAGGCCGCCCCCGAGGTCGCCAGGATCATGGCCCGGCTGCTTCGCAAGAACCGAAAATGGCAGAAAGAGCAGGTCGAGGAGTACACGGCGCTGGCGAAGGGGTACATTCTGGAGTGAGTCGGTGGGTTTTCGGATTTCGGATTTCGGATTTCCGCCCACCACCCGATTCGAACCACGAAAACACCACGTCACGAAGACTGCTGATCCGACCGTGTTGAACGACCGATCACAGAGATGAACACGGATCCGCTCGCTTCGAGGAATCACTTCGGGCGGCGTGTGGGATCTCTGTGCTCATCAGCGTGATCTGTGGACGATCCCCATCTCTGCCTACCGGCGTCATCTGCGGCCCCAAACGGGGTGACCCATCGTCGTCGGTGTCTTCGTGTCTTGGTGGTTCATTTCCGAAAAGCCGAATTCCGCCAGTGCGTTGTCGTCCCCGCGTTGCCGCCGTCGTTCAATCCACCCAGCCCTTCGCGCGCTCGACCGCCTTGCGCCAGCCGGCGAGGAGCTCGTCGACGCGGTCGCGGGGCATGGCGGGCTCGAAGCGGCGGTCCACGGACCAGTGCGCGGCGACCTCGTCGAGGTCCTTCCAGTACCCGGCTGCCAGCCCGGCCAGGTAGGCGGCGCCGAGGGCGGTCGTCTCCGAGATCGTCGTCCGCACCACCGGCACCCCGAGAATGTCGGCCTGGAACTGCATCAAGAGGTCGTTCGCCGCCGCTCCACCATCGACCCTGAGCTCGGCGAGATCGATCCCCGAATCCGCCCGCATGGCGTCGAGCACGTCCGCGGTCTGGTACGCCATGCTCTCGAGTGCCGCCCGTGCGAGGTGGCCCGAGGTCGAGCCCCGGGTCAGGCCCAGGATGGCGCCACGGGCGTACTGGTCCCAGTGGGGCGCACCGAGGCCGACGAATGCCGGAACCAGGTATACGTTTCCGTTGTCGTCCACCGAGCGTGCCAGCCCCTCGACCTCACTGGACCGCGAGATGACACCGAGGCCGTCGCGCAACCACTGGACCACTGCCCCGGCGATGAAAATACTGCCCTCGAGGGCGTAGGTCGTTGCGCCCCGGTACCGCCACGCGATGGTGGTCAGCAGCTGGTGCCGCGACGGCACCGCCTCGCCGCCGGTGTTCATGAGCACGAAGCAGCCAGTGCCGTAGGTGTTCTTGGCCATTCCCGGTTCAGTGCAGACCTGGCCGAAGAGCGCAGCGTGCTGGTCACCGGCGATGCCGGCGATGGGGATCCTCGCCGCCAGCAGGTCGCCGGAGGTCTCGCCGTAGATTTCGCTCGAGGGCCGCACCTCCGGCAGCATCTGGCGCGGAACGCCCAGCACCTGGAGCAGCTCGTCGTCCCACTCACCGCGGTGGATGTCGAAGAGCAAGGTCCTCGACGCATTGGTCGCATCGGTGACGTGGAGCTCGCCGTCGGTCAGCCTCCAGATCAGCCAGCTGTCGACGGTGCCGAACGCGAGCTCGCCGCGCTCGGCACGGGCTCGAGCGCCGTCCACGTGGTCGAGAATCCACCGCACCTTGGTGCCGGCGAAATAGGCGTCGAGCACGAGGCCGGTCCGCTCGCGAAAGAGATCGACATAGCCATCGGCTCGCAGCTCGTCACAGATCTTCGCGGTCCGCCGGTCCTGCCACACGATGGCATTGTGGATCGGCTCGCCGGTCGCCCGGTCCCAGATGACGGTGGTCTCCCGTTGGTTGGTGATCCCGATCGCCGCGACGTCCCGCGCCGCGACCCGTGCCGAAACCAGCGCTTCCATCGCGACGGCTGCCTGGGTCTTCCAGATCTCGTCCGGGTCGTGCTCGACCCAGCCCGGTCGCGGGAAGATCTGGCGGAACTCCCGCTGCGCCACCGATCGTGCGGCGCCTTCACGGTCGAAGACGATCGCCCGCGAGCTGGTCGTTCCCTGATCGAGCGCGAGGATGTAGCTCATGGAGTGGCCTCCGATGGAGATTATGGCCCATCCGGGGCGCACCCTCGGGCTCGGGGCTCGGGGCTCGGGGCTCGACACGCCGAGCAATCGATGTGATCATTCGCTCCCTCGAGCCTCGCGCCTCGAGCCGTGATCAGCCGATCTTCGCCAGCTCCGCCAGCGTCTCCTCCTTCACGCCGTCGATCGACTGGGTTCCGTCGACCTTGATCAGCTTGGGCGCGTCCTCGGCTCCCTCCGCCTCGAGGTCACCATAGAACGTGGTGAGCACCTCGGTCTGGGCGTGGTAGGTGGCCAGCCGGTTGCGGATGGTCGCTTCCTTGTCGTCGTCGCGGTGTACCAACGGCTCGCCCGTGACGTCATCCTTGCCCTCCACCTCTGGGGGGTTGAAGGTCACGTGGTAGACGCGACCCGAGCCGGGGTGCGATCTCCGGCCCGAAAGCCGCATGACGATGTCGTCGTCCGGAACCGAGATCTCCACCACCGCATCGATGCCGACACCGGCCTCCCTCATTGCCTCCGCCTGCGCGAGGGTCCTCGGGAAACCGTCGAACAGAAAGCCCGACTCGCAGTCGGGATCGGTGATCCGCACCTTGACCAGCCCGATGATGATGTCATCCGACACCAGCTCCCCCGCATCCATGACGGCCTTGGCCTGCTTCCCGAGTTCGCTGCCCGCGGCCACAGCCGCCCGCAGCATGTCTCCGGTCGAGATCTGAGGAATCCCGTATTTCTCGCAGATGTAGCGGGCCTGCGTGCCCTTACCCGCTCCCGGCGGTCCCAGCAGAATCAAACGCATCGTGCAAACCTCCCGTGCGCGGTCCCCCGCGTTGTTGAGAGCTGCCAGCCTGCATTTTCAATGCCCGCTTTTGCGGCTCCGGAACCGGTATCCGCCGTCACGACCCGGTAACCGGATCGCCCGGCCGGCCTCGAAGACATGCCTCGTGGTCGGTCGAGCGACCCCCGAATCACGACTCCGATGATCTATAAACCTAATATTTACAGAGATTTCAAGGGATTCTCAAGGACCGCCATCGATTCGTGTATCGGTTTTCGAGCGAGCGGCGCGCGATCCACCGAATCGTCCCGTTCCTAATGAGTAACAGCCTCTCGGTTCGCCAAAACCATGCATGATCAGTAGCTTGGCGATTCCATGTCCGAAATCCGTAACGAACAGGTAACACGGCCGACCGTGTCGAGCACGCAAATCACTCGTGTCATTGCAAGTGATTTTTTTCACATTCATCTGTCGAGGTCTCTCTCCTTTCCAGCTAATCACTCTGAGGGCACGACTTACGTAAAGAGCCCGGGGGCCCTCGTCCACCTGCGGTCACGCCCGGCCTGCACCGAGGGAGTGCGGCGATTCAACGAGCCGACCTCGGCCCCGCCCGTTCCGAACCTCTCCACGACGAATCCTCGAGCCTCGAAGTGTCTCGATATGCATAAGTTGCTCATATTTTATGATCCAATCTCAAAAACTTTGTGAAATCAGGCACAGCTCTTGCTACATTCGCTGGCGATGCGGAAACGTGTAACTCTCGGTACCAAAAAATTGGAGATCGAAAGGAGGATCCCTGTATGCCGAGTTTTGTGAATGTGGAGAAGTGTGATGGATGTAAGGCGCTCGATAAGACCGCGTGCCAGTACATCTGTCCGAATGACCTCATGGTTCTCGACAAGGAGAGTATGAAGGCCTACAACCGTGAACCCGAAATGTGCTGGGAGTGCTACAACTGCGTCAAGATCTGCCCGACGCAGGCGGTCGACGTCCGCGGCTATGCCGACTTCGTGCCGATGGGCGCCTCCGTGGTGCCGCTGCGCTCCACCGATTCCATCATGTGGACCGTCAAGTTCCGCAGTGGACAGGTGAAGCGCTTCAAGTTCCCCATCCGCACCACACCCGAAGGCCAGGCGGAGCCCACCGGTGGCTTCAACACCGAGCCGGACATCGAAGGTCCGGTGCTCTTCACAGAGCCGGATTCCCTCGGCACCGAAGTGTGGATGAAGTAGGGAGGGGGGATCATGGAAAACTTCGAAACCGTCAAAGTCGAAACTGATCTGCTGATTCTCGGTGGTGGCATGGCGTCGTGCGGTGCCGCGGTCGAGGCCGCCCACTGGGCGAAGAAGAACAACCTCAAGGTCACCATGGTCGACAAGGCCGCGGTGGACCGCTCCGGCGCGGTGGCCATGGGCCTCTCCGCCATCAACCAGTACGTCGGCCTGAAAGACGGTCAGAACACCGTCAAGAACTACGTCGACTACGTCAAGAACGACCTCATGGGCGTCGCCCGCGACGACCTCGTCGCCTCGATCGCCCGCCACGTCGACGGCTCGGTCCACCTCTTCGAGAAGTGGGGCCTGCCGATCTGGAAGGACGAAGAGGGCGGCTACGTGCACGAGGGCCGCTGGCAGCTGATGATCAACGGCGAGTCCTACAAGGTGATCGTCGCGGAGGCCGCCAAGAACCACCTCGGCACCGACAATATCTACGAGCGCGTCTTCATCGTCGGCCCGGTCATGGACGGCGACGAGTGCAAGGGCGCCTACGGCTTCTCGGTGCGTGAGAACAAGTTCTACATTTTCCTCGCGCGTGCCGTCTTCGTCGCCATGGGCGGCGCGGTCCACGTGTTCAAGCCGCGTTCCTCGGGTGAGGGTCTCGGCCGCGCCTGGTATCCGCCGTGGAACTCGGGCTCGTCGACCTACTTCACCCTCAAGGCCGGCGCCGAGATGACCTGCCAGGAAGTGCGCTTCATCCCGGTCCGCTTCAAGGACGCCTACGGTCCGGTCGGCGCCTGGTTCCTGCTCTTCAAGTCCCGCGCGACCAACGCCTTCGGCGGCGAGTACATGGTCGAGCGGCGGCCCGAGCTCGACAACTGGAAGCCCTACGGCCACGTCAAGCCGATCCCCGCCAACCTCCGCAACTGGCTCGGCATGCTCGACATCATGGAGGGCAAGGGCCCGATCTACATGCGGACGGAAGAGGCGATTCAGAAGATCGCCGAGCAGGCCCCGGACGAGAAAGCCTTCAAGAAGAAGATGAAGGAGCTCGAGGCCGAGGCGTGGGAAGACTTCCTCGACATGACGATCTCGCAGGCGATCCTGTGGGCGGCGACCAACACCCAGCCCGAGGAGAAATCCTCCGAGATCGCGGCGGCCGAGCCGTACTTCATCGGCTCCCACTCCGGCGCCTCCGGCGCCTGGGTGTCGGGCCCGGAAGACCTGTCCGGCGGCACCGACTACTTCTGGGGCTACGAGAACATGTGCACCACCAAGGGCCTGTTCGCCGCTGGTGACGCCACCGGAGCCTCGTCGCACAAGTTCTCCTCCGGTTCCCACGCCGAGGGCAGGATCGCCGGTAAGGCCGCGGTCCGCTACCTCGTCAAAGAGAACCCGCCGATGCCGACCATCGACGACGCGAAGATCAACGAGCTGATGGAGAAGACCCTCAAGCCCCTCAAAGTCTTTGCGGAGCACAAGGACTTCACCTCGCAGACGGACATCAACCCGAACTACATCCTGCCGAAGATGTTCATGTTCCGCCTGCAGAAGCTCATGGACGAGTACGCCGGCGGCGTCGGCGCGCAGTTCACGACCTCCAAGCACCTGTGCGACAGGGGTCTCGAGCTGCTCGGCATGCTCAAGGAGGACGCGGAGAACCTCGGCGCACCGGATCTGCACGAGCTGATGCGCTGCTGGGAAAACGTCCACCGCATGTACCAGGCCGAAGCGCACGTCCGCACGATCCTGTTCCGCGAGGAGACCCGTTGGCCGGGCTACTACTTCCGCGCCGACTTCCCCAAGCTGGACAACGACAACTGGCTGTGCTTCGTCAACTGCAAGATGGACCCGGTGACCGAGGAGTGGGAGCTGTTCAAGCGTGACATCATCCCGCTGTTCAAGGGCGACGAGGACCACGAACTCCTCGGTGGCTGAGCCACTCATCAACTCCGGGCCCCGGGCGCGAAAGCGCCTGGGGCCCTTTTTCCAGAGGCCAATTTGACGAACCAAGAACACCCCGTCTGTCCGCACTGCAAGCAGCCACTGAAAGCCTTCGAGCTGCCCGACAACACCGGTTGGGAGGGCGAGTTCCAGCTCGCCTGCTTCAACGACGAGTGTCCCTACTACGTCCGCGGCTGGGAGCACCTGGAGTCGAACTACTCCGTCAAGGCCTCCTACCGTTACCGGGTGGACCCGACAAGCGGCGACAGCTCACCCTTAGCCGTGTGGTCTCCAGATGCCCTCAAGGACCGCATCATCGAGGCCGCTGTCGGCGCTTCCGCCGACGGCGACGTCGCTGATTCCGGCGATGAGAAGGGAGACCGTTCATGACCGCCACCGCCGAAGCCAACCTTCCACAGTTTCTCGTCGACAAGCGACAGCTGAAGGAAGGCGAGTCTTTCGAGTTCACGTGCCACCCCGGCGTTCCGTGCTTCAACTCGTGCTGCGCCGACGTCAACATCGTGCTCACCCCGATCGACGTCCTGCGCCTGGCGCGACGGCTGAAGATGCACACCCGCGATTTCCTCGAGACCTACACCTCGAACCCGCTGACCAAGGACCTCAAGCTGCCGATCGTGCTGCTCAAGATGAAGGACGAGGGCGAGCGCCCCTGCCACTTTGTCGGCGCCGACGGCTGCACGGTGTACGAGGATCGACCCTGGGCCTGCCGCATGTACCCCCTCGGCATGGCGATCCCGCCGGCGCGGGCGGGCGAGGAGCCGCGGCCCATGTTCTTCGTCTTCGAAGACGACCACTGCAAGGGCCGCCACCAGCCGGACTGCGAGCACTGGACGGCCGAGGGCTGGCGCCTCGACCAGGGATTGGTCGAGCAGGACGAGCTCGAGGCAGGCTACCGGGAGCTCGTGAGCCATCCGTGGTTCATTGGCGGCCGCACCCTCGACCCCAAGCGCATGCACATGTTCTACACCGCCTGCTACGACCTCGACACCTTCCGCGAGTTCGTCTTCGAGTCGTCATTCTGTGAGCGTTTCGAGATTCAACCCGAGGCGCTCGGGGATCTCAAGACCAACGACGAGGCCCTCCTCCGCTTTGCCTTCCGCTGGCTCCGCTTCGCGCTGTTCGCCGAGCCGACGATGAAGGTCCGGGAGGGCGCGGCCGAACGGAGTGCACAATGAGTGAAACCAAGCAATCACTGCTCGTCATCGGAGCCGGCATCGCGGGCATCAGCGCCGCTCTCGAGGCGGCCGAGGCCGGCGCCGAGGTGGTGGTCGTCGAGCGCGAGCCCTACATCGGAGGCCGCGTCGTCCGCAGCCACAACTACTTCCCGAAGATGTGCCCGCCCACCTGTGGATTGGAGATCAACGTCCGCCGCATCGAGCGCAACCCGAGAATCCGGATTCTGACCTCTTCAAGGGTGGCGACCGCCGACCCCGTGGACGGCGGCTGGAAGGTCACCGTTGCCACCGATCCCGCATGGATCAATGCCAGGTGCACCGCGTGCGGTGACTGCGTCGACGCCTGCGCGACCGAGGTGGACGACCCCTACAACCTGGGGATGTGCAAGGTCAAGGCGGTACGCCTGCCCCACCTCAACGCGTGGCCCAAGCGCTTCGTCTTCGATCGCAGCGAGGTCAGCGACGACGAGGCAAGGAAGATCGCCGATGCCTGCGGCTACGGCGCCGTCGACCTCGACGCCGAGGAGACCCTCGAGACCTTCGAGGTCGACGCGGTGGTGGTGGCGACCGGCTGGAAGCCCTACCCGCTCGACAAGCTGGACGACCTCGGCGGCGGACTCGACGACGTCATCGCCAACGTCGAGATGGAGCGGCTGGCGTCGCCCGCCGGGCCCACCGGCGGCAAGATTCTGCGGCCGTCTGACGGCGAGGCCCCGGCCAGGGTCGCCTTCGTCCAGTGCGCGGGCTCGCGCGACGTCAATCACCTCCCCTACTGCTCGGGCATCTGCTGCCTGGCAAGCCTCAAGCAGGCGACCTACGTCAAGGACCAGCTCCCCGACGCCGAGGTCACCATGTACTACATCGACCGGCGGACCCCGGGGCGCAACGAGGACGTGTTGCTCAAGGTGTCCGAGATCGAGGGCGTCAACCTCGTCAAGGGGAAGGTCGGCCGCATCGAGCAGCAGAACGGGAGCCTCACGCTCCGCGTCGAGGACGTCGAGAACGATCGGCTCATCGAGGCCGAGGCCGACCTGGTGGTGCTGGCGACCGGGATGATGCCCACCTCCGCCGACGACGACCTGGCGCTGTTCACGCGCAAGGATGACGACGGCTTCCTGCTCGACGACCTCGAGTCGAAGATCACCGTCGCCGGCGTCGCCCGCCGGCCGGAGGACGTCGCGTCATCGGTTCGCGACGCGACCGGGGCCGCGGCCCGAGCCCTGATGGCCGCCGGAAGGAGGGCGTAATGGACAAAATCGGAGTTTTCCTGTGCACCGGGTGCGGCATCGGTGATGCGCTCGATACCGACGCCGTCGTCGAAGCCGCCAACGAGCGCGGCTGCGCCTGCACCCTGACGCACGAGTGCCTGTGCGCCCCGGAGGGGTTGAGCGCCATCAAGGGCGCCGTCGACGACAACGAGCTCGACGGCATTCTGGTCGCTGCCTGCTCCGAGCGTACCAAGACCGAGGAGTTCCAGTCGCTGACCGACGACGGCTCGGTGATGTTCCGGACCGCCCTTCGCGACCACTGCACGTGGTCGCACGAGGCCGGCGCCGAGGACACCACGATGCTCGCCCAGGACCTCGTGCGGATGGGCATGGCTCGCATCGAGGGGATGAAGGTCTTCGACAGGCTCGACAACGAGATCAACGACACCGTGCTGGTGGTCGGCAGCGGGCGCGCCGGCCTCGAGGCCGCGACGGCGGCCGCGGGCCTCGGCCACCCGGCGGTTCTGGTGGAGCACGCCGCCAACCTCGGCGGGCTGCTCGCAGCTCAGAAGTCGGTGGCGCCCGAGTCACCGCCCTACGACGCGCCCCAGCCGAACCCGGTCCCGGCCCTGGTCGAGGCGGTGAAGGCCAACGACGCAATCGACATCCACACCTCGACCAGGATCGTCAAGATCAGCGGCCAGCCGGGCCAGTTCGAGGTTCAATTGAAAGGTACCGAGGACGTCGAGCTGACAGTCGGCGCGATCGTCCAGGCCACCGGCGCCAGGCCCTACGATTCCTCCAACCTGTCCCACCTCGGCTACGGGACGTCAGCCGACGTGGTGACCTCGCAGGAGTTCGAGTCAATGCTCGTCGACGGTCGCATCACGTGTCCGTCGGACGGCCGGACCCCGCAGCGGGTGACCTTCATCCAATGTGCCGGATCGCGCGACCCCGAGCACCTCAACTACTGCTCGTCGGAGTGCTGCGTCAACACCCTGCGCCAGGTCAACGAGCTCCACGCCATCGACCCAGGCATCGAGAGCGCGATCATCCACCGCGACATGCGCGCCCCCGGCCTGATGGAGCACTTCTACCTCGCCACCCAGGAGACGACCGGCGTGATGATCACCCGCGGCGACGTCGCGGGCGTGCAGGCCAACGGCAAGCTGGCCATCACCCTCTCGAACAGCCTCCTCGGAGACAATGTCACCATCGACTCCGATCTCATCGTGCTCGCAGTCGGAATGGTCCCGGTGGCCGCCGACGGCGAACTGATCCGCGAGCTCCACGACTCACGCCACCAGGCCGAGCACTCGGACAGCTCGCAGGTGCGGGAGACCTCGGCCAAACGCGCCGAGGAGCTCGAGCACCACGAGGGCACGGAAATCCTCAACCTCACCTACCGCCAGGGACCGGACCTACCGACCCTCAAGTACAACTTCCCCGACTCACACTTCATCTGCTTCCCGTACGAGACCCGCCGCACCGGAATCTACGCCGCCGGTACGGTCCACTCGCCGATGGACTCGGCGCAGGCGGGCGAGGACGGTTACGGGGCAGCGCTCAAGGCGGTCCAGTGCATCGAAATGGCCAAGCGCGGCGAAGCGGTGCACCCGCGGGCCGGCGACACCGGCTACCCCGACTTCTTCCTCCAGCGCTGCACCCAGTGCAAGCGATGCACCGAGGAGTGTCCCTTCGGCACCCTCAACGAGGACGCCAAGGGAACGCCGGAGCTCTTCACCCTGCGCTGCCGCCGCTGCGGCATCTGCATGGGCGCCTGCCCCGAGCGCATCATCAGCTTCCCAGACTACTCGGTCCACCAGGTCGCCGAGATGATCAAGGCGATGGAGGTCCCCGAGGACTTCGAGGAGAAGCCCCGCATCCTCGCTCTGATGTGCGAGAACGACGCGGTTCCGGCGCTCGAGGCGGCAGCCGCCAACGGTGCCACCTGGAACCCTTGGGTGCGCATCATCCCGGTGCGCTGCCTCGGCTCCTTGAACATTATCTGGCTCGCCGAAGCCCTATCGCGCGGCGTCGACGGCGTCATCCTCATCGGCTGCAAGTACGGCGACGACTACCAGTGCCATTACGTGCGGGGGTCCGAGCTCGCCAACACCCGGCTCGGCAACGTCGGCGAGACGCTGGAGCGGCTGCAGCTCGAGTCCGAGAGGGTCAAGCTGGTGGAGCTGTCGCACGACGAGTTCGTCCGCGTCCCGCAGCTGCTCGACGAATTTGCCGAGCAGCTCGACGAGATGGGCCCGAATCCGCTGAAAGGGTTCTAGGAGGAAGTCATGGCCTCGATTCCGGCAATCCACCCGTCTGCGGAATTCCGCGAGGCATTCGTCAAGCGCGGCGGAGCGAATGCAGCCAAATGCTACCAGTGCGCCACCTGCTCGAGCGTCTGTCAGCTCGCGCCAGCCAACGCACCGTTTCCGAGACGGCAGGTGCTGCTCGCCCAGTGGGGGCTCGAGGACCAGCTGATCGCCGATCCCGGCCCGTGGCTCTGCCACCAGTGCAACGACTGCTCGGTTCGCTGCCCGCGGGAGGTCAACCCGGGCGACATGATGGCGGCGGTCCGCGCGATGGCGGTCGAGAGGCTGGCGTTCCCAAGCTTTCTCGGCTCGATGGTCGGGAACGTCAAAAAAACCTGGCCGCTCCTCGTGTTCGCGCCGATCGCCCTTTGGTTCGTGCTTCTCTTGGCCTTCACCGGGTTTACGGAGATCGAAGGGCACACGAATCTGAAACCATCGGCTCTGCTCGGGCAGTTTTTCTATGACTCCTATGTGCCCCACTGGCTGATCTACGTCGTCAATTTCGCAGCCGTGGGTTGGGTCAGTCTGGCCCTGTTCGTCCAAGGATCCAAGTTCTGGAAGATGCTCGGCACACGGCAAGAGAGAACCGGAACGCTCCTCGGCGCACTCACGGGGGTCTTTGTCAGCATCGCCCTGCACAGCAAGTTTTCCAGCTGCGATCACGGTATACCCAAACGTAGATGGGGACATTTCCTGGTCATGTGGGGATTTGTGGGTGCGGCCATCACGTCCGGATGGGCAGTCGTGTACCTTTATGGGGAGACCATTTTCTTCTCGTGGTTTTTCAAAATCTTTTCATTCGAGAAACCGGGGTACCCTGTCGAGATCACGCACTGGGTGAAGCTGCTCGGCAACGCCTCGGCTGTGATTCTGGTGGTTGGCGGGATTCTGCTCTGGATCAACCGCCGCAAGACCGGCGATAAGCTCGTCGGCAGCACCACTCCATTCGACCGTTTCTTTCTCTGGGTTGTTCTGGCCGTCATCGCGACTGGTGTTTTCACTGAGCTCTTCCGCTTCCTTCCGGGCGTCAGCCCGATGGTCGGATTCGGGATTTATATCATCCACCTGGGAGTGGTGCTCTGTCTGTTCCTGACCCTGCCCTACTCCAAGTTCTCACACATTCTCTACCGCACCCTGGCCATGGCCCACGAGCGGATGACCAAGGAAGCCGACTGACGGCAGCGACAACAGCCTCGACAGAGGCACCAAACTCACTGAGGGAGAAGACAGCATGATCAAACCACACGGATCCGAAACCCTGAACCCCCTGTTCGTGGCGGACGACGCCAAGCGGGCGGAGCTGATCGAGGAGGCCAAAAGCCTGAAGTCGATCGTCATCTGCTCGCAGGCGGCGGCCAACGCCGTGATGCTGGGCTCGGGCTACTTCAACCCGTTGACCGGCTTCATGAACCTCGAGGACTCGCTCTCGGTCGCCGACAAAATGAAGACCGCCGATGGCCTGTTCTGGCCGGTGCCCATCGTCAACGTGGTCGAGGATGCCTCCGGCATCGAGCCTGGCATGCGGATCGCCCTCCTCGACCCCAACGTGCTGGGCAACCCGGTGATCGCCATCCAAACCGTCGAGGCCGTGGACGCCGCCACCGGCGAGCAGATGGCCCTGATGACCGAAAAGATCTACCGTACCGACGACATGGAGCACCCAGGGGTCAGAGCCTTCAACACGGTCGGCAAGACCTTCATCTCCGGCCCCATCGAGGTCCTCAACTACTCCTACTTCGAAACCGATTTCCCCGAGACCTTCCGCACCGCGATGCAGATCCGCGAGCTCATCGAAAAGAACGGCTGGTCGAAGGTCGTAGCCTTCCAGACCCGCAATCCGATGCACCGTGCCCACGAGGAGCTGGTCCGCATGGCTATGGAGCGCGAGGTCGCTGATGGCGCAGTGATCCACATGCTGCTCGGCAAGCTCAAGCCCGGCGACATCCCCGCCGACGTGCGCGATGCCGCCATTCGCAAGATGGCCGAGCTCTACTTCCCGCCGAACTCGGTGGAGATCACCGGCTACGGCTACGACATGCTTTACGCCGGCCCGCGCGAAGCCGTTTTGCACGCCGTCTTCCGCCAGAACATGGGCGCCACCCACCTGATCGTCGGCCGCGACCATGCCGGCGTCGGCGACTACTACGGCCCCTTCGACGCGCAGGCCATCTTCCACGACGAGGTGCCGGACGGCGCCCTCGAGCTCAAGATCTTCGAGGCCGACCACACGGCGTACTCGAAGGAGCTCGGCAAGGTGATCATGATGCGTGAGGCCCCAGAGGGCCACCAGAAGGAGAGCTTCGTCTTCCTGTCAGGCACCAAGGTCCGCGCTATGCTCTCCGCGGGTGAGGCGCTGCCCATAGAGTTCGCGCGGCCCGAGGTCGCCGAGATCCTGATGAAGTTCTACCAGAGCCAGAACTCGTAGCTTTCATCGCGATTCCGTCAATCTCACTCTCGCCCCGCGGCAACGCGGGGCGCTTTTTTTCTCCATTTCGTGCCGCCGGCACGAAATGGAGAAAAAAATAGCCGGGCCCGCAGGCCCGGCGCGATATCTCGAATCGTCGTCGTCTAACCGAAGTGGATGGCGTACAGAATCGGCGCGATGATCATGGCCACCACCGAGATCAGCTTGATGAGGATGTTCAGCGAGGGGCCTGAGGTGTCCTTGAAGGGGTCGCCCACGGTGTCGCCGGTGACGGTGGCCTTGTGCATCTCGTCGTAATCGTCACCGTACTTGGCGTGCCCCTCTTCCTTGACCTGCTTCTTGGAGTTGTCCCAGGCGCCGCCGGCGTTGGCCTGGAAGATGGCCAGGCAGACGCCCGAGATCGTGACGCCGATCAGCAGGCCGCCGAGCATGTCGACGGAAATCACGCCGACGATGATTGGTACGAGCACCGCCATGATGCCGGGGGCGATCATCTTGCGGATCGCGGCGCCGGTGGCGATGTCGATGCACTGGGTGTACTCGGCCTTGCCGTCGGCAGCGCGGATGATCGTCGCTTCCTGGTCGGTGGGCTCGCGATCCTCGTGCTCCGCCCGCTGCGCGGCCTCGAGGGCCGGCCGCAGCTCGGGGATGTCGCGGAACTGGCGGCGCACCTCCTGGATCATGTCCTGGGCCGCCCTGCCCACCGCCACCATGGCCATGGCCGAGAAGCGGAAGGGCAGCATGCACCCGATCAGCAGGCCGACCAGCACAAAGGGATTGGCGGCGTCGATGTTGACCTCGCCGCCCATCTTGGTCAGATAGGCCGCGGTCAGCGACAGCGCCGTAAGCGCCGCCGAACCGATCGCGAAGCCCTTGCCGATCGCCGCAGTGGTGTTGCCGACCGCGTCGAGCTTGTCGGTACGGGCACGAATGTCACGCCCTAGCCGGGACATCTCGGCGATGCCGCCGGCGTTGTCGGCGATCGGGCCGTAGGCGTCGGTTGCGAGCTGGATGGCGATTGTCGACAGCATGCCGACCGCCGCGAGTGCGATGCCGTAGAGCCCGGCGAAGGCGTAAGCGATCAGGATCGCCCCGCTGATCACCAGGACCGGGAAGGTGGTGGAGTTCATGCCCACCGCAAGGCCCTGGATGACGGTGGTCGCGGCGCCCGTCTTCGAGGCCTCGACGATCGTTCCCACCGGGGAGCGGAAGGTCGCCGTGTACCACTCGGTGATGAGACCAACCAGGATACCCGCCACCAGGCCGGCGACCACCGCCAGCGAGATGCCCCACCACTGGTAGGTGGTGGCGTTGCCGGTGATTATGTCGGGAACCGTCACGCCGCCGGGGGGGATCATCTGCTTGATGGCGATGACGGTGCCGATGATCATCAGGATCCCGGCGCCGAAGGTACCGCGGTTCAGGCCCTGCTGCGGGTCGCCGCCCTCCTTGGTGCGCACCAGGAAGAACCCGAGGAACGACGCCACGACGCCGATCAAGGCGATCACCAGCGGCAGCACAACGGCGTTCATGCCGCTGCCTGGAACAACGGCGTCGAGACCCACATACCAGGCCGCGCCGAGGATCATCGACGAGATCACAGCCCCGATGTAGGACTCGAAGAGGTCGGCGCCCATGCCGGCCACGTCGCCCACGTTGTCGCCTACGTTGTCGGCGATGGTCGCCGGGTTGAGCGGGTGGTCTTCCGGAATCCCCGCCTCGACCTTGCCCACCAGGTCGGCGCCGACGTCGGCGGCCTTGGTGTAGATGCCGCCGCCGACGCGCGCGAACAGCGCGATCGACGACGCGCCCAGTGAGAAGCCGGAGAGAATGTTGAGAACCAGCATCGTCGCGTCGCCGCCCTCGAGCGATCCGGGGTACATTCTCGTGTAGATGATGAACAGGGTGCCGAGTCCCAACAGCGCCAGGCCGGCGACCGAAAGTCCCATGACCGAACCGCCCTTGAAGGCAACCTGGAGGGCGTCGTTCAGCCCCGTGCGTGCCGCCGCAGCGGTGCGGGTGTTGGCCGCGGTCGCGGTCTTCATCCCGAAGTAGCCCGCCAGCGCCGAGCAGAAGGCGCCGAGGACGAAGGACACGGCGATGAATGCATTGGTGTCCTCCGACACGTAGTGGTTCGTGACACCGAGCAGAATTGCCACCGCCACCACGAAAATCGCGAGCACGCGGTACTCGCGTCCCAGGAACGCCATCGCTCCATCCGCAACCCACTTACCGATGAGCTGCATGCGCTCCGTGCCGGGATCCTGCCGACTGATCCACGCCGCCCGCAGGTAGGCGAAGATCAGGGCCAGTATCGCCACCGCCGGTGTCAGATAGATGAAATGAATAGGTTCCACAACCCCCTCCTTCTTGTCAGTTCATTGAGTTGAAGCCGGAAACTCGCGCCGCTTTAGCGACCGCTCTCCCGTGGACGAACCTCCCCCGCTCGGTCCGGCACATGATACACAAACCCCGACGTTTGTGAAATATCGTTCAAGCCGTCGCGCACCCGACCTCCCGGGTGTCCCGGTGCCACGTTCACCATTGGGGTGTCCCGGTGCCACGTTCACCATTGCACCATTGTGTCTTGCCGCGATAATGCTCTCCACGTCACCGCGGCACAATGGTGCAATGGTGAACGTGGCACCAGGGGGAGGCACAATGGTGCAATGGTGAACGTGGCACCAGGGGGAGGCACCCAGGGGGAGGCACCCAGGGGCAGGTCGTCAGGCCTGAAGCTCTTCCAGCCTCTCTCGGACCTTTTCCGCGTGGCCCTTGGCCTTCACGCGCTTCCAACGGTGGGCGACCTTGCCCTTGGGATCGATGATCACCGTCGAGCGAATCACGCCCATCGACTTCCTGCCGTACATGTTTTTCTCGCCCCAGGCCCCATAGGCCTCCATCACCTCGTGCTCCGGGTCGCTCAGCAGGCGGAGCCCGAGCGAGTGCTTGGCGATGAACTTGCGGTGCGACTCGGGTGAGTCCGGGCTGCATCCCAAAACTACCGCGTCGAGACCGGCGAAGGCCTCGATGCCGTCGGTGAACTCGCACGCCTCGGTCGTGCAACCCGGAGTATCATTTCGCGGATAGAAGTACAGCACCACCCATTGCCCCTTCAGGCCGGACAGCGAGACCTCCTTCTCGTCCTGGTCGCGGAGCGTGAATCCGGGCGCATTATCACCGATTTCGAGATGAGCCGCGCTCATGCCGCCTCCCCGTGGCGATTCGTGGTTACAATCGTTACGTGCTCGACGTTGGCGACAACAAAGGAGCCTGAGGATGTCATTCCACCAGTTCTTGGTCACGATGGCCGCATGCGTTGGCCTCGTCACGATTCCGGCCTCCGGTCCTTTCACCTTGGCGCAGGAGACCACAGCGGATCGGCCCCACCCGGCGCTGCTGGATCCGGGGCTCGCCCGAGAGACTGCACCCGGCATCTTCCGGGTCGAGCTGAAGACCACGGCCGGAGACTTCGTCATCCAGGTCCACCGCGATTGGGCGCCGCACGGCGCCGACCGCTTCTACAACCTGGTCAAGATCGGCTACTACGAGGACGCCGCTTTCTACCGGGTCATCAACGGCTTCATGGCTCAGTTCGGCATGCACGCCGACCCCGCGGTGACGGCAGCGTGGATGGGTTCCAGGATTCCCTCGGATCCGGTGGCACAGTCCAACACCCGCGGCCGGGTGACATTCGCGATGGGCGGCAGCCCCGACACCCGCACCACCCAGATCTTCATCAGCTTCGGCGACAACTCCTACCTCGACGAGATGGGCTTTGCGCCCATCGGCGAGGTTGTGGAGGGCCTGGAGAACGTGGACGCCATCTACGCCGGCTACGGCGAGGGTCAGCCGCGCGGCAGGGGCCCATCGCAGTCCGAGCTCTTTCGCCGGGGCAACGCCTACCTCGAAGGGGACTTCCCGAGGCTCGACTACATTCAGGAGATGAGGATCATCGATTGATCCGGACACGATGCTCGATGCTGGATATTCGTCCGCTTCGACGATATCCGGATGGGTGGGCGGGTCCAGGATCAACCATCGGAAATCCAGTATCGGGCGGATGGGTGGGCGCGCTATAGTCATCGCCGACGGACACCATGAACGACGACCGGCGCCGGCCCACGCCAGAGGAGACAGCGGCGGCGAGGGAGGCTTTCCACCTCGCGGCACGGCGAAGACTGATCAGCAGCGCTGACGCCGACTCGACCGTGGCAGAGGTCCGGCAGCGGCTGGCCGACGCCGGGCTCTACGATCTCGAAGAGCCGTCGTTGGAGATCGTGCTCGACAACGAGCTCTTCGAAGACCACACCCTCGCTCAGCTGGCGCGGGAGCTGGGGCTCGACGACGAGCACTGGCAGTCCGGCGGGACGCAGGGCGCGGGAGGAAGTTCCTCCCATGGTGACCCGTTCGAAAACTTCCCGGTCGCGGACTGGGACCGCTACGAGTTCGTCGAGTTCATCGGCCGCGGCGGGATGGGCGACGTTTTCAAGGCCCGCGACCTGCGGCTCGGCCGGCATGTGGCGCTCAAGTTCCTGCGCCGCGACGATCCCGAACAGGTCAGGCGTTTCCTGCGCGAGGCCAAGGTCCAGGCCAAGGTCGACCACGACAATCTCTGCGAGGTGTACGAGGTCGGAGAGGTCGACGGTCTCTCCTACATCGCCATGCAGTACATCTCCGGAGGCACGATCAAGGAGATCGCCGACCTCCTCGCCGTGCGCGAGAAGGTCGAAATCATGGTCGACGTGGCCGACGGTCTCCACGCCGCGCATCAGGCCGGCCTCATCCACCGCGACATCAAGCCCGCCAACATCCTGGTCGAACGCGAGCCCGACGGTAGGTGGCATCCCTACATCGTCGACTTCGGAATCGCCCGCGAGGTGGACACCCCGCACGAGCTCACGGTCTCGGGCATGGTGCTCGGCACCCCGGCCTTTTGTGCACCAGAGCAGGTTCGCGGCGAGACCTCGACCCTCGACCGGCGCACCGATGTCTACGGTTTCGGCGCGACCCTGTACTGGCTGCTCACCGGCCAGAGCCCCTACTCCGGGGCCTACCCCGAGATCATCACCGGCGTCGCCGAGCGCGACCCGACGCCTCCACACCGGCTCGACCGCACGATTCCCGTCGATCTCGAGACGATCGTCCTCAAATGCCTGGAGAAGGAGCAGGAACGACGCTACATCTCGGCACGCGAGGCGTCGGAAGACCTGCGCCGATTCCTGGCCGGCGAGCCGATCGCCGCTCGCCGCGCCGGAGCGCTCTACAAGCTCGGCAAGCGGATCCGCCGCCACCCAAAGGTCGCTGCCGCAGCGATCGTGGTGGTGCTGGCGTTCGTGGCTCTCGGCGTCGCGAGCCTGGCTTCCAACATCCGCACCCGCCGCCAGGCCGCCATCGCACAGCGGCTGACGGAGCAGGCCAAGGAGATCGAGAGCTTTGCCCGGGTGTCGGCGATGCTGCCGCTGCACGACAGGTCGCGGGAACGCACCGTGATCCGGCAGCGAATGGCCGACATCGAGTCGGAGATGGAGCTGCTCGGCGATCTCGGCGCGGGCCCGGCACTTTACGCCCTCGGCCGCGGCTACATGACCCTGCAGGAGTTCGAGGCAGCCAGGCGTCACCTCGAGGAGGCCGTCGCCCACGGATTTCGCGGTCCCGGCGTCTCGTACGCCCTCGGCATGGTGCTCGGGCGGCTCTACCAGCGCGAGATCGAGCTCGCCAGGCGCATCGAAAACGACGAAATCCGGGGCGCACGGATCGCGGAGATCGAGGTCGCGCTGCGAGAGCCGGCCCTCGACCTCCTGCGCTCGGGAAGCCAGGCGGCAATCGCAGCCTCCGGGTACGCCGAGGCCCTGATCCTGTTCTACGCCGGCCGTCTCGAGGAGGCTCTCGAAGCGACCCGCAAGGCGTTCGCCGACGAGGCGTGGCTGTACGAAGCCAAGCGCCTGGAGGGCGACATCCTGCTCCAGCGCGGCGCAGAACACCGGCTGACCGGCGCGCAGGACGACGCTCTGCTGGTACTCGAGCTCGCCGGAGAGTCCTACGCCACGGCGGCCGAGATCGCGCGCTCGGACCCGAGCGTCCACGAGGGCGACTGCTCGCGCTGGATCGAGGTCCTCGAGATCCGGAGTCGCCGCGGCGAAGCGGTGATCGCGTCGTTCGAGGCGGCCGTCGACGCCTGCGGGCGCGCCCTCGCCATCGACTCCGAACGGTCCGTGGTCCACGAGCGGCTGTCCCACCTCTACTGGCGCTGGGCGGACATCGTCAACGATCGCGGCGGGGATCCTGAAGCATTTCTCGAGCGGTCGATCTCGGCGGCCGACCGCGCGATCGAGCTGCGTTCCGACAGCGTAGCCGCCTTCATCACGAGGGGTGGAGCGCTGACTGTGGCCGGCCTGCGGGAGCTGTCGCGCGGCGGCGACCCGAGGCCGAGCTTCGAGGCCGCCATCGCGAGTTTCGAAAACGCGATCGCCATCGATCCAGGCTCGGTGCTGGCCCACGACGACCTCGGCTACGCC
>CAZSTH010000021.1:0-42191 GCA_964609835.1 uncultured Thermoanaerobaculia bacterium
AACAGGCCGAGCCGAAGTGGTGGGGCGGCGAGGAGCTGCGGCTCGACCTCGTCGGCACCAACTACTGGGTGGAGGCAGTCCAGCCCGAGGACGGCTGGCCGCTGACGGTCAGCCTGCAGGCCAAGAACCGGGAACTGCTCGGGATCGGCACGAAAACCACGCCGCCCATCTACCCCGCTGCGGAGTGCACCGGCTACCTGGTCTTCGAAGATCCGGACGCCTGCCCCTCCTTCATCGCCGTCGGCTGGCAGGCGCGGGCCTATGAGGCGTACCACTGCCGGGACACGCCGATCCAGGTCTACGAGGGCTGCGCGCCACCGTACTGGCCCGACGATTCCGCGTGGCCTGCCGGCCTCCCCGCGTGCCCACCCGAGGACGGCTGGATGGACTGGCGCGACGAGGTCACCGGTTCCGGTGTGGCGTGGGTCCGCGACGAGACCTGGGCGGAGTTCACCAGCGGTCTGAGCGTACCGGATGTCATACCGCCGCGCGCACCCGTCGGATTCGAGGAGGAGGAGCCCGTGGTCTGGAACCTGACCGGGTCCGGCTGGGCGCTTTCACCCTACGGTCCGGACCTCGGGTCGACCTCCGACGACATCACCTACGGCCACTCGCGGCGGATCCCCGGCCTGGTGATCGTGGCGGACCACGGCCCGGGCGTGCGCTGGGTCCCACCGGCCGGCGATGAGCCGGCCCCTGGCTTCTTCGACGCCCTCGAGCCCGCCGAGGCGTGGAACCTGGCCGGCTTCGTCAACTCGGTCGCCTACTCGCTCAAGGGCGGCACCGGCGAGACCTCGCTGCTCGCCCACCTCAACGTGCCGCGGCAGCTGTTCCTCCCCGTGGTGCTGGCCGACAACAACCTCGCGCACGACGTGGAGACCGCCGACGGCACCTGCGACGCCGAAACAGCCGGCGGCGTCTACCGCATGGACGGCGGGCCGTTGCGCTGCTACGAGCAGTGGTTCGGCGCCCTCGACGGCCTGCTTTTCGGCACCACGGTGACCGTGCGCGTGTTCATGGTCGACGGCGTCGCGCCAGATATCCTGGTCGACCAGGACGGCGACGGCGACCTCGACATCCGCGACGCCGAGCTGATGGGCTACGACCCGATCTCGCGCCAGGAGACGACCCGCTTCCGGCAGTGGGCCGAGGGCCAGTGCGACTACCGCTTCGACGTCGACGGCGACGAAAACCCGGGATCCTGCGTGGCGCCGGCGCGGCCGGGCGGGATCGTGCAGCCGCCGCGCTAGGAGCTTGTGCCGAAAAGACCCTCGGCAGAAACCCTACCGATAGACCCTTGCTCTCGTCGAGGGTCTATTCGGTGCAAGCTCCTAGCGGCCGCGCGCCAGCTCGCGGGCGGCCGCCAGGTCCGGCAGCCCCTCGTCCGCCCGTGACCACAGGGCGAGGAACTCTCGCGCCCGAGCGGCCGCCTTTTCGGGGCGTCCCTCGGCGCGCTCGATCCGGGCCAGCGTGATCAGCGCGCGGTGGCGACCGAGCAGCAGGTCGAGCCGCGGCTCGGCGCCGTCACGTTCGTTGTGCGCCTGCCGCGCGGCAGCCCGGGCCTCCGGCATTCGCTCCAGATCGAGGTAGGCGCGCGCCAGCCCGAGCCGGTAGACCGCGTACTCGTAGCCGGTGAGGGTGACCGCGAGGGTCAGCTGATCGACCGCCGCGGCGGCATCGCCATCAGTCAGCAGCGCCATTCCGCGCAGGTAGGCCGCTGCCTTGTCCTCGGTGCGGTCGGCTTCGCCCGACGGCAGCGCGCCTTCCGCGATCCGGGCGGCGGTGGCGCGCGCGGCCTCCGGCTCGCCGTTGCGCAGCTCGAGCTGGCCGCGCGCGAAGAGGTAGCGGGTCGGAACACCGGGGGAGCGCTCCACGGCGCGCTCGATCAGCTGCCGCGCCGATCGCAGCTCGCCCAGCTCGAGCAGGCACGAGCCGCACACCGACAGCCACAGTGCCTCCCGAACCCCCTCGCCCTCGATCTCGTCCTGCAGCGAACGCAACGCCGTCTCGGCGTCCCGGAACCGCCCCTGCAGCCGCAGCAGCGAGGCGAGCTCGAAACCGGCGTCGATGTGGCCGCGCGGCGGCACCTGACGATCCTCGATCACCGCGCGCAGCCGGCTTTCCGCGGCAGACAGCCGGCCCTGAAGCACCTCGACGACTGCCAGCGACGTCGAGGCGAAGTGGAAGTGGGGGTCGACTGCCAGCGAGCGCCGGTACTCCTCCGCGGCCAGCTCGAGCTCGCCCTGCGCGCGGTAGGCGTCGCCGAGCGTGTGGTGGCCGTTGGCGCTGTCCGGCTCGAGCTCCACGTAGCGCTGCAGCGCGACGATCGCGCCGGTGGCGTCGCCGCGAGCCAGATGGGCGTAGCCGA
This sequence comes from uncultured Thermoanaerobaculia bacterium, assembly GCA_964609835.1. Taxonomy (GTDB): domain Bacteria; phylum Acidobacteriota; class Thermoanaerobaculia; order Thermoanaerobaculales; family Sulfomarinibacteraceae; genus Sulfomarinibacter. The sequence goes on from CAZSTH010000021.1 coordinate 2,369, forward strand.
GCATGCTGTGGACCACCGCGTCGTCGGGCGCGATCCCGGCCAGGGTCTCGAGCTCGGCAACCTCCTCTTCGTAGCGCCCGAGATCGTGGAGCACCCCAGCCAGCAGGTGTCGAGCGTCGGTGTCGTAGGGGTAGAGCTCGACCAGCCGCCGGTACTCCGCGAGCGCATTCTCGAGCCGAGACTCGAGCTCGGCCATCCCGGCGCGGACGTACCGCGCCTCGCGGTCGCTCATCCGCGAGGCGCCCTCGGCGGCGCGCCGCATCGCGTCAGCCGCCTCGTCGCGCCGGCTGGTGGCGGCGAGCACCCAGGCTAGGCGGTAGCGGGCCATCGAGAAGTCCGGGGCCAGCGCCAGCGCCTGCCGGAACTCGCGCTCGGCGTCCTCGTAGCGCCAGTCTGCGAAGGCCCGCAGGCCCTCGACGTATGACCGGTAGGCCTCGGGGTTGCCGACCGCGAAATCCGCGGTGTAGACGTCCACCGAGTCTTCCGGCGGCAACCCGAGTCCGCGCCGCGCGGCCGATGAGATCTCGTCGACACAGCCGAGCAGCGTGCCGGTATCGAGCCCATCGGCCCGGTGCGCGGCCATGCTGCGCCCGGACCCGGTCTCCACGACCCTCGCGGCGACCACGACGCCGTCGGCTGCCGGCAGGATCTCGCCGGTGACCAGCGCGGTCAGGCCGAGCTCGGACGCGGCCTGCGAGGGGTCGGCGGCACCGCCCTCGACGACCGCGCCGACCCTGCCGCTCGAGATCACGCGCAGCATGCGGGAGCCGGCGAGGGCGTCAGTGACGAGCTGCGCGATGCCGGCCCCGTGCCAGTCGTACGCGTCGTCGCCGGTCCGGTTGACAAACGGCGCCACCCCGACCACGTGCAGCGGCGCGGTAACCGTGGACTCCAGGGCAGCCCCGTTACGCGACGGATCGCCGTGCGGTGAGCGAGTCATCCACCAACCGGCGGTCACCGCCAACCCGACCGCGGCTGCCGCGGCAAACCACCACCAGGGGCGCCAGATTGCCCGGCCCGACCGCGCCCGCGGCCGCAGGTCGCCGGAGATCGCGGTTTGTTCGACATCGTAAACGGCTCTGGTCGCCGACAGAGACGTCTCCGGCGCGCCGAGGTCAACGAGGACAGCACGGCAGTCGGCGTACCGCTCCCCGGGATCCCGGACCAGGCACCCCGAGATGACGCTTTCCAGATCGTCGGGGACGTCGGGCCGCAGCTCGCGAACCGGCCGCAGGTCATCGGACAGAATGGCGTACATGATGGCGGTGGCATTGTCGCCCTTGAATGGCCGCGTTCCGGTCACCATCTCGTAGAGGATCGCGCCGAGCGACCAGATGTCGGTACGCCCGTCGATCGGCTTGCCGGTCGCCTGCTCGGGTGACATGTAGGCCGGCGTACCCATCGTGGCCCCGGTGTGGGTCAACAGGGTGGCGTCCGCCAGCTTGGCGAGCCCGAAGTCGAGAATCTTCACCCCGCCTGGAGTGAGCATGATGTTGGCGGGTTTGACGTCGCGGTGCACGACTCCCGCCTCATGGGCGGCGGCCAGGCCCTCGACAATCTGGATCGCGATCGCCCGCGCCTCCTCGGGCGGCAGGCGCCCGCGGCACAGGCGCGCCTTGAGGGTCTCTCCGCCGCAATAGGCCATGCTGATGAAGGGCTGCCCGTCGTCGGTCGCACCGATCTCGTAGACGGTGCAGATCCGCGGGTGGTCGAGCGCCGATGCGGCGCGGGCCTCGCGCAGGAATCGCTCGCGCATCTCAGGGTGCTCGCCGACATCGGCCGGCAGGAACTTGAGGGCGACCGTCCGTTCGAGCTGCAGGTCGCGGGCCCGATAGACCTCCCCCATCCCGCCCCTTCCGAGGCGATCCATCACCTCGTAGTGGGAGACCGTACGCCCTTCCATGACTGCACCAGTATAGAGCCCACGGCGGCGAAGCCGTGCTGACGGGCGGCACCGGACGCGGGCGAGTGCTAGGATCCATCGGTGCCGTTCGCCCTGCTCTGGATCGTGCTCGGGATCATAGCCTTCTATTTGGTGGCGGGCACGCTGCGCTGGCTGCGCCAGGAGCTGCAGGGATCAAGCAGGCCTGTCAGGAAGAAGCAACCTCCTCGCTCGAAGTCCTGACTCCCCGTTTCGGCTCCTCCTGCGACAGGCGCGGCAGAAGCCGGAGCCGGTTGAACCCGTCCTTCTCACCAGGTCGCGTCGCGAGGTCCGCGAGGTGCTGAGAGATGCATCGGGGCGTCGCGCAGCGGCCGCTCCCAAGGGTCAACGTTGGAGACCACGGTCGGCTCGCGGCCGGCCGCGGTTTCAGTTGCTGCCGATGCCGGCCCCGGCAGGCTCGCTCCTGGTCCGCAGGCCGGCCGCCCGTTCCGAGTGCTTCCGGGCCTTGTCGCGATCGCCCACAGCACGGGCCAATCGCGCCAGGGCATCGTGGACCTCGGGCTCGCGGCCGTACCACCACCGCGCCCGCCGCAGGTACTTGCGGGCGGCATCGAGGTCGCCCCGCAGCATCTCCATGTCGGCCATGGCAATGAGCGTGAACGGGTTGCGGGAGCCTTCGGCCGCCGCCGCCATCGCGGTCCTCGCCTCCTCCACGAGCCCCCGGTCGCGGTAGGTGCCGGCCATGTTGACCAGCGCCGAGGAGTTCCCGGGCTCCGCCAGCAGCGCCTGCCGGTAGGCGTCCATGGCCTCCTCGATCCTCCCGAGCCGCTCCAGGCTCACCCCGAGATTGACCCAGGCCGGGCCCCAGTCGGGCTCGATGACGGTCGCGATGCGGAGGTGGCGGGCCGCTTCCTCGTAGTCCCCGTCGCGGATTTCCCGCCCGCCGATGTTTGTGTGGTAGAGGGCCGAGGCCCCGAGGTCGTCGATGACCTGCCGCTCCACATACGGATCGGCAGACGTCAGGTAGAAGTCGTAGAGGTGAATCGTGTCGGGGGCCCGGTAGCCCGCGACCACGTGGCGATTCACGACCACCAGGTCCTCGATCTTCTCGACCGCCGGCACGCGGTCCACCGCGAGCAGGAACGTCGGCAGGCCCATCGTGCGCGACAACGCGACGAACAGCGACGTGAAGGACATGCAGTTCCCGTGGCGCACGGCGAAGGCCTCGGATGCGGTCAGCGTCCGCGCCTGCTCGTAGTCGAACTCGAACTGGCCGCGATCGAAGAAGGCGCTCTGCAACGCCTGCAGCCGCACCTCGGGCGACGCGGTCACGAAACGGCCCAGCCGTTCCGAGACCCACTCGCGCATCTCGTCGCCGACGGTGAACGGGTAGACGACCTCATCCGGATCCAGGCCGAGAGCCTCGACCTCGGCCCGCCAGGCGTCGTAGCCGAAGACCTCGGCGTTGAGGCTGCCGCCCACTGCGGGCACCGGCGCCAGCAGCACCAGAATCGCACCGACGGCCACCATAACGAGGCGTGTCATCATCGATGAATATACGTTCTCCGCTCCGCGATGGTTACACCGATGGCGTGGGACAATTGAAACGATTTGGGGCACAATAGCCGGCATGAGAACCGCACGCGAAGACCTCACGTTCAGAGCCGCCTCCGCCGCAGTGCTGATCGCGGTGGCGGCCGGCGGCGGCGCCGCGGGTGACCTCTTCGATGACGACTTCGTCGATGCGACCCTCCGCATCGACTACCACCACACGGGAGACGCCGAACGCGAGTTCCTGGCCCTCGACCGGGTCTACCGGCAGGGCCGCTGGGCGGGCCCGCGGGAGAGGCTGATCGATTTTTCTCGCTTGGGCGGCTATCTCGTGGAGGCGAGGGACGCAGGCAGCGGCAAGCTGCTGTTTTCGAGGGGTTTCGACAGCTACTTCGGCGAGTACCGGACCACCTCGGCGGCGACCGACGGCGTCCTCCGCACTTTTCACGAGACGATTCTGATGCCCTTCCCGAGGCAGCCCGTGACGGTCACGCTGACAGCCCGCCGTCGCGACGGGACGACAACCGCCGTCGGCAGCTTCCGAATCGACCCCGAAGCCCGTGAGACCGTGGCCGCCGAGCCGCCCGCGGCGGGTGCGATCGTGGTCACCGGCCACGAGGGGGGCTCGCCTTCCGACAGCCTCGATGTGGCGTTCATAGGAGAGGGTTACCGCGCCTCCGAGGTCGAGGTCTTCAAGCGGGACCTCGCGCGGTCGACCCGCACCCTCCTGGGCCACGAGCCGTTCGCTGCTTACAGCGACCGCATCACGGTTCGGGGGGTTCTGGTTCCCTCTGCCGACGGCGGCTGCGACGAGCCGACCCGCGGCCGCTGGGCCGACACCTCGATCGGTGCGACCTTCAACTCCCTGGGTTCCGAGCGGTACCTGCTGACCGAGGACAACAGGCGCCTCCGCGACATCGCCGCCAACGTGCCCTACGACGCTCTCGTGATCATGGTCAATCACGATCGCTACGGAGGGGGCGGTATCTACAATCTCTACTGCACCTTCACGGCGAGGTCGGAGTGGGCCGACTACCTGCTGCTCCACGAGCTCGGCCACTCCTTCGCCGGGCTCGCCGACGAGTACTACAGCTCCGACGTTGCCTACCACGACTTCTACCCGAGGGGCCGCGAACCGGTCGAGCCCAACATCACCGCCCTCCTCGACCCGATCGATCTGCCGTGGGCCGACCTCATGAGGCCCGAGGTGCCGCTGCCGACGCCGTGGGAGAAGGAAGGCTACGACAAGGAGGACCGCGAATACCAGGAGCAACGCGCCAGGCTCAACCGGAAAATCGCCGAGGCCGCCCGCAGCGGCGCCTCAGAACAGGTCCTGCGCGAGCTGCGCGCCGAGGAGGCGAAGCACGCCGCCGGGCACGCGGAGTGGGCTCGGCAGTACCTCGCATCGAGCCGCTGGGCGGGCGTCGTCGGGGCGTTCGAGGGCGCCGGCTACTCCTCCACCGGCCTCTACCGACCAGCCGTCGACTGCCTGATGTTCTCGCGGCGCCTCCAGCCCTACTGTCCGGTGTGCGCCCGCGCGGTGGATCGGATGATCTCGCGCTACACGGAGTGATCCTTGATGGCCGCCACGAGATATCTGTCACGGGTGAACGTCATCGGCATGGGGGAGGTCGGCCGCAGGCTCGGCGAAGCGCTGCGGCGGGCCGGCGTGCACGTCCATCCCGTGACCCGCACCCGAGGCTGGGCCGAAGCTCTCGCGGACTCCGAGGGTCTGCACCTGGTGTGCGTGCGCGAGGAGGCGTTGTCCGAGATCCTGAGCTATCTCAGCGGCATTCCGTCCGGGCACGTCGCCCTCGTGCAGAACGGCTGGATCCGGCCTCTCGTCCACGGCCGGACCGGAATCACCCGTGGGCTGATCTGGTTCACCGCCAAAGGCGAGTTCTTCACCGTCGTGCGTTCGAGCCCGTTCACCGGACCCATGGCTTCAGAGCTCGTGTCGGCCCTTGGCCGCGGCGGCATTCCCGCCCACGACCTGCGCCCAGAGGACTTCGGCAACCAGGAGGCCGAGAAGATGGCTTTCAACTGCGTCGTGGGCCTACCGCTGGCGGTCCATGGCCTCAGCCTGAGCCAGTATCTCGAGCAGCACCGTGAAGAAGCGCGGGCCGTGTTCTTCGAGACGGTCGCCGTCTGCTGCCGCGCGACAGACACCGAGGCCGGGAGCAACATCTGGGAGAGATTCCTCCTCTCTGCCGAACCGCTCGGCTGGATTCGCGTCGCCAACCCGAGCGCCGTCGAGTTCCGGAACGGTGCCGTGGTCGAGTTGTCGCACCAGGTCGGGATTCCAGCACCGGCCAACGCGCGGCTGGTCGAGCACGTGAAGAGCCGTTCTCCTGGTCCGAGGACCGGAACATGAGAGACGAGACCCTGTTTCGGATCACCTTCATGAACCAGGGCGAGGTCTACGAGATCTACGCGAAGGGAGTCACCCAGGGCACCCTCTTCGGGTTCGTCGAGATCGAGGATCTTGTGTTCGGCGAGCGCTCGAAGTTGTTGATCGACTCATCGGAGGAGCGGCTCAAGACCGAGTTCGAGGGAGTCCGGCGGATCCACGTACCACTCCACGCCGTGTTCCGCATTGACGAAGTGACCAAGGCCGGACGTGGGCGCATCACCTCCGGGGATGGCAAGGTCGCCGCGTTCCCGACCGCGATCGTGACACCCGGCGGATCCAAGGGAGAAAAGTGACGGCGAAATCACCGAAACCCGATCCGGGGTCGAGCCGTATCGAAGAGCCGGGTGGCTTCATGACCGCAGCGCAACGGACTCTCAAACGATGGTGGACGGAGTGGATCCGGTCAGTGCTCCTGATCATCCTGATCGTGACCTCCTTCCGGTCGGCGATCGCGGACTGGAACGACGTTCCCTCGGGCTCGATGAAGCCCACCATCTTCGAGGGCGACCGCATCGTTGTGAACAAGCTCGCCTACGACCTCAAGGTTCCGTTCACGACGATTCGCATCGCGAGCTGGGCCGAACCGGAGCGCGGCGACATCGTGGTCCTCTACTCGCCCGCCGACGGCAGGCGGCTGGTCAAGCGCGTGGTCGGGCTGCCGGGAGACGAGGTCGCCCTGAACGGCGACCGGCTGATCGTCAACGGCCGGGCGGTGGCCTACCGGGCCCTGGAGCCCGGCGTGGTCGGCGGCCTCACTCCGGGAGCCGAGGGCAAGCTGCTGGCGCTGGAAATCCTCGGCCGGCATCCGCACGCCGTGATGATCCCTCACGGCGCTCGTCACGGTCCTGCGTTCCGGCCGGTGCTGATCCCGGCGGAAGCGTTCTTCGTCATGGGAGACAACCGCGACGAGAGCTTCGACTCGAGGTACTTCGGGACCGTCGAACGCCGGCAGATCCTGGGACGCGCGACCATGGTCGCCGCCTCGGTGGACCCCGAACGGCACTACCTGCCACGCTGGGGGCGTTTCCTTCACAGGCTGCGATGAACCCGAGCCGCGGATGGCGGCGACGGCGGTCGCGACCACGATCGACTCGAGGAGCCCCCGATCCGGCCTTGACCCCGGGCCGGCTCTCTCCCACGGGTTACAATGGACATCGGAGACAGCGTGCGCAAGTGTGCACGCGGGCGCCTCGAGGAGCGCGAGCTCGGTGAAGGTGTCGGATTTTGGAGGGAGTCACGCCGTTGCGCCGCTTCCAGAACCTCGCGATCGACCGGGTTTTGGACATCGATCCGAAGCTCACGGGCAGCTGCGATTGGCTGGAGCTGGCCCAGCTCGCCGGCCGCAGCACGGCCTGGGCGTGGAACCCCAAGGACGACTCGCTGGCTTTCTCGAGCACCACCGCCGAGGTCTTCGGCATCGACCGGACGCTCCTGCCGCGCACCAGCACCGAGCTCCTCGATTTCATTCCCTCGACCGAGAGGGGCGGCCTCAAGTCCAAGTTCCGTGCGGTCCTCAGGACCGGCCGTCCGTTCTCGCTCCAACACCGGTTCCGGATTCCCGGCCGGGGCATCGTCTGGGCGATGGTGCGGGGGCAGGCCGAGATCGGTACCGACGGCCGAATCAGCCGCGTCATCGGTGTCTCGGCCGACATCACCGACAGCAAACGGGCCGAGGAGGAGCTCCAGCGGGAGAAGGAACGGGCACAGGTGACCCTGGCATCCATCAGCGACGGTGTGATTCGCACCGACGCCGACGGCCGCATCGATTACCTCAACCCGGCGGCGGAGGCGTTGCTGAGCGTGAGGCTGGAGCGGGTGCGGGGACGCCAGCTCGCCGAGATCTACACCGTCCGTGCCCAGGCCGGCGACCGTGCCGAGCCCGGTGTCGTGCGGCAGTGCCTCGCCGGCAGGCACCTTGTCGAACCCGCCGAGGCGTCGCTGCTCCGGCGGCCGGACGGCTCCGAGATCTGGATCCGGCAGAGCGCGGCCCCGATCTTCGACGGCGATGACGAGCTTGCCGGGTCGGTGCTGGTGATCACCGACGTCACCCAGCTCCGGGCGCTGCAGCAGCGCATGGCGCACCTCGCGAGCCACGATCCGCTGACCGGTCTCATCAACCGCCGGGAGTTCGAGCTCCGCCTCGCGGACGCGATCGGCGAGTCCGGGCGCGGACGGCGTCCCTGGGCGCTGTGCTACCTCGATCTCGACGAGTTCAAGCTGGTCAACGACACGTGCGGCCACAGTGCGGGTGACGAGCTGCTCCGCCAACTGACCTCGGTTCTCGACGCACGGATCGCAGAGGAAGACACCCTCGCGCGACTCGGGGGCGACGAGTTCGGCATTCTCTTCGCCGATTGCGAGGTCGACGACGCCGAGCACAAGGCACATGCGGTGATCGAGGCCGTCAAGCAGTACCGCTTCCAGTGGAACGAGCAGGTGTTCGAGATCGCGGCCAGCATCGGCATCGTCCCGGTCTCTGAGCACGGCGGCAATTTGCCCGAGCTCCTGAGCGCGGCCGACTCCGCGTGCTACGTGGCCAAGGACCGGGGACGGAACCAGATTCACGTCTCGACGGCCGGCGATCTCGCGGTCTTGACCCGCCACAGCGAGATGCGGTGGGTCGAACGCATCAACCGTGCGCTCGAGGAAAACAGGTTCCGGCTCTACCGGCAACCGATCCGGTCCCTGCGCGACACCACCGGCCGACCCCAGCTCAACGAGCTGCTGCTGCGGCTGGTCGATGTCGACGGCAATGTCGTGACTCCGAGCCAGTTCATCACCGCCGCCGAGCGCTATCGCATGATGCCGGTGATCGATCTCTGGGTGGTCGGCGCCGCGCTCGAGATGATCGGTGGCCTCCATGACGGCGACGAGCTCGGCCGCGCCGTTTTCACCATCAACCTTTCCGGGCAGAGCTTCGGCAACGCCGAACTCCACCGCCTGATCCTCCGTTCTCTCGACCGCCACGCCGTCCCGGCGCACAGGGTCATGTTCGAGATCACGGAAACCGCCGCGATCGCCAACCTCTCGCAGGCGATCGACTTCATGAACTCACTCAAGGAACGGGGCTGCCGGTTCGTCCTCGACGACTTCGGCAGCGGGTTGTCATCCTTTCGATACCTCAGGAGCCTCGAGGTCGAGTACCTCAAGATCGACGGCGAGCTCGTGCGTGCGATCGCCGACGACCCGATCCAGCGCGAGATGGTAGCCGCCATCCACCGCATCGGCGAGTCGATGGGAATCCAGACCATCGGCGAGTGGGTCGAGACCGCGGAGATCGCGCGCACCCTGTCCGAGATCGGTGTCGACTACGCCCAGGGCTACGCGGTGGGCCACCCGGTTCCTGTCGGCGGCTGAGTGATGCCGCAGCGCGGCATATTCGGCGTCCGGAAAGGCAGGCACGGATCCCCGAGGCGCCCGCACTTCGACCGGCAATGTCGTCACAAATATCGTTTTTACAAATGCTTATCACCTCCATTCTTCGACTGGCCGCGTGCGATCGCTTGACATCGTTGCCGCGCTTCGGTAGAAAAGGAACGGACGCCGCAGGGCGGCAACCCCGTTTCCGGACAGCTTGGAGTTTGAGATGATCCGCCTGATCAAGAGATATGGAAGCCGCAAGCTCTACGACACCGAGGAGAGCCGGTACGTCTCGCTTGACGAGCTCGCCGGATGGATCCGGGGCGGCCAGCAGATCCGGGTGATCGACAACAAGAGTTCGGACGACGTCACCGCGCAGACCCTGACGCAGATCATCTCGGAGGAAGGGCGCAAGGGAACCTCGCTGCTGCCCAACGACCTGCTTCACGAGCTGATCCGGATCGGCGAGCAGGCAGTGTCCTCGGGCGTTGAACAGCTGCAGACGCGCATGGACCGGCTGGTCCAGGCCTCCATCGACCGGATCGGCCCGGTGCGGCGGGCGCGGGAGGAAATGGCCCGGCTGCGCGAGCGCCTGGAGGACCTCGAGGAGTCGCTGGCATCGATCGATACCCACCGGCAGGAGGGTCTCGAACCGACCTCCTCGAACCGTGAGGACGAGGCGTGAGCCGACCGGGGCGGCCGGTGGTATCCGACGCCCGGAGCTCGAAGACGCGCTGATCGACGCGCTGAAGTGGGGGCATGAATGATCGAGGCCAACCGCTCACCCGCGAACGTCGGGCTCGCGTTGGCGGGCGGTGGACCGGAAGGCTCCATCTATGAGATCGGCGCCATCCGCGCCCTCGATGAATCGATCGATGGCATCGATTTCAATGACCTCGACATCTACGTGGGCGTCAGCGCGGGGGCGTTCATCAGTGCCTGCCTCGCCAACAACCTGACCACCGCACAGATGTGCCGCGCCATCGTCAAGCACGAGCCCGGCGAGCACCCCTTCGCTCCGGAGAACTTCCTGTCCCCCGCCGTGGGCCGCTTCGTCCGCTCCGGCCTGAGGGTTCCGGGCCTGCTGGCCGGAGCGGTCAAACACATGCTCCTGTACCCGGGAGAGGCGAGCCTCCTCGAGCCGATGACCCGCCTGTTCCGCGCACTGCCGGTCGGGATCTTCAAGAACGAGCCGATCCGCGCCTACCTCGAGAAGATCTTCAGCAAGCCCGGCCGCACCGATGATTTCCGCGAGCTTCGCCGCAAGCTCGTGCTCGTCGCCACCGATCTCGATTCCGGGCGCCCGGTGCGATTCGGCGAGCCCGGACTCGACCACGTCCCGATCTCGACCGCGGTTCAAGCCTCCACCGCGCTTCCGGGCCTGTACCCGCCGGTGCTCATCGACGGCCGTTACTTCGTGGACGGCGTGCTCCTCAAGACGGTTCACGCCTCGGTCGCACTCGACGAGGGTGCCGACCTCGTGCTGTGCGTCAATCCGATCGTGCCGGTGGACACGATCCGCACGGTCGAGATGGGCGTCATGCGCCGCGGCCAGCTCATCGACCGCGGGCTGCCGACGGTTTTGGCACAGACCTTCAGGACCATGGTGCACTCGCGAATGGGCGTGGGGCTGTCGGCGTACGCGACCCGCTACACGGACAAGGACGTGCTCGTGTTCGAGCCCCGCCGCGACGACTACAACATGTTCTTCACCAACGTCTTCTCCTTCGCCAACCGCAAGGCGGTGTGCGAGTACGCGTACCGCAGCACGCGACGCAAGCTGTGGCGCAACCAGCACCGCATCGGTCCGGTCCTCGAGCGGCACGGCCTGCGCTTGCGCACCGAAATTTTGGACGGGGAGCGGGACCTGTGGGACTCCGTCGAGCTGCACAAGAGGCGCCCGAGATCGACCTCTCACCTCGCGCAGCGCCTCGATCAGGCGCTCGAACGTATCCAGGCGCTGGTGGCGGAGAAAGTCACGTGAGCAACCTGGTCTACAGCTTCGTCTACGACCGCCGTACCGCAGACGCCGCGTTTCACGGCATCGGCACCATCGAGCTCATGCTCTCGCTGCTGGCAGGCATCGCGCCGCAGCCGGGCTGGGAGGGCGCGCAGGTCTTTGAGGGCGACAGCCCGCTCGAAGCCGGGACCGTCTGTATCGGCACCACGGGTCCCGGAGCCGACGAGCTTCAGGTGGAGCTCCTCGGTGCGCTCGAACGCCAGGGAGTCCGCGTGCTGCAGGTCTATGAGGGCGGTCCCGACCCCAAAGCCCGGATTGCGGCCGCCCGCGGCGGCACCTGGATGACCCCCTGAACGCTCGCCGGCCGGACCGGTTCTCTCAGCCGACGTTCCGCAGCCGAATCTGATCAGGTCAACCCGCACTGCTCACCCCCTCGCGTCACGAGGCCCGTGAGGTGCAGTGGGGTGTGGCGTTTTCGGCCCGCGGGGCGCGGAGGTGCACTCGACAGTACGTCGAGCGCCTCGAGGCGAGAAAACGCTGCACGTCGCTGCGGATCGCCGGCCGCAGGAGCTGGATGGCGGGACGTACGAAGACAGCTCTGCAGCCACCGTAGTACTTTTGAGAAGGACGACGCGATTTTTGAATTTTATCTGGAATTCAAGGCTGTTTTTCTGGATTATACGAACGATTTTTCTGAAAGGAGTACGTTATGGATTTCTCACTCTCGGTAGGGCAATTCCAACTGGTGTATAACACCTTCTCATTAACCCTCGCGACCATGTTCGGCGCCGGCATCTTCTTTTTCGCGGCGCGTTCACAGGTCGCCCCGAAGTATCGGCCGGCACTCATCATCTCGGGCGTCGTCGTGTTCATCGCGGGCTACCACTACTTTCGCATCTTCGAAAGCTGGGCGGCAGCCTTCACCCTCGAAGGCGGAACGTACGTGCCGTCGGGCATCGCCTTCAACGAGGCGTATCGCTACGCCGACTGGTTGATCACGGTGCCCCTGCTCCTCATCGAGCTCGTCGCCGTGCTCGGCCTGAGCCGGGCACAGTCGACGAGCCTGATCACCAAGCTCTCCGTGGCCGCCGTCGCCATGCTCGCGCTCGGCTATCCGGGCGAGATCTCCGCCAACGCCGGCACCCGCTGGATCTTCTGGACCCTGTCGATGATTCCGTTCCTCTACATCCTCAGCGTCCTTTTCGGCCAGCTGACCAGGTCGGTCGAGGGCGAGGGCGGCGAGGTCAAGCGTCGGCTCGCCGGCGCCCGCAACCTCATCGTGATTTCCTGGTGGGTGTACCCGGTCGCGTTCATCCTGCCGATGATCGGCCTCGGCGGCGCTACCGCAGAGGTCGGGCTCCAGATCGGTTACAGCATTGCCGACCTCACTGCCAAGGCTCTGTACGGTATCTTCATCTACCGACTCGCCAGGGCGAAGTCCGACGCCGAGGGCTATCAGCTCGAAGGCGCCGCAGCAGCGGCCTGAATCCGACGGGCCGGCTTCCTGCCGGCCCTGTCATTTTTTTGGAGACCCAATGGAGCCCGCAGCCACTTTCGACAGCCGCACTCGCGACACGTCGACGCTCGCCGCGTCCGGCTCGGGCTCCCTTCGCTTCGTCCTCGCGCACCACCGCAACCTGATGCTCGGAGTCACGGCTGCCGTGGTCGCTTTCAGCCTGACGTCCGAAGCGCCGTCCACTGTGACGCAGCTGGTGCTGCTCGCTGCGGCCGTTGTGGCCGTCGGCCTCCCCCACGGGGCGCTCGACCACCTCACCGGCCGGCGGCTTCTGGCCGACCATTTCGGTCGCAGATGGTGGCTCCCGTTCGGAATCGGCTACATCGGGGCCGGCATCGTGGTCGCGGCGCTCTGGATCCTGGCGCCACTGGCATCGCTGGTGGCCTTCCTGTTGCTTTCGGCCGCTCATTTCGGATGGGACGATCCATCATGGATCGCTACCGGCGCCGGCCGGTACGCGGTCCTCGAGCGGTACGCCGTCGGATCGTTGCCGATCCTGCTGCCGATCCTCGCCCACCCCGGCCAGGTGACGGTCATCTTCTCCTGGCTGATGCCCTCTCGCATCATCTTGAGCGTCGATGCAGTCGCAGCGGGCGGCTGGCTGTTCGCCACCATGCTGCTGCCTGTGGTGGCCGTGAGAGGGATGCGGCTCGTAGGCGGTCGCGCACTGGACCAGGCGGCAGCGGCAGAGCTTGCCGCGATCGCCGTGTTGCACATCGTCTGCGCTCCTCTGATCGCGTTCCTCACCTACTTCTGTGGCTGGCATTCGATGCGGCACGCGCTCGAGCTCGCCAATCAGCTCGCGCCCGGCGACGCCGCAGAAGGTCTCAAGCGTTTCGGCAAAGCGGCCCTGCCGCTGACGGCGGTCTCGGTGGCCGCAGCGGTCGTCGTGGCACCGCTCCTGGGTTCGGTCAGAGCCCAGCCGTCGGAGGTCCTCGCGACGCTGGTCTTCGTCGGGCTCAGCGTGCTGACCGTGCCCCACATGGGCATGATGGCGATGGAGCGGCGGGCCAACGGACATCGGGGATCATTAGCGGGCAGAACGCGGGCCTGATTCGCGTTCTACATTTCGGAGGGCTTCGGAGCCCACCGGAGGTACGCACCATGAAATGGACCATCACACTGCTCCGGGTTCGGGGCATCGACATTAAGCTTCACCTGACCTTTCTCGTCATTCTCGCGATCGGAGGTCTGGAATGGGGCCGCGTCCACGGCGCCGCGGGCTTCGCGTTCGGCGTGCTCCTGATGGCCGCGCTGTTCTCCTGCGTCACCCTGCACGAGCTCGGCCACAGTCTCGCCGCGCAGTACTTCCGGATCCCGGTACGCGAGATCGTGCTGCTGCCGATCGGTGGCGTCGCCATGCTGGGCCGGATGCCGAAACGGCCGAACCAGGAGCTGGTGATCGCGGCGGCCGGCCCGCTGGTCAACGTCGTCATCGCTGCGCTCCTCGCGATTGCCGGCGGTTTCACCGGCCTCTTCCAATCGATCGATCGTGAGGCCCTCGCGCAGGGGCTGGTCCCGCCGCCGTCAACCGCAACCTTCATGGGCTGGCTCCTCGTGGCCAACGTTGCACTCGTGCTCTTCAACCTGATACCCGCCTTCCCCCTCGACGGCGGCCGGATTCTCCGCGCCGCTCTCGCCCTGCTGACGAGCTACCGTAACGCGACTGCGATCGCGGCCTCCATCGGTCAAACAGTGGCTCTGATCCTGGGAGCGGTGGCAGTTTTCAGCGGCAACCTGATTCTCGCCCTGATCGCGGCCTTCATCTTTCTCGGCGCCCGCGCCGAGCACGCAGTAGTCCAGAGGTCGGAACCGGACGTCGAGGAGCCGCAGAGCACCGGCGCGAGCGAGCCCGCCCCGGTGGTGATCCCGGCGGAGCGTTTGAGCTCGGTGGTGCCTCTCGCCCTTCAGGGGCGGCACCCGGCACTTGCGGTGATGATCGGAGACCGGCTTCTCGGGGTGCTGACGCGCGACAGCATTCTGCAGTCCGCCCGCACCCGGTCGGACGACCCCTATGTGGCCGAGCTCATGGACCGCGAGGTCCTGCAGTTCGACATCGCGGACGATCTCGCCGACGTCACCAGGCAGATGGGCGCTCACAGCACACCGGTGGCAGCCGTCTTCAACGGCGACCGATTCCTCGGCCTTGTCAGCCGGCACAATCTGCGTGACGCCATCCGCCGGCTCGTGACATCCGGTTCCACCGCCGCGGCCGGGGGATGAACGTGTTGCCGCCGGACGTGCGGCCGGTCCCGCCGGGGCCGGGCCAGGAATCGGTATGGTCGTACCCGCGCCCGCCCCGTGTCGAGCGCGTGACCCGGAGAATCGAGATCGTCTTCAACGGTGTCACGATCGCGGCCACGAACCGCGCCTACCGGGTCCTCGAGACCAGCCATCCCCCCACCTACTACCTCCCGCGGGCCGATCTGGAGATGGCTTGCCTCTCCCCCAGCGGTCAGACGTCGTTGTGCGAGTGGAAGGGCGAGAGCCGCTATTTTGACATCTCCGTCGGCGATCGCCGGGTCTCCGGGGCGGCGTGGAGCTACCCCAACCCACGGCCCGATTACCTCGAGATCGCGGGCCACCTGGCTTTCTACTGCCACGCGATGGATCGATGCACTGTGGGCGGAGAGACCGCGAGACCGCAACCGGGCAGGTTCTACGGCGGCTGGGTCACCGATGACATCGTCGGGCCGTTCAAAGGCGAGCCGGGCTCTCTCGGCTGGTAGAGGCGCCTCGCAAAACCCGCGGCATCACTGGCCGGGGAAAATCTTCTCGTAGAGGTCGCGCGCGAGCGCTACGTCCAGCTCCTTGAGCACCACGTACTCCTGGATCGCCCCGTCGCGATCCTCCATGTACAGCAGCGTCAGGCCGAGCCCGAAGCGGGCACGCGGATTATCGGGTTCGGCCTCGAGAACGGTCTCGAAGGCCTGCCGTGCCTCGGCGAACCGACCGAGGTGGAAGTCCGCCACACCGATGCAGAGCAATGCCTCGCGATTGTCCGGCTCCTTCGCGATCGCCCTCCGGCACGCGCCGGCGGATTCCCGGTGGCGTTCCAGCCGGGCATACACGATGCCCAGCTCGACCAGCGCCTGAGTCAGATCGGGATCGTTGACCGCCGCCCGCGCGAAGAACGCCGCGGCCTGCTCGTCGGCACCGGTCTGCTTGAGGAGGAGGCCGTAGGCGAACAGGGTCGGTGCGTGGTCCGGCCGCAGATCGACCGCCCGCTGATAGGCCGAGCGTGCGGTCTCGACATCTCCTGATGCGGACGCCGCCGCGGCAATGCCGAGGTTCGCCTGGAACCGCAGCTCGCTCGACGAGGCGGCATCGAGAGCCCGGCGGTACTCCTCCAGTGCGGCCTCGTAGTCGCCAGCGTCCATCGCGCTGTACCCGGCCTTGAGCGCGTCCAGCGACGGCGTGCGGCCCGCCTGCGCCCCTTCGGCTGTGAGCGCGGGCCCGGCCCCCAGGCACAGCAACAGGGCGAGCAGCGCCGAACGCATTACCGGCTCGAGGAGATCCCCAGTGCAGTTCATCCACAGACTCCTTCCACACCATCTTACCCTCACGTCATGGTCACCGATCGCGGCCCATCGCTCGAGCCTCGACCGGACGACCACCCGCAGGCGAAGCCGGCGCGCTTCGGGTCCCCATCTGAGGTACCATGGATTTGGCGGTGCCATCGGCCGTTCACCCGCATATCTCACCGGGTTTCGTCGCGTGGTCGGAGAGTTGTTGTGACAGGCGGCGTTCTCCATCCGAGGGGCGCGCAGTCGTGCTCGACAGTGCGTCGAGGACACCGCGGGGAGGAACCGCTCCAGATCTCGGCAGGTCTGCGACCGCCGCGGGATGCGGGAGAAGTCTGCAGGTGAAACGCCAACGAAGCTCGTACAGATCGGCCAACTGCGGATTCCGTACGCACTCCGGCACTGCCTCGCCGGACCGGCCGGGGCGAGGCCGGTGAACGGCTGCAAGGGAGACCAAGAGTGACGTCCGGGCACGATCTCACTGGGTTCGAGGAGGAGCGATTGCTTCTCAAACGCTACCTGTCCGACGAGATCGCGCCGATGATCTTCGCCAACAACGCATCCGAGATCTTCGACATCCCGGCCGAGGTGGTGGCCGGCGAGATCCAGTCCTGGATCGGGGACCAGGTTCGAGGCGCCAGCAACATGACCGCCGGCGAGCTCATCTCGCACGCGGCATCGAAGATTCACCAGCTGGGCGTCCTCGAACTGATCCCGCACGAAGAGATCGGGACCTTTCTCGCGGGGCTGCGGCCGCACCTGATGAGCCTCTGTCCGGTGGAGGAGCGACAGGCTCTGATGAACAACTTCCAGCACTTCGAGACGAGCTCGTCGCTCGGCGCGTCGACGGTCGAGGTGCTGCACAAGCGCGGCTCGGGCATGCCTGCCGCCGGGCCGGCGGGGGCTGCCCATGGGCAGCGGGCGGCAGCCGGATCTGCCGGAGTCGCGGCGGCTTTCGTGCCGGGCGGCGGCGCGGGGGCGGCCGCCGTGGCGGCGCCCGCAGCGAGCCAGGCGGCCCTCGCCCGCCTCAACCTCCTGCTCGACAGGCTCCAGGCGACGGGCGCAGCTGCCTCGGCATCCGCCGCAGCCCCGGCGAGGGGCGATCGCGAGGTGCTCGCGCACGTGATCGAGGAGGTGGCAGCGCGGGCCTCGAGCACGAAGGAGGTCGAGACGCAGCTCGGATTCCTCGAGGATCTGGGGATCTCGAGCCTCGGCGCCGGGGTGATCCAACAGCTCAGCCAGGCGCTTCCGGACTGGGCGCCACCGGCACACTCCGAGGCGGGAGCGGCCGCTGCCCAATCACCGGCGAGCGCGGCCCGCGCTATGAGCAAGCTCGTGGAGCTGTCCAAGGACCGCGACGAGCTCGTCGACCGCTTCACCGAGTTGCTGTCCGCCGCCGTCGAGGAGTGCAACAAGGGCGCGCTCGGCCGAGCGGTCACCATGCTCGATCTGGCGGACCGCATGGTGTCCCAGAAGAAGGTCGACGTCAGCTCGGCCGCCGCCGTCATCGAGACGTGGTTCCGCCGGCTCGACCGGAAACAGCTCTACCTCTATTCGGACGACCCCACCAAGCGCTCGTTGTTGCGGCGCCTGATGGCGTTCTTCCCCGAGCTCCGGGTCGGTCCCCTGCTCGAATCGCTGAAGGACGAGGCGGACCGCGAGGAGCGACTCGAGATCCTCAAGCTGCTCCGTGCCCACGGGGACGACGCCCGTGCCGAGGCGATCAACGCGCTCGACGAGTCGATCAACGGCGCGGTGCCGCTGCCGTGGCACGTCGAGCGCAACCTCCTCTACCTCATGCGCAGCATCCCGCGTCCCGACGACGAGCACATCGACCACGAGATCGACCTCCTCATCCGCACCTCCGACCTCAACAATCCGGTGCCGGTCATCCGCGAGAGCTTCACCTCGCTGGTCGATATCGACCATCCGCGCGCGGTGACCACCCTCGACGCCCGAGTCTCGGAGCTCGAGGACGCGCTCCTCGGCAACCTCCAGCTCCCGGTCGAAACCAAGGACGTGCGCTGGCTGATCAGCTTCGCGTTCAAACAGCTCGCGCAGAACCCGTTGCCCCAGGCCCGCGAGATCGTGATCAACCACGGCCTCAAGGGCAACCCGGAGCTTGGCGACACCCACGCACGGCTCGCCCAGCTCGGCGGTCAAGACCTGTCCGACACGCCGGACCAGCTGCAGCGGATTCTCGACGCGATCGACGGCGAGCTTCCGAGGCGCTTCCTCGGCGTCTCGGTCAAGAACCAGCGGAAGTCGCAGATCCTCGAGCACCTCGTGAACGCGGTCTCCGGGACCGACACCCCGGAAGTGCGGACGGTCCTCGGCGACATCATCAAGAGGTACGGCGAGCACGAGTTCGCCCGCGCGGCGGAGAGAGCCTTCGACGGCCTCGGAAGGCAGCCGGCCCGCGCCCCGGGCCGGGAGGAGGAGCGGTCGGTCACGCTGAGCGGCGATTTGGCGCTCTTCGGGCTCCCCAACCTGCTCCAGAACCTAGCCGACGGCGGGCTCGCAGGCACCATCACGATCTTCGACCCCGAGGGCAAGACCGCCGAGATCGAGATTGCCAAGAACATGCTGGTGGGAGCAGAGTACGGCCGGTTGAAGAGCGACGTCGCGGTCTACCAGCTGCTCGAGCTGCCGATCGAAGGACGATTCGAGTTCCACAGCGTGGCCGACGACGAGGATGCGCCCTCCGCCGAGGGCACCCACTCGATCACCTCGCTCCTGCTCGAGGGGATGCGCCGCTACGACGAGCTCCAACGTGCGCTGGCGTTGATACCAGACGGCGCCCGCTTCAAGGCCACCGCGAAGAAACCGACCGATGTCGACGAGGACGGCGACCCGGTGCTCGCCAAGGCGGTGTGGGGCCGAGCCGCCCGCGGTGCTCCTCCCGACGAGGTGGAGAGCGGGGGCTCCCTCGACGCCTTTCGCATCCGGCGCCTCTACGAGCACTGGGTCACCGAGGGAGCGCTGGAGAAGATGGACGATACGAAGAAGTAGCTCTCGACCCGCCGGTCCGCGATCCGATTCCGGGAGTCCGGACCTCTGCATCCATCCACCGCGATTCCGGCCGCGGCTGCATCGTTCCCGACGCAGATACCAGCGATCTCCCGGTAAAGCCGGGGACACCACGAATTCGCGCGGAAGCGTGCCTGGCCCGCATATCTCACCAACTTCCTGCTGCGGCCGCCGATGCACCGCACCCGGCAGTGCTTTCTCATCTCCGGTTGCTCGACGTACTGTCGAGTACGCCTGCGCGCCCGTCGAATCGAAAGCCCAACCGGGCACAGCACCTCGGCGACCTCACAACGAAACCCGGTGAGATATGCGGGCTGGGTGCGCCGCACACGGAAATCTGCAGATTGATGCCGTGACCGCCGAAAGCCGCGGTCCTCGGACGGCAGCGCGCTGAGGCTACGGCGAGATCACCAGGGTCATGTCGTCCGCGACGAGATACTCCCTGGCCGCAGCCTGGACCTCGGCGGGCGAAACCGCTGACAACCTCGCCTCGTCCACCGCCAGCGGCGAGCCCGGGCCCTCGAACAGCGCTCGCCCCACCCGGTAGGCTCGCGACGCCGCCGACAGGGTCCGCAACATCTCGGTCCGCTCGCGGCGCGCCGCGAGCCGCGCCAGATCATCAGCCGGCATCGGCGCGGCCTGCATCTCTTCAACCAGCTGCGACAGCAGCGACGCCACCCGGCGGGAGTTCTCCGGACGGGTCCCGACGCGCGCCGACAAGATCCAGCGCCCGTCGGGCACCTGCCGCACCCCTGCGCCGAGCCGGTAGGCCAGCCCCTCGCGCTCGCGGATGACCGCCGTCATCCGGTCGGAAAGCGCATCCATCGCCACCAGGACAGCCGAGCGGTCCTCGAACGCCACCTCCGACGCTCGCCCCCACAGCAGCGTCACCTGCGGCGCCTCTCCCGCGTCGACCGTCACCTCCCCGCCTGCGCCGTGTATCCGCTCCGGGTAGGGCGCGCGCTTCGGCACGGACGGCGGGCCGCCGCTGAAGTAGCTGCCGACCAGCTCCACGGCCTGCTCCGGCTCGATCGGCGACGCCACCGTCACGACCAGCCGGTCCGGGCTGAAGTAGCCGCCGGGCCACCGCCCCCACGCCGCCGCCACCTGCCCGGGATCCGCGACCCGCTCCCCGGCCGGGCCGGAGACCGGGCGCGACACGGGGTGGTCCTTGCCGAGGATCGATCTCAAAAAGAGCTGCTCGGCCGGCTCCCCGCCGCTGTTGTCGGCGGTGCGGGCCTCCCGGTGCCCCGCCACGCCCTCCCGCCAGCCGTCTTCGTCCCACGCCGGCACGCGCAGCATCTCCGACAACATCGACAGAGCGGTTTCCAGCTCCTCGGCCGGACCCTCGATGCGGACATAGGAGAAGTCCGGCACGTGGTATCGATCGTCGAAGGGAATCGCCGGCGAGTCCGCCACCTTGATCTCGAGCCCGGCACGCGCAGCCCGTTCCGCCACCTCGCTGCTGCCTCCCAGCACGGTTCCGCCCGGCAGCAGGCGGTGGATGAGGTCGGCGACCCCCGGCAGCTCCGCGGGCTCGGCGAAAGCGCGATCGGCCACCAGCAGGTGGACGCCGAAGACCGTGCTGCCCACCTCCGGAAGAACCCCCACGACCACACCGTTGTCGAGCTTTGTAACCCGGCTGCCCAGCGGACCGGTTTCGAGCACGCTCCGCTGCTGCTTCGACGCGAGCTCGACCGGCTGCGGAAGGCGCACCCGACCGTCCGGGCCGCCGTCGCCCAGCCACGCAGCGCGGGTTCGCCCGATCGATTCCGCCAACATCAGCCCGGCCGTGCGCCGAATCTCGGCCGCCGGCACCACGGGCGGCACCAGGGCCGCCTTCAGGCCCCCCCGCGCCGCCGCCATGGCCTCTCCGTAGAACACCGCGGCGTAGTGGAGCCGCTGGTCGTTCAGTGCCCGTTCCGCAGCCCACCGGCGTTGGATCGATCTCGCCGCCGCGTCACCGGGACCGGCGGCCGACCGGTCGAGCACGCCGAGGGTCCGCGCCAGCAGCGCGGTCGGATCCACGCCCGCTGCACCCTCGACCCGGATTTCCAGGAGGTCGCGCGGCTCCCTCGGCAGACGCACCGCGGTCACCTCACCCGCCCATTCGGGAACCAGCGCCGAGGCCAACGGTCCTTCGGCCGAGGCCAGCCACCGCGAAAGCACCTCGAGCTCGGTACCGGCCCTCGCGACCCCCGCGGGCGCCGCGATGACCACCGCCAGGGTGCCGCCGGACGGTGTGGCGCCGCCCCCCATCATGCCGTGGCCCGGAGCCATCCCCATCGCCGGCATGCCGCCCTGCCGGGGCGTTGCGGGGGCCGGCGCGGCGGCCCACTCCCCCCAGCCCGGCCAGCTCAGCTGGTCAGGCCGCGCCGGCGGCGGGCCGCCGGGCTCGAGCTCCGCGAACGGGGCCAACACCCTCGCCAGGTCCTCGAGCGGACGGTCGCCGGTGACCAGGATGCGGAAACTCTTCGGGCTGTAGTGCCGCTCCCAGAACTCGATCACGGTCTCGCGATCGGTGGCGGCCACCGACGCTTCCGAACCGCCGACCGGGTGCGCGATCGGAGTTCTTCCCCACAGCACCGCGCGCAGCGCCTCCTGGCGCAGACCGCCGGGCGACGCATGGTCCTTCGCCAACTCCTCGAGGATGACCCTCTTCTCCTTCTGGTACACCTCCGCGGCGATGGTCGATCGCGTCAACATCCCGGCCATGAGCTCTGCCGCCGCCAACCCTTGGTCGCGGGGCACCAGCGCGAAGAACACCGTCGCCTGCTCGCGAGTGAACGCGTTCATGTAGGCCGAGAGGCGCTCGAACGCCTCGGTCACGCCGCGCTCGTCGAGCTCGTCAAAGCCATCGAAGAGCAGATGCTCCAGATAGTGGGACAGGCCTCCGTTGCCCTCCGGCTCGTCCTGCGATCCGGCAGCCACGGTCACCGTGATCAAGACCGTGCCCGAACCGGGCCGAGGCCACAGCACCGCCTCAACGCCGGACCGCACGGTGCGTTCAACAGGGGGTGTCATCGTTGCCCGCTCAGCAGCCGGCAGCGCAGCGGCCGGAATCACGAGCGAGATCGATGCGATAACGAGTGCGAGTGATCGGGTGTGGTATTCCATGGTGGAGATTGTAGCGTCCGCCGGAGGAGGCGATCGGAGACGGCGATCAGAGACAGCCATCGGCGGTCATCGGCGATCACGGTGTTGTACGCGACCGGAATCAGGACCAGCGTCACCAGCGTCGAGGCGAGCATCCCGCCCGTGACGACCCGCGCCAATGGCGCCTGGATCTCGGCGCCGGCACTTAGACCGAGCGCCAGCGGCAGCAACCCAAGCACCGTCGTGCCCGTGGTCATGAGGATCGGCCTCAGCCGCAGGCGCCCGGCCTCCACGACCGCGCCGGCAGGGCGCCGAAGCTTAGCCCGCATACCTCACCACCTTCCTGCTGCGGCCGCCGATGCACCGCACCCGGCAGTGCTTTGTCATCTCCGGGTGCTCGACGTACTGTCGAGTACGCCTGCGCGCTTGTCGAATCGAAAACCCAACCGGGCACAGCACCTCGGCGACCTCACAACGAAACCCGGTGGGATATGCGGGTTAGACGAGCCGCTGCTCGCGGGCGCGGCGGCTCGTCAGGTAGGACATCATGGCCGGGATCACGAACAGGGTCAGCACGGTGCCCACCATCAAGCCGCCGATCACGGCGACGCCCATCGGGATCCGGCTCTCGGCGCCGGCTCCGAGGCCGAGGGCGATCGGCAGGATGCCGAGAACCGTCGACAAGCTCGTCATCAGCACCGGCCGGAACCGAGCAGCGGCACCCTCGAGAATCGCCTCGCCCACCGGGAGACCTGCCGCCTTGCGCTGATTGGCGAACTCGACGATCAGAATGCCGTTCTTCGTCACCAGCCCGATCAGCATGATCATGCCGATCTGGCTGAAGATGTTGATCGTCTGGTTGAAGTACCAGAGGGAGAAGAGAGCTCCAGCCAGGGCCAGCGGCACCGTGAACATGATGATGAAGGGATCCCGGAAGCTCTCGAACTGGGCCGCCAGCACGAGGTAGACCAGCAGAAGCGCCAGCACGAAGACGAAGAGCAGGCTGGTGGCACTCTCGGCGAAGTCCCGCGACTCGCCGGCCAGGGTGGTCGCGAAGTCCTCGTCGAGCACCTCGCCGGCGACCCGCCTCATGGCCTCGATGCCGTCTCCGATGGTCCTGCCGGGCGCCAGTGCCGCCGACACGGTTGCCGATTCGTAGCGATCGAAGCGGTAAATCTGCGGCGGGCTGCTGGTCTCGGTGACCCGCACCAGCTTGTCGAGCACGACCGGCGCGCTCCCCCCATTGGTGACGAAGAGGTTGCGGAGGTCGATGGTCTCGTCGCGCGCGGTGCGCTCCACCTGGCCGATGACCTCGTACTGCTTGCCGCCCATGATGAAGTACCCGAGCCGCTGCTCGCTGAGAGCCAACTGCAGGGTTTGAGCGATGCGAAGCACCGACATCCCGAGGTCCTGCGCGCGCTCGCGGTCGATCGCGACCTGCAGCTCGGGCTTGTTGAACGTGAGGTTGACGTCGACGAACGTGAAGGTCGGATCAGCCGACGCGGCGGCCAGGAAATCGGGCAGAACGTCTCGCAGCCGATCCATGCTCGGTGCCTGGATCACGAACTGCACCGGCAGGCCCCGGCGTCGCCCGACGGCAATCGTCGGCTCCTGCGTGAGATAGGTCTGCGCCTCGGTGAGCCGGGCGACCTTCGCCGCCAGGTCGTCCGCGATCTCGCCCTGGGTCCGCTCGCGATCCTCCGGCTCCACCAGGCTGATGCGGCCGAAGCCGGAGTTGACCGATGACGAGGCTCCGAAGCCCGGCGCAGTGACGGTGATGGTGTTTCCCGACTCCGGAACCTCGGACTGGATGAGCGCGTTCAACCCATCCATGAAACGGTCCATGTAGGCGAACGTGGCCCCCTCGGGACCGCGGACCGAGAGCCGGATCGAGCTGCGGTCCTCGAGTGGCGCCAGCTCCCTCGGCAGCACCTCGAAGAACAGCGCGACGAGCGCGAGACAGATGGCGACCACCGGCAGCGCCAGCCACCGCCGTTCGAGCAACGCCGTCAGCGCCTCTCGATAGCCGGCCGCCAACCCGCGGAAGAAGGGCTCGGTCGCAGCGTACAGCCGGGGCGGCCGTTGACGCTTCTTGAGCAAACGCGTCGACAGCATGGGCGTCAGGGTGAGCGCGATGAACGACGAAATGACCACGGCCCCCGCCAGGGTCACGCCGAACTCGCGGAAGAGCCGTCCCACCAACCCGCCGAGGAACAGGATCGGCAGGAACACCGAGACCAGCGCCACGGTCGTCGCCACCACCGCGAAAAAAATCTCCCGCGTCCCCTGTGCGCCGGCCTCCCAGGGTTCGAGACCGCCCTCGATCTTCGCGTAGATGACCTCCACCACGACAATGGCGTCGTCCACCACGAGGCCGATGGCGAGCACCAGCGCCAGCAGCGTCAGGACGTTGATCGAGAAGCCCGCCAGGTACATGACGAAGAACGACCCGATCAAGGCCACCGGGATCACCACCACCGGGATCAGGGTCGTCCTCCAGTCGCGCAGGAAGAAGAAGATGACGAGCATGACCAGGGTGAAGGCGATGAGAATCGTCTGCTGCACCTCGGCGACCGACTTGCGGATGAAGCGGCTCGCGTCGAACGACCACGCCACCTCGATGTCGCCCGGCAGGGAGCGCCGGATGTTCTCGACCCGGCGCCGGAACTCATCGGCGATCGCGATGTAGTTGGCCCCCGGCTGCGGTCTCACGACCACCAGCACCATCGGCACGCCGTCCCGTTTGAGAACGGTGCGCTCGTTGCGCGGTCCGAGCTCGGCGCGGCCGACATCCCGCAGCCGGACGATGCGGTCTCCCTCGCTCTTGAGAATGAGATCGTTGAAGTCTTCAGGGGTGACCAGCCGGCTCATGGTGCGCACCGGCAGCTCCACCTCCCTGCCCTCGATGCGCCCCGAAGGCAGCTCCACGTTCTCCCTCGCCACCGCGTCCCGAACGTCGATCGGCGACAAATGGTAGGCCGCGAGCTTGTTGGGGTCGATCCACAGCCGCATCGCGTAGGTCTTCTCGCCCCAGATGTCGACGCTGGCAACACTCGGAATGGTCTGCAGCCGCTCGACGAACGCCTCCTGGGCGATGCGGCTGAGCTCGAGCAGGTTGCGCTGATCCGAACGCACCGAGATGCCGGCGATCGGCCGTGCGTCGGCGTCGGCCTTGGAAACGATCGGCGGGTCGATGTCGGGCGGCAGGCTGAACATGGCCCGCGACACGTGGTCGCGGACGTCGTTGGCGGCGCGCTCCAGGTCGATCCCGAGGTCGAACTCCGCCTGCACCGTGCTGCGGCCGTCACGGCTGGTCGAGGTCAGCGTCCGAATGCCGTCGACGCCGTTGACGGCAGCCTCGATGGGCTCGGTAACCTGCGACTCGATGACCTCGGCCGAGGCGCCGCGATAGGACGTCGACACCGTGATATTGGGTGGATCGAGCGACGGAAACTCGCGCACCCCGAGGAACGAAAACCCGAGCAGGCCGAAGAGCACGACCGCCATCGCCAGCACGATCGCCAGCACCGGGCGCCGGATGCTGAGGGTGGAGAGGCTCATGCCGGGGGACCGGTCGCCGCCGCCTGGCTCTCGATCTCGATCTCGAGCCCCGGCTGCAGCTTGAGAATACCCGACACCACGACGAGGTCGCCCGCCTCGAGACCGCTGGTGATCTCGACCTCGTCCTCCGATCGGATACCGGTCGTCACCCGCTTCGGCTGCGCCGCACCGTCAACGTACACGAAGACTTTCTTGCCGCCGAGCTCCGGGATGACCGCGATCGAGGGAACGGTCAGCGCATCCGGAATCGATCGAATGACGAGCTCGACGTTGGCGAACGCCCCGGGGACCAGCGAACGATCGGGGTTGGGGCACCGGGCCCGCATACGCAGCGACCGGGTCGTGGGATCGACGCTCGGCTCGACCGCGTAGATGGTGCCCGAGAACGCGCGCTCGGCGCCCTGCACCGTGAACGAAACCTCGCCGCCGGGCCGCATCAGGCTCGAGTGCTTCTCGGGCACCGTGAACTCGAGCTTGACGGGATCGACATCGCTGAGCGAAGCGATGCGGGTCTGCGACGACAGGTAGCTCCCCGGGCTGACATAACGGAGGCCGACGACTCCGCTGAAGGGCGCCCGGATCTCGGTCTTGACGAGCTGCGCCTCGATCAGCTCGAGCTCGGCCTCGAGCACGTTGAGCTCCCCGAGTGCCACATCGTAGGTCTCGCTGGAGATGACGCCGTCGTCGAGAAGCTGCCGCTGGCGGGCCTCGGCTCGCTTGGCGAGCTCGACCCGAAACCGCGCTCGCTGCCGCTCGGCCGCGAGCTCTGAGTCGTCGATCTCGAGCAGCAGCTCGCCGGCCTCGACCCGGCTTCCCTCGTCGAAGTGAATGGCCGAGATCTTGCCCGAGATCTCGCTCACCAGATCGACCTCCTCGTTGGCACGAATGGCGCCGGTGGTCGACAGCCGCTCGGTCAGCGGCTGCGGAACCACCTCGTGCACCCGCACCGTGAATACCGAAGAGCCGCGCTCGATCGACGGGGCCGGGCTCCGGCGCAGCTCCAGCAGCTTGGGCGCGGCCAGCACCACGGCCACCGCGATGGCAGCCAGGATGACGATGCCGCGCCGAGGGAAACTCCGCATCAATAACTCCGGTTCTCGGGGGGCCGTCAGCGCCGCCCGCCGAGCAGGCCTCATCTTACGCCTGCGCCCACCGGTTGAATAGCCGTGCGAGCTTCCCGGCCGAACAGCGCACACCACGAGCCCTTCCAGATGATTCGAAGTGGCGGTGCGGTTCTCCGGCCGCATGAGAACGGGCGGCGATTCAGGCAAAGCCACTCAGGCAGGCAGCGAGAGCCACACCCGTGCTCGCCTCTTTTTATGTAGGATCGCCGGCCCGACGATCTGACGATCTTCAATGATCCGACGAAGAAAGCGCTCATTCGCCAAGCCAGCCATCATCCGGCCTCCCCGAATCCCGCTCGAACACCTCCCCCAACGTGTGGCAGTCGGCATCCTCCTTCGCGCACAGCTCGAGCTCGAACTCGAGCACCTCGGTGACGTTTTCGTTGCGCCCGGCGTCGAGCGCCTCGCGGCACACGGCCTCGGCGCGCTCGAACTCGCCAGCGCGGCGCAGCAGGTCCGCCTCCACCACCGCGTCGGCGCCGTCGCGGAACAGCTCCTCGAGCTCGCTTTGGACCTGGTGCATGTGGTCGACCGCGTTCAGGCGGGCGGCCGCGGCGCGCACGCGGTCGCGGCGGTCGTCGTGCACCCACGCCTCGTGCAGGGTGTGGTCGAAGGCGGCGGAGTGGTGGCCCTGCTCGGCGGCGATGAAGGCCGCGGTCCGGAACCGCGTCGCCAGCCGATCGAGGTCGCCGAGGCCCTCGCGGAAGGCGGCGAAGGCCTCGCCGCGCACGATTTCCACGACCTCCGGCGTGGCCTCCTCGAGGTCCTCCGCGCAGTAGCCGCAGCCCTCGCACTCCCTGATCCAGAAGTCGATCGTGGATCGCGCCATCTCGGGCGGCCGCAGGTCGAGGTCCGCGTACCCCATCTCGTTGGTGCTTCTGAGGAAGGAGAACTGAGCCTCCTCGCCGCACACGGCGCAGATGAAGAAGTCGTAGCTGAGCGTGGTCATCGTCAGTCTCCTTTCGGCCAGCGCGCCTGCCGCCGCTCGAACTCCTCGAGGATGCGGCGGTCGCGGGGGTCGGGTGGGTCGGGCCGCATGAAGCGCTCGCAGATCGCCCTCGCGGCGTCGGTGGGGTCGGTGTGCCGGCAGCAGATCTCGTCGACCGCGTCCACCAGCTCCACCGGCGCGAAGTGGATCAGCATCCCGTGCCAGAACTCGCGGGCAAAATCGCCCGACTGCGGCCGGCCGGGCGCCAGGAAGCGGTTGTAGAGGCTGTCCGGGATGGCCGGGTCGCAGGTGTCGCGGTGGAGGAAGATCAGGGTGCCGGTCAGGGCGTGGCCGTCGTGGCCGCGGCGCCGCCAGACGTCGCCGGCGATGTGGGCGCCGAGGACGTAGGCGGCGGTCTCGTTGACGAGCGAGTAGTAGTCTCCGTGGGTCGCCGAGTAGGGCTGGAAGCTGTGCTGGTTGATGATGGCGTGCACGCACTCGTGGGCGGCGATTTTCAGCAGCCTGGTCTCGTCGTACTCCATCTCTGAGTTGAACTCGATGGCGTTCTCGCGCAGGAAGTAGACGCCCCCGATCCACGGCTCCCTGGGACGGGCGCGGACGGCGTCGATGTCGACGTGGCTGCCGATGCGGGCGAGCGTCGCCTGCACCGCCGAGGTGCCGCGCCGCTCGAGCCAGCGTTGGTAGCGTAGCGGCTCGTCCTCCAGGCGCGGCGTGGTGAAGCTAGGCCCGCCGATGGCGAGGCCGACCGCGGCGAACATCAACAGCCAGGCCGAAAGCCCCGGATAGCGCCGCACCAGCCGCGCGCCCTTCGAGCGTTTCAACCGTCCGGGCACCAGGCCGAGGAGTTTCCCGGGCAGCCCGCGGAGGCCCGCGAGCAGCCACAGCAGCGCCCGCGGCGGCCGCACCCGGAGCTGGCGGCGGAGGATCGAGGTGTCGCGCGGGCTCTGCGGGGGCGGCCCGGCCGCCGGGTCGCGTCGCGCCGAGCTCGTTCGCACCTGCCCCTCGCCGTGCGCCCGGCGGAGCAGCTCCCGCAACTCGACGTCGGGGTTCTCGACGCGCCCCGGCCCGGGAACGGCGGCGCGGTCCATCCGGCCCATCAGCTCGCCTCCCTGCAGCGCTGCAGGCCCCAGGCCTCCAGCACCGGCGGGATGATCCTGGTGCCGGTTTCGCGGCCTGCGAGGGTCTCGAGCCGCGGCTGAATCTGCCGCAGGAACTTCTCGCGGGTGATGTGATGCCGCGGCCGGTAGCAGATCTGGAGGCGAAGGTCGCCCGCGTCCAGCACCGCTGCCGGGGCCGGCGCCGCGGAATCCAGGACGGCGCCGGAACGCGCGACGGCGGATGCCAGCTGCTCGAACTGGGCATGCTCGTTGCACCGCTGAGCCTCCTCCATCCACTCGAGCAGGAACACGATGGTGGCGAGGCTGGGGTTGAGGAGCGGGATGCCGCAGATGGTCGCCACGTCTTCGTCAGTCAGCTCGGAGCGGTAGAAGCGCAGCTGGTGCAGCAGGTCGCCGTCACCGACCGCCATGAGACCGAGGAAGGTGGCCGCGCGGCACGTCTCCGATTCGTACTCGGCGCACTCCATCAACCTCGCGATCTCGCCCGCCGCGAAATCGCTGAACATCATCACGAAGGCGCCGTACCTGGCCGCGCTGGCCGCGATCAGTGACGGCTCCCGCTCGAGGATGGTGGCGAGGGACAGAGAGAAGGGCCACCTGCCGTCGTCGAACCCGAGCGACCAGGCCTCTTCGATGACGGCCAGCCGCTGTGAGACAGTCGCCGCTTCGCGGAACAGCGGGTAGGCGCGATTCACAGCCCTTTCGGCCTCGTCCGTCGACTCGACGTCCACGGCCGTGAAGGCGTCCCTGACCAGCAGCGTGAGATCCTTCACCGGGGGCGCCGGCCGCCCCTCACCGGCCTCGATGCGGTCGAGAAAACTCGTGATCTCGGCCACGCTCGCCGGCCGCGTGCGCGCCCAGCGGATCGTGCTCTCGCGGCCGTGCAGCGGGGTGGAGGTCGCTCGCCGTCCGTCGTTCCGCCCTCGCCCGGAGTCGCCCATCAAACCTCCCACGTCGCGCCCTTCGGCGCCGGATTCGTTCGGCCGGTGGCCAGTACAGCGTCTGGCAGTGAGCCGCCGGTGGACATCGAGAGTGCAAGCCGTGCCAACTTTCGGCACGATTTTTCCTCAAGCCTGTGGAAAACTTTCAAATGACGCACATCTGGGTGTTTGTCGTGTGACAGTCCACAAATATATGGCCTCGTCGCACGATTGGCAATGTAAAATTTTTTGTATGTAAGCTAGAAAGCTTGTATGATTGAAACATGAAGATCCTCCTGGCGTGGCTGGGCCAGACCGACCTCGACGCCGTCGACGGCGAACGGCGGATCGGCCGCGGCCCCATCGCGGGCGCCGTCGAGGACCGCGACTTCGACCGCGTCCTCCTCCTCAACACCTACTCCGAGGACCAGGCCGCCCGCTTCGCCACCTGGCTCGGCGGCCGCACCAACGGCCGGCCGGCGCTCGAGATCCGCGCCGTCGACCTGCCGAGCCCAGTGGACTACGTCGCTATATATAAGGCTGCCGTCGATGCCGTCGAATCGGCGCGCGCGGACCACGGCCCGGAGGTCGAGCTCACCTTCCACCTCAGCCCGGGCACCCCGGCTATGGCGGCGGTGTGGCTGCTGCTCGCCAAAGCGCGGTATGACGCCGAGCTCATCGACTCCTCGCGCGAGCACGGTCTGCGCGACGTCGAGCTGCCGTTCGAGATCTCGATGGAGTTCATCCCCGAGATCCTGCGCCCCTCCGACCGCCGCCTCGCCTCCCTCGCCGCCTCGACGCCGCCGGCGGCGCCCGACGAGTCGGGCATCATCGGCCGCAGCCAGGCCATACAGGTGGTGATCGAGCGCGCCCGCGCCGTCGCCCCGCGCTCGGTGCCGATCCTGATCGAGGGCGAGTCCGGCACCGGCAAGGAGCTCTTCGCCCGCTTCATCCACGCGGCCTCCCCACGGCGCGGCAAGGGCATCGTCACCGTCAACTGCGGCGCCATCAACGACACCCTCGTGGAGTCGACCCTCTTCGGCCACGTCAAGGGCGCCTTCACCGGCGCCGACCGCGCCAAGCGCGGCCTCTTCCAGGCCGCCAACGGCTCGACCCTGCTGCTCGACGAGGTGGGAGAGCTGCCGGCCGAGGCTCAGGTCAAGCTGCTGCGCGTCCTCCAGGAGGGCGAGGTGACGCCGGTCGGCGGCACCGCCGCCGAGAAGGTGGACGTCCGCGTCATCGCCGCCACCAACCGCAAGCTGGTGGAGGAGGTGGCGAACGAGAGATTCCGCTCCGACCTCTACTATCGCCTCGCCGTCGCCGTCCTCACCCTGCCGCCGCTGCGCGAGCGCGAGGGCGATCTCGGCCTCCTCATCGACCACTTCCTGGCCAAAATCAACGCCGAGCAGCGCGAGCACGACCCGCGGTGGATCGACCGCCGGCTGTCGCCCAACGCCCGCAACCTGCTGCTCAAGCACACCTGGCCGGGCAATGTGCGCGAGCTCGAGAACACCCTCACCCGCGCCGTCATCTGGTGCACCGGCGAGGTCATCCGCCAGGTCGAGATGAGCGACGCATTCCAGCACGCCATCCCCGCCAACGGCGAGGTGATCCTCGACCGCCCCCTCGGCCCCGGCCTCGACCTGCGCGACCTCCAGGCCGGCGTCGCCCGCCACTACCTCGAGCGGGCTCTCAAAGATGCCGGCGGCAACAAGACCAAGGCGGCCGAGCTCATCGGCCTCCCCAGCTACCAGACCTTCTCCAACTGGATGAAAAAGTACGGGGTGGAGGGGTGAGTGGCATGGGGTGTGCTGATGTGGTTCCGCGATGCGAAATCCACACGCGCCCCCGCGAAGCCGCGGTGAGGATGATGCGCTGATGACCGCCGCCGACGCCGCCGCCCTCTCGAGCGCCAACTTCGGCTACCTGGCCGAGGTGGACCCGGTGCTGGCGAGGTACGGCGCGTTGGCGGAGCACTACTTCGCGCTCGCATAGGTGCCGGGTACAAAGTTACGTTGTTAGGGGCTGCGTAGGTGCCGGGTACGGAGTTACGTCGTTACGATCTGCGACTCCGGACCTCCGCACTCGGCACCGATGCCCTACACAAAAGAAGTTCGGTCACACGCTTCTTCCGACGCAACTCCCGAGAGACTTCGTTCCAGTCGGGTTCGACCAGGTCGGTTGGCCCCGGCTCTGCCGATGGCGCGTAAAGAAGCGCGCTGATCGCCTCCTCGTCCATCGCCTCGATCCGGCTCCAGTCCAAACCCAGGGCCCGCGCCCTCCGCAGATGTTTGCTGACCGCCGACTCCCCCACGCCGGTCACCAGCGCGATCTTTCGATTGCTCAGCTTCGCCGTCAAATGAAGTTGGAGCACCTCCTTGCGCTTCCGCATCTCGATCCTTCTTCCTGGCATCCTGGCCATCGGTGCCACGCTCTCCACCGGTGCTTCGTTCCCAACTGTTGCATTGTGGACATCGAACCTTTTTTGCTGACAGCAAGTGCAGCAGGAGGGAACGTGGCACCCACCCATTGGATCTCTTCCTCTACCAACTTGGTGGAACCGACTGGATGTCCTGCGAGGTCAACGGACCCCGCGACTCCCTCCAGGCCGCACATCGGGAGTCTTTCACGAAGCTCGCCACCACCATACGGCGTCCTCTACGCCTGATCCGTATTGTGAGGTTGTGATACCTGGCACAATTTTTTCGATTTCTGGGGGGCGACCAGCAGATCGGCGCGAAGATCGCCGAGGGCGAGATCGACCTCGTGATCTTCTTCTGGGACCCGCTCGAGCCCCACCCGCACGACGTCGATGTCAAGGCCCTGCTGAGGCTCTCGGTGGTCTACAACATCCCAACGGCGTGCAACAGGGCGACAGCCGACTTCCTGATCTCGAGCCCCCCGCTGCACAGCGAGTACGAACGGCAGCTGGTGGACTACGTGGCGCGGATCAAGCGCCCGGCCGACGCGTCGTCAGTGGGTTGATCCGGCGCATCCGCGATCGGGTGGACGGGGTTCAACGCCACCCCGTATCGGTATAGGTACCGGGTTCGGAGTTACGTAGTTACGACGCAGAACTCCGCAAGTCCGTACCCGGCACCGGTGTTGTCCAACCGCCCTCCTGGGCGGGATGCGGCGAGGAGTTAGGTTTCTTCCGCGTGCTCGCGATCGGTGTCGGACAAGCGAGGCACAACCACCGTCTGTCCACCGTGCCTCAGGATTTCGACCTCGACGCCGTACACCGCTTCGACGGTGTCAGCGTTCACCTGATCGGGAGGAGCTTCGGCAAATACGCGCCCGTGCTTGAGAAAGAGGAAGCGGTCGGCGAAGCGGAATCCCAGATTGATGTCGTGCAGCGTCATCACCGCGGCCATCTCGTGCTCCCGAGCGACATGACGGATCATTCGGAGGATCTCGAGCCGGTTTTTGAGGTCCAGACTGCTGGTCGGCTCGTCGAGTAACAGCACGGTAGGTTCCTGAACCAACGCGCGGGCGATGCAGACCTTCTGCAGCTCGCCGCCGCTGATCTCGTCCAGATGACGCAAGGCGAGCGGACCAAGCCCCATCTGCTCCAGGGCGCCGCCGACCTTGGACAGATCCTGCTTGCCGGGCGACCACCGCATATGCGGTTTTCGACCGAGCAGCACGGCGTCGAACACCGTCAGGCGAGCGATCTCCTGGCGTTGCGCCACGTACCCGAGCCGCCGAGCGACGGCGTCCAGGGACATCCGCAGCACATCCACGTCCTCGATCCGCACCACGCCCTGCCAGGGCCGGATCGAGGCGTTGATGCACCGCAAAAGCGTGGTCTTTCCGGCGCCGTTGGGTCCCAACACGGCCAGAATCCGGCCCTTGTCGAGCGTGAGGCCGATGTCCTCGAGGATGAGTCGGCCCCGCTCGTAGCCCACGCGCAGATTCTCGACCGACAGCATCACGAGACGCGTTTCCTCCGCAACAGGATGTAGAGAAAGCCGGGAGCGCCGAGAAACGCCGTGAGAATCGCCACCGGCAAGACGTGCGGCGCCAGAAGCAAACGGGCCGCGATATCGGCGGCCAGCAGTAGAGCCGCACCGGTCAGGCACACCGCCGGCATCAGGAAGCGATGGTCGTCGCCGATCATGCGCCGGACAATGTGCGGGCAGATCAGACCGACAAAGCCGATCACGCCGATGAACGCCACCATCACGGCCGTCACCAGGGAAGCGGCCAACATGCCGAGTATCCGGACCCGCGCGACATTCACACCGAGGCTTCGCGCAGTTTCGTCACCGGCGTCGATGGCGTTGTAATTCCAGCGGTTCGCCAAGAAGAAGGTCACGGCGCCAGTCACGATTACGGCCATGAACACAACCTCGCGCCAGCCGGCCCGCCCGACGTCGCCGAAGGTCCAGAAGACGATGGCCGCGAGCTGGACATCGTCTGAAAAATACTGCAGGAACATCGTCGCGGCAGAAAAAAGCGACCCCAGGGCCACTCCGCTGAGGACCATGACCTCGGGCGTGGCGCCGCGGATGCGGGCGATGCCGGTCACGACCAGCGCCGTGGCCATGCATGCCGTGAACGCCGCGACAGCCGTCAGCCCCGGGCGAGCGATCGTGACGGCGTCGGTCTGCGTCGACTGCATCACTCCGGTTCCCAGCACCATGACGGCGAAGGCCGCTCCGAACGCAGCGGCCTGGCTCAGCCCGAGCGTGAACGGGGAGCCCAGCGGATTGCGCAGGATCGACTGCATCGCCGCACCGGCGCCGGCCAGCCCCGCGCCCGCCAGCATGGCGGCCAGCGCGTGGGGCAAGCGGATATCGCGGACGATCGTGTGCCATTGACTCGCGGTTTCCAACCCGGCGAGCGCCCGCAGGGCCTGCGCCGGCGGAACATGCACGGCGCCGAGCGACACCGCCGCGATCAGCAGAACCAGGCACAGCCCAGCGAGCGCGACGTTCAGCCAGAGTTTGCGGCCGACATACGCCGCGTAGCCGTCGGGAACCTGACCGTGATTGAGGTGTGACACGTCGCGCTCACTCAATCGGGATTCGGGCGAAACCGAGCCCGCCGAGTTCCCGGTTCAGGACCTCGAAAGCCGGACCGCCGTTCAAATACTCCGCAATCTCCTCCGCCTTGTGCATGGGCTCGATGTCGCGAAAGCGATCCGGATAGAGGACCGACCCGATGAAGTAGGCATTCGCGAACACGGTCTCGAAGTTGCGATTGTACGAATTGTGCGGGAACAAGCCGTAAACACGCCCCGCTCGGACGGCGGAAAGCGTACGGTAGGCGGGGTCGGTCCGAAGCTGATCGACGGCATTGGCGTTGCCGGCGAGACGCATCGTGGAAACGTCCACGAAGATCGTTGGTGGATCCCAGAGGATCAGCTGCTCCTTGGAAACGATTGCGTGGGCGAGGGGCCGTCCGCCGCCTGATGCCGCCGCGTTGCGCGCATGAACGAACTGAAAGGACGTGAAGGAGGGATCGGTGGATTGCAGCCCGTGCGGCCCGCTGCGCCCGATGCCGCCGACGTAACACAGCGGACGTTGCTCGACCGGCAGGGCGGACGTCCGCCGGGCGAGGTCTCGCTGAAGCTCGTCGAAATAGGCGATCACGTCCTCCGCGCGACGTGTTTGTGCCACAACGGTCCCGATGGTTCTCAGGCTCCGGTTCAGCGTTGCTCTGTGCGAGGTCAAATCGCCGTACTCGATCGCGATCACCGGGACCCCCGTCTTTCGCTGCAGCTCGGCGTGCTCCTGTCCGCGACCCGCGAGGATCTTGAAGATGACCTGTGGTTGGGGATTCAACGCCGCAATCAGCTCCGGGTTGTCCCACCCGCGAAACTCCCCGAACAGAGGAAAGGTCGTGAATCGCGGGTTGGCGATCGCGTAGGGACGCGCATCCAGCGGGGACCCGCGCAGCTCGATGCTGTCCACCGCCACAATCCGATCCTGCGCTTGCAGGTAGGTCAGCAATCGCAGGCATCCGGCCCCCGAGCAGAGAACCCTATCCACCCCGTCTGCAAGAGCGAGCTCCTGCCCGAGCGCATCGCGGATACCGCTCGTGGCCGCGGGGCCGTCGGATTCCAGCTCGGCGCAGCCTGCGGCCAACAGCAGGACGGCGGCGCATGCGATTATCAGCGCCGCATGCGCCGCCCCGAATGTTCGCCTGCGAAGTCCTTCGATGGGGCGATCAGAAATCAAATGCAAGGCCCACGTTGACGACTCTGCCGGGAGCGATAATATCGCTCGCCGACAGCGAGAGCGATATCGGGTAGGCCTCGTCGAACATGTTTTCGACGTTCACATAGGCCTTGAGGAGCCTCGAGAATCGAAGGGACAGAGAAGCGTCCATGGTCGCGTACCCGGACTCCCTCAGGGTGTTCTCGCTGTCGTAGTAAATGTCTCCATAGTAGTTGCCGATCAGGGTCAGATTGACCCAGTCCGAAGCCAGCCAGCGCACGCCGGCATGGGCCTGGTGGCGCGGTTCATTCGGCAATGCGTTGCCGACCAGCTCGGGGTTGTTTTCGTCACTCGCGACTTCGGAACGGTTGTAGGTGTAGTTCACGAAGAGGGTGGACCCATTGCTTGCATACCACTGCGCTTCGGCCTCGACTCCCTGGATGTCGACCTCGGAGATGTTGTCCAGGACGTAATCGAAACGGGTCCTGCCGCCCGAGAACTGAGATGTGCCCACCAGTCGGTCGCCGATGTACTGTTCCGCGCGCGACCGGTAGAGGCTGATCCTGGCCCATAAGGCATCTGACAAGAAGCGGTCGGCGCCCAGATCATAGGACCAGATCGACTCGGGTTCCAGATCCGGATTCGCTTCCCGGTAGAACCTCCCGCCCTGCCTGACATGCACCTTGTAGAGCTCGAACAAGCTCGGCGCGCGAAAGCCCTTGCCGACCGAAGCCCTGAAGGTCGTGCGGTTATCTGCCAGGTGCCATGCAAAACCGATTTTCGGAGAGAACGAGCTCCATGTCGAGTCTTCGTAACGATTGCTGTAGGGCGGCTTGCCCGCACTGGCCTGGCTGTCCCGGTTGGCGCCGTCCGAGTTCTTGATCCAGTCGTAGCGCGCTCCGGCATAGAGCAGCAGGCGCTCGTCGAGCAGACCGATATCGACATTCGCGAACGGAGCGAAAAACTCCTGGCGGCCCTCGGCGCCCACATCGCGGGAGCTCGCCGTGTAGTTGTCCTCGTACTCCCAGGAGATGTACTTACCGGAAAGGCCGAAGGTCGCCCTGGTATGCGCTCCGAACGCCGTTGATCCTTGGGCATCCACGCCGGCGGTCAGCGGCGTCATCTTCTCCTTTCGCAACAGTGACGAGAAGTCGTCGGCGGCGGAGTCCTGATAGGCGGTCTTGTCGGCGAGGTTCAGATAGGCCAGGCTCTGGAAATCCACCCGATCGCCCCGCCGGCGATAGCTCAGCCAGTACTGGTTGAGCTCCAACTCGTCGTAGAAGTACTCGCGGCCCTTCCCGGTTTCATGGCGGTAGCTGAGGGCCGAAAACGACAGGTCCGAAATCGGGGAAAGCGCATAGGAGACCTTGGCAAGCACCTTGAACGCCTGACGGTGGCGGCGCGTCTCGTAGTCGGCGGGATCCTCGACCATGTAGAAACCGTCGCTTTCGTCGTAACCGCCGCTTACCATGAGCCCGAGATCTCCGAAGCTCTGACTGTAGATCCCGTGCACGGCGTATGTGTCGGCCGTTCCGGCCTCGCCGCGAACCGTCGTTTCACGCTGGGCCGAGGGGTTCTTGGTGATGATGTTGATGACACCGCCGAGACCCTCCGAACCGTACAATGCCGACGACGGTCCGCGCACGATCTCGATTCGTTCGATGCTCTCCCTGGGAATATGCCCCCAGGCCACCCACGAGATCGAGTTGTTGAAGCTGTCGTTCTGCGGCACGCCGTCAACCAGGAGAAGGACCCGGTTCTTGCCGACGCCCCGCATGCTCAACGGGCTTTGGATACCGCTGGTTTGCTGGCCGTAGTGCCTGTAGTTGTAGACTCCGGGCACCGACCGAACAAGATCTTCCACCCTCTCGAAGGGCGAAGCCATGATCTCGTCGGCACGAATCACCGAGACACTCTGCGGCGCGTCCATGGCGGCGATGTCGGTTCGTGAGGCCGTCACGACCACTTCCTTCGCGAAGAAGTTCTCCCGGGAGCCCTTCTCGTGCTGTTCGGACTGGTCTTCTCGGGTCTCCTTCTCGGTTGACTCGACGGAGCTATTCTGGGTCTTCGTGTCGTCCGGTTGGTCAGCGACGGCGACGCTGATACAGCAGACGGGCACCATCACAGCAAACAGAATCCCGCGTGTCGTCCCAATCATCTTTCCTTTCTCCTCCTTCTCAATATTACAAAGCACCCAATCGTATTACTACTCCGAGGGGCCGGGATTGTCAACATCCCGTTGCCGCGGGTGTGGCGTGGCGGATGCGGGCGAGGATGGCGGGGTATCGGTACCGGGTTCGGAGTTACGGAGTTACGATCCGCAATTCGCTATCCGGCACCCATTTCGAACGTGTGTGTTTGTTGTTCCTGATCACCCCTTGGTTCCCGGTCAGAGAACCGGCCAGATGGATAAAGTAGACTCCGTCCTTGCGTTCTCTGCACCATCTGGAGGGGACGACGGCACTGCAGGGGGAATCACCGACTCTATGAACCGGCGCGAAAACAGTCGAGGCGAGGAATATTTCAAGAGGTCCAGGCCACGCCCGGTTGCGGAAAGCGTTTGCCTCGTCGGAGCAACCGTGTGCCGGGTACAGGGCGAACTCGCCCTGTTGAGCCGCACGCGCGCTCGGCTCGACCAGTAAGTGTGTCGACTGAATGAAGACCAACCTCGACTGCATTCCGTGTTTCCTGCGGCAGGCGCTCGCGGCCGCCCGCATGGCCACCGACGATCCGTCGGTGCACGAAGAGGTGCTCCGACACGTCGCTGAATGGGTCAGCCGGATGGACATGACGCTTTCGCCGCCGGTCATGGGCCAGATGATCCACCGGCTCATCCGCGAGCTCACCGGTGATTCCGACCCCTACCTCGAGGTCAAGCAGTGGTCCAATCGGATCGCTCACGATCTGGTGCCCGAGATCCGCGCCCGGCTTGACGAAGCCCCGGAATCAGAAAGACTGGAGATGGCCGTACGCGCGGCCATCGCCGGCAATATCATCGATTTCGGCGTCCACAGCGATATTCGTGACGAGACCGTTCGCAACAGCCTTGACACGGCGATCACGGCTCCGCTCAACGGCAGTATCGAGGCCTTTGCAGAGGAAATCGGAACCGCAACGTCGATCCTCTACATCGCCGACAACGCGGGCGAGATCGTCTTCGACAGGGTGTTGATCGAGCAGCTCGGGCCCGAACGCGTCACCCTCGCGGTGAGGGGCCGGCCGGTGCTCAACGATGCCCTTCGCGCCGACGCCGAGGCCGCGGGTCTGACCGGTCTCGTGGAGATCATCGACAACGGCTCCGACGCCCCCGGCACCGTTTTCGACGACTGTTCCGAGGCCTTCCGGTCGCGCTTCCTGGGTGCCGACGTGGTCGTCGCCAAGGGACAGGGCAACTACGAAACCCTGAGCAACGCACCGCGTTCGGTGTGGTTCATCCTGATGGCAAAATGCCACGTGATTGCGCGACACATAGGGTGTGAGCCGGGGAGTTTCATCGTGGAGCGCAAGCCGGCGTCCGGCCGGTGAGACCGCCTCCCTGGCCCGCATATCTCACCAGCTTCCTGCTGCGACCGCCGATGCACCGCACCCGGCAGTGCTTTCTCATCTCCGGGTGCTCGACGTACTGTCGAGTACGCCTGCGCGCCCGTCGAATCAA
>CAZSTH010000022.1:0-41487 GCA_964609835.1 uncultured Thermoanaerobaculia bacterium
GTTCTGCGCGCCCGCGAGCACGACCACGTTCTCGATGTGGTCGGACAGCTCGCGTTTCAGCCTTTCGACCCGATCTCGCATGGCCCTCCCCTGCGCCGATCGGTCTCTGACAGAGTCACGATCGGCTCCAATCCGCTCAGCGTGTTTCGGGTTCTGACGAAGCCTCGATCTCGCGGACCCGCTCTCGCACCACGATCTCCGCCATGTCGGGGATCACATCCCATGCGATGCGCTCGATCCGGTCGCCGGCCAGCTCGAGCAGACGCCTCGCGATGCGGTCGACGTCCGCGTCGCTGAGCCCGCCGTTCGCGGCGCCGGCCTCGTGCAGCGCCGGCGAGCCCTCGTCGGGGGCGCCGGCCTCGTCAACCGGCGCGGGCGGCGGGTCGGTGAAGTCCTGCGTTTCGGCGTTCGAGATCTCGTCCTCGACAGCGTCAGGCAAAGACTCGGGCGCTTCCTGCTCGAGCTCAGGAGCGTCCCACTCGAGAGTCTCGGAGGGCTCCGTCTCCTGCGGGGGCCGAGGTTGCTCGGCGAGCTCCGGCACGTCCTCGGGCCACATGTCGGCCGCGGCTGACGGCTCTCGTTCGGCCATCGCCGACTCGACGTGGATCGGGGTGGTTCGCGTCGCCTCGAGGTCCTCGTCCTCGGCAGCGACGCCCGGCGGAGGTTCCGCGAACGGGTCCTCACCCGCGACCGGTGGTGATTGGTCGCCGCCGGGCTCGGGAGGCGGAATCTCGAACACTTCGTCGCCGCCCTCGCGCCTCAGCTCCATGATCTCCGCCGTGGCCAGCGTCTGCGCGGTGTCCGCCGTGAAGTCTTCGAACGGCTCGCCGTCGCCCGTGGTCTGAACCTCGGCGGCGGACGTGGTCTCTTGGGCAGTATCGTCCGGGGCACCGAGATCGAGCTCGAAATCGGACACCTCCACGATCTCGTCGGGTTCGGTCTCTCCGCCCGCCGGAGGCGAGTTGATCTCGAGAGTCTCGTGCGGCTCCTCGGTTGCAGCCGCCCCCGTGGCCACGGGCTCGACCTCTTCGTCGACGGTCATGGGCTCGGCCGCCGCAGGTGGGCCCCACTCCTCGCTGACCGCCGTGTCCTCGAGGCCGTTCGCGAATTCCTCGAGCTCGTCGGCTTCGGCCATTGCGGGCGGCGCCGCGGCAGCGTCGGGACGGGCGGTCTCCACCGTCGATGCCGGAGCCGGGGGTGCTCCGGCGGCGGCCGACAATCGTTCGACCGCATCGACGAGCTTCTTCGCCTCGAACGGTTTGGTAACGATCTCCGAACAGCCTGCAGCCAGTGCGCGATCGCGGTCGAAAGGCTCGAAGGTGCCGGTGAGGAGAATCACCGGCAGGTGGAGCCACTGCGGGTCGGACTTGATCTCCTGGCAGATCTCGTAACCGTCACGCCCCGGCATGATCACGTCGCAGATGACGATGGCCGGCTGGCACTTCGGGAGCGCTTCCATGAGCTCATCGCCGCTCGAGACGGCGATGACCTCGTATTCGGTGTCTGCGAAGGTGAGCTCGACCACCTTCTGGATCGTGAGGCTGTCGTCGGCCAGCAGAATGGTACTGCTCATATTGTCCCCGTTCCCCGGATGACCATGGATTCGATCGCCGGGTGGGCTTCGTCGCCACCCCGAAAGCGCCTCGACCCGGTTTCGGCAAGTCGCACAGTGTCATAAGTTATGTATCACGGTGGCCCGGAATCTGTCAACGAAACGCGGTCCCCGCATGGACCGCCAGAGCTGCCGCCGCTGCGCGCCGATTCCGGCCAGCCGAACCGCGGTCCTGCGGGCGGTGGAGATCGTGTCGCGGGCGACCTCGAGGACCAGCCCGAGGCGCGACATGGATGCGGCGTCGAGCGCCGCGGCGGTCAGGAATGTACGGCGCGCAGCGCTGTCGATGAGCGCCGCGGGCAGCTCGGTGCTCCCGGTCCAGCCCGTCACCAGCCCTCGCCGCACGCCGGGGTGCGCGAAGGTGGCGAGGGGGTGGGCGATCACGGCGTCGCAGGCCATGATCAGGTCGAAGCCGCCACCGGCACAGGTGCCGCGAACGGCGGCGACGATCGGTGCGGGATGCCGTCCGAGGAGCGCGGCGAGCCTGCGGCCGCCCTGGGCATACACGGCCGATTCATGCACAGTCAGGCGGGCGATCTCTCGGAGGTCCGCTCCGGCGAAGAAGACGCCAGGATGTTCTCCGCAGATCACGACCGGAAGCGGCTGCGGCTCGCCTGCGAGCCGGCGCAGACAGCTCTCGAGCTCGCTTCGGAGCGACCGGCCGAGGATCGGCGTGAGTAGGACGAGGTCGATCGATCGCTGGCGGCGGCGAACACGCAGCGGGGCGTCTGGAATCGCCATCGCCGGTTCAGCCGAGCTCTCGAAGGAAGTTCAAAGCGCGCAACGGCCGCTCGGCCTCCTCGCGGACGCGTTGATCGAGCCAGCGAGTGACGTCGCTCGGGAGCGGTGACGGCACCTGCTCGAGAGGCAGCCTCCGCATCGTCACGAGGTGCTCGGCCTCATGCCGTCCGAGTTCGGCCGCAACGGTCTCCGCCGTCGGCATCACACCTCCGAGCACCAGCACCCAGTACTGTGCGTAGGCGACGACAGTCATGGAGTCGACGGTTCCGAGGAGTGCATCGAGGGCGGCGCTCCCGAGCCTGAAGGCCAGCTCCATCGGTTCGCCGGGAGGACAGAAGGTCGCCAGCAGCTCGGCGACCACAGCGCCTGCTGCCGCCCGTTCGACCGACCGGGCCAGGGGGTAGGACGTGGTCCCGAGCTCCAGCGACCGGAAGGTGGCGAGCTCCGCGCCGGGCTTCTGGAAGAGGCTGACGCAGACCCGCGACAGGATCTGCGCGGCAGCCGCAGCCGGGGCCCGTCCGCCGCGGGCACCGCGGAGGACGCCGCGCTGGACGCCGTGGTGCCGGCACAGGACGGAAATGACGAGCGCGCGGTCCCGAAACGGAAAGTGGTCCAGCACCAGCGCCTGGTCGTCGATAATCGGCACCTGCGCATGGTAGCGGAACGTCGCTGGCGTCCGGATCGCGGATTTCGGATTCCGGTTTTCGGATTTCCCACGTGCTACCCTCCCGCTCGTGCCGCAGTGGGTCAGGATCTCGATTGCCGTCATCGCGCTGATGACGGTGTTGTACTTCCTTCCTGGAGTCGATACCGCTGAAGCGACCTGGTGGAGCCTGCTGCCGCCGCTGGTGGCGGTCGCCCTGGCCCTGGCCTACCGCGACGTCGTCGTGGCGCTGGTGGCAGCGATCTGGATCGGTACCACGATGGTGGCCGGTGGCGACCCCGCCGCCGGATTCCTGCGCCTGGTCGACACCAATATTCGCGACGCGCTCATAGACTCCGACCACATGAGCATCATCGTTTTCTCGATGCTCCTCGGGGGCATGGTCGGGGTGATCAGCAAGAGCGGCGGGACAGTCGGCGTCGTTCGCGCCCTCGAGCCGTTCGCCACGACCCCGAGGCGGGCGCAGGTCGTGACCTGGATGATGGGCGTCCTGATCTTCTTTGATGACTACTCCAACACCCTGATCGTCGGGAACACCATGCGGCCGGTCACCGACCGCCACCGCATCAGCAGGGAGAAGCTCGCGTTCCTGGTGGACGCGACGGCCGCGCCGGTGGCGTGCGTGGCGGTCGTGTCGACCTGGATCGGGTACCAGGTCTCGCTCGTGGGCGATGCGCTGTCGGCAGGCAATTCGTCCCTCAACCCCTTCGCACTGTTTCTGGAGTCGATCCCGTTCGCGTTCTATCCCCTGCTGGCGTTGGGCACCACCTTCATGGTCGCGGTGTCTGGTCGCGATTTCGGCGCGATGCTGCGGGCCGAGCAGCGGGCGGCCGGCGGGGAAGTGCTCGCCGAGTCGGCGCAGCCGCTGGCCGACTTCGACGACAGCGACCTCGTGCCGGCGGACGACGCGCCGTGTCGGTGGTGGAACGCCGCGATCCCGGTCGGCCTGGTGGTGGTGTCGACGCTCGTCGGCCTCTACCAGACCGGACTCGCCAGCCTCGAGAGCGAGGGGGCCGGACCCTCCCCCGGCCTGAGCCGGATCATCGGCGCGTCGGATCCCTTCACCGTGTTGCTGTGGGCCAGCCTGCTCGGGCTCGCAGCGGCGGTGGCATTGGCGGTGGTCCAGGGAATTCTGTCGATGCGCCGCGCGACCGCCGCCGCCCTGGCGGGTTTCAAGAGCATGTTCCTCGCTTTTGTCGTGCTGACGCTGGCGTGGTCGCTCGGCCGCGTCTGCGAGGATCTGGCCACCGCCGAGTACCTCAAGAGCGCGATCGGCTCCAATATGGCGCCGGAGTGGCTGCCGGTGGTGGTGTTCCTGGTGGCGGCAGCGGTCTCCTTCTCCACCGGTACCTCGTGGGGAACCATGGCGATCTTGACCCCGCTCGGCGTGCCGTTGGTCCTCCAGGCTGCGCCGGACGGGCGCGGGATCCTGGCCGCGACAGTGGCCGCGATCCTCGGCGGCTCGGTCTTCGGCGACCACTGCTCGCCGATCTCGGACACCACGATCCTGTCGTCAATGGCGTCGGGCTGCGATCACGTCGACCATGTGCGGACCCAGCTTCCCTACGCGCTGACCGCGGCGGCTGGGGCGATCGCGATTTGCTACCTGCCGAACGCGCTGTTTTCGGTGAATCCGTTCGTGCTGCTGGGGGTGGGACTGCTCGCGATCGCAGCCGCGGTGCGGTATTTGGGACGCCCTTCGGGGGGGCGGCAGGACGGTTGAATGGGGCGTTGGTCGTTGCCTCCGGGCGGCGGTTTTGCATCATCCAGGTGGTATACTCTCGACTGGGATTCCAGCCGTCGCGTCGGCGACGTGGTGGGCTCATCGGCAACTGTGACCAAGGAGGAGGACCATAAGAAAGTACGCGTTTCGTGAGGACCCTGAATCGCCGCAGGTTCGGATCAACGAGCGGATTCGATTGTCCCCGGTCCGGCTGGTGGATGACGACGGTTCCCAGATCGGCGTCGTGCCCGTGGAAGAGGCCCTCGCGAGGGCCCGGGAGAAGGGTCTCGATC
The DNA here is from genome assembly GCA_964609835.1 of uncultured Thermoanaerobaculia bacterium. Classification (GTDB taxonomy): domain Bacteria; phylum Acidobacteriota; class Thermoanaerobaculia; order Thermoanaerobaculales; family Sulfomarinibacteraceae; genus Sulfomarinibacter. Next base: position 5,034 of record CAZSTH010000022.1, read on the forward strand.
TCGTGGAGGTCGCCGCCAACTCGCGGCCGATCGTGTGCAAGATCATGGATTACGGGCGCTTTCGCTACGAGCAGGAGAAGAAGGCGCGCGAGGCCAGGAAGCTGCAGCACCAGGTCGACCTCAAAGAGGTCAAGTACCGGCCCAATATCAACATCCATGATTTCGAGACCAAGACGCGGCGGGCGCGCAAGTTCCTCGAGCAGGGCAAGCACGTGAAGGTGACGATCATGTTCAGGATGCGTGAGATGAGGAGGCCGGAAAACGGCTTCGAGCTCCTCCGCCGGGTGGCCGAGGAGCTCGGCGACATCGCCTCCGTCGACCGCATGCCGACCCAACTCGAGGGTCGTGATCTGACGATGCTGATGCGGCCGGTCAAGAAACACTGACGGGCTCAGCGCCGGCGCGTGTCGAGGTTGCGGCGCGCGACGGCGAGGTTGCGGCAAAACTGCGCGTACGGTAGGCGGTTGAGTGGCGAACCCTGGCGCCAACTCAGGTACGTCTCCTCGGTCATCTCCTCGAGGACGTCGAGCAATGGCCGGTAGCGGTGCGGGTGGGGTGCGTACTCGGGGTGGAGGTCCGCCGGCGCTTTGCGGGTCCACGGGCACACCTCCTGGCAGATGTCGCATCCGGCGATCATGCAGCCGAACCGCGGCTGGAACGCCTCGGGAATCTCGCCGCGGTGCTCGATCGTGAGGTAGGCGATACATTTGGTGGCATCGAGACGGCGTGGTTCAGGGAACGCACCAGTGGGGCAGGCTTCGAGACACGCCGTGCACTTCCCGCAGTGGTCGGTCACTGTGCGGTCTGGGTCGAGCTCGATATCCGTCAGCAGCACCCCGAGAAAGATCTCGGAACCCAGACGGCGGTTGAGCAGCGTGGTGTTCTTTCCGATCCAGCCCAGCCCGGCGCGCGCCGCCCACTCGCGCTCGAGAACCGGGGCGGTGTCGACGCAGGCCCGCCATCCGCATCCAGGGCGCTCGGTCGCGAGCCATCTCCCGAGCCGGACCAGCCTCTTCTTCATCAGCCGGTGATAGTCGCGCCCCCAGGCGTAGCGGGAGACCCACACGCGCCCGTCGCCGCCGTCTTCGGATCCTGACTCCGGAAGGCTGGTGTGATAGCTCATGGCGACGGCGACCACCGACCGGCAGTCCTCCAGCAGATGGCGCGGATCGGAGCGCGCCGCCTCGGTACGCGCGATGTAGGCCATCTCCCCGTGCATGCCGGCTGCGAGCCACGACGACAGCTCCGCAGCTGTTCGGGACGGCCCCGAGGCCGCGACCCCCACCAGATCGAAGCCCTCGTCCAGGGCCCGCTGCTTGAACCGTCGAGTCAGTCCGCACACGATCCGAGGGTAAACCACGCTACCCGACATGCGCTATCCTGCGTCACCGTGAGGCTGACTTGACCCCGGCCGGGACCCTGCGCCGCGTCGCGGTCGCGTTCGCGCGGCCGGCGACGATTCTCAAGCACTATCGGCGGCAGCAGGTGCGGCCTGATCTGGTGGCCGGGCTGACGGTGGCGGTGGTGGCGGTCCCGCAGTGCATCGCCTACGCCTCGATCGCCGGGCTGCCTCCGACCTACGGTCTCTACTCGGCGGCAGTGGCGGTGGTCTTCGGGGCGTTGTGGGGCTCGTCGAGGTACCTATCGACCGGACCCACGAACGCGATCTCCATCCTGGTGTTGTCGATCCTGTCGCCGCTGGCCGCCGTAGGGGCCGCGGAGTACCTGATGGCGGCGAGCCTGATGGCGGTGATCGTCGGCGTGCTGTGCATCGTCTTCGGCTTCGCTGGTTTCGGGATCCTCGTCAACTTCGCTTCTCGCGCCGTCCTGCTCGGTTTCACGGCCGGGGCCGGGATTCTGATCGCGGCCGGTCAGCTCAAGAACCTGTTGCGCCTCGAGGTGCCGCGAAGCCCCCACCTGTTCCAGAATCTCGCCGGCGTGGTCAGAAGCGCGGACGAGACGCACCTTGCGAGCCTGCTGCTCGGTCTCGGCACGGTGCTGGTGATCCTCGTATTCGACGGATACTTTCGAAGGCTGCCCGGCGCGCTGGTCGCGCTGGTCGCGTCCGGTGTCCTGGTTGCCGTCGTCGGCGTCGAACGCCTCGGCGTGCTCGTGGTGGGCGACGTGCCGCGGGCGATGCCGAGCCTGACCGGCTTCTCCATCCGGCCGGTCTTCGAAGGCGATCTCTTCGCGGCCCTCGCCATGGGCTCGTTGGCGGTCGCCGCGCTCGGTCTCGTGGAGGCGGTCTCGATCGCTCGCGAGATCGCCCGCCAGAGCGGGGAACGGCTGGACGTCGGGCAGGAGCTGATCGGTCAGGGGCTGGCCAACATCGCGTCCGGCCTGTTCAGCGGCTACGCCTGCTCGGGCTCGTTCACCCGCAGCGCCACCAACTTCCAGTCGGGTGCCCGGACCCAGATGTCGAGCGTTTTCTGCGGCATCTTGATCCTCGCGGGGATCTTCGCGTTCGGTCCCCTCGCGGCCTTCCTCCCGCGCAGCGCGCTCGCCGGCATGATCATGCTGATCGCCTACCGGATGGTGGACTGGCGGGGGGTCCGGCGGGTGCTCCGCACGTCGCGGACCGACACCGCGATCATGCTGACGACCTTCACGGCGACCCTGGTGCTGCCGCTGGAGTTCGCGGTTCTCGCAGGTGTGATGCTGTCGCTGGCGATCTACGTCTATCGCTCGAGCATGCCGACCGTGCAGCCGATGGTCCCCGAGCCGAACTTTCGCTTCTTCGTCCGTCACGATCGCGGTCCGGCCTGCCCACAGCTCGGGGTCATCGACATCCACGGCGATCTCTTCTTCGGCGCTGCGAGCCACGTCGAGGACGCGCTGCTCGCCAACTTCGAGGTCAATCCGGGCCAGAACTACCTGCTGTTGCGGATGAGCGGCGTCAATCAGTGCGACCTGTCCGGGATCGACGTGTTGGAAGGGCTCTTGAGGCTCAGCCGCGGCGCCGGGGGCGACCTCTTCCTGGTCGAGGTCCAGCCGCAAGTACGGGAAATGATGCGCGCGTCCGGCTTCGAGCAGATCCTCGGCCAGGACCACTTCCTCGACCACAAAATCGCCGTCGAGTGGATCTTCGACCACGTGCTCGACCCCGCGGTGTGCTGCTACGAGTGCGAGCACCGGGTCTTCGCGGAGTGCCAGCCGCTCGAGAAACACCCCTACGATGTGCGTCTACCGTCGTCGACCGGAAGAATCCTGTATCCGCTCCAGCACCTCGATCTCGACGATTTTGTCGATGCGCTCGAGCGCGATCGCGACCGGGCATTGCTGATCGATGTCCGCGAACCGGCAGAGTACGCCGCCGGGAGGCCGACCGGAGCCACCCTCATACCCCTGCGGACGATCCTGGAGGAGGCGGCGAGGCTCCCGCGAGACCGCCCGATCTACCTCGTGAGCCGATCGGGCAGGCGCTCGACCCGGGCCATGCGGCTGCTGCTGGGATTGGGCTTCGAACGGGTCTATAACCTCAAGGGCGGGATGCTGAACTGGCGTGCCCGCGGCCGTCCTATCGAGGTGGGATAGACGGGGCGTGGTGCCGCCCCCCCCCTCGGGCCCGAGGTCGCTGTCGCGAGGCGCCGAGGCGAGCTCTCGTCCACCGCGCAGCACGTCGGGCTTCGGCACGCGGGTCCCGGGACCGGGATCAGTTGCGTTACAGTGGAGTCATGCGTCGGGCACTGGTTGCGTCGGCTTCGATCGTGGGGCTGCTGCTCTTCCCGGTTCTCCCGACGTCAGCCAAGAAGAAGGCACCGCCGATCGGTCTGATCGCTGCCTCCGTGGGCGACCAGGTGGTAGTTGTGGATCCATCGAGCGGGCTCTCCCACAGCTTCGATACCGGCCCGGTGGCGTGGCTGTTTCCCGCGCCCGGCGGCGTCCTCTACGCACCGGACCTGGTCAACAGCCGCACCTCCGTGATCGACCTCCGCAGCGGCAGCCTCCGCGAGCTGATGGACGGCGTCACAATGCCGCGTTTCGGCGGCCAGGCCGATCGCTACGTGGTCGTCGGCGGCCGCGTGCTGATCGTGAGCTACCCCGAGCGCGCGCTGATCAACGCCATCGACACCGAAATCGAGCATCCCTGGCAGGCCGAGGTGGTGGCCCGCGATCGTCTGCTGCTGGTGCTGGAGCGTCAGCGCGGGGTTGTCGGCGAGGCCGTGCTGACCGCGGTCATGCTCGACGAGGGCCGTCCGGTCTACCGACGCCCTCTGGCCGGGGATGTCCTGCGCTTCGCGGTCTCCGAGGCGCTCGGTGTGCTCGCGTTGGTCGACGCAGCGGCCGGCTCGGTTCGGCTGTTGGATCCCGCAACCGCCATGCCACTGGCGGAGTACGACTTTGCCGGCAGGCCGTCGGATCTGGCTTTCTCCGGCGACGGGACCGAGCTGGTGGTCGTGGTGGACGATGGCCCGGGCGCGGGGCTGCTGACGGAGAGCAGCTTCAAGCCCGACAAGGCCGGCGTGCCGCAGCGCAGGCTGCGGTGGCAGCACGTGCTCGGGGGCGCGCCGCAGCGCCTTGCGTTGTCGCCGGATCGACGACATGCAGCGGTCGCGCTGACCGACGGACGCCTCGAGATCGTCGATCTCAAGCGGCAGCAGCGGCTCGGTTTCGCGGAGCTGCCATCCGTGCCGCGCGACCTGGTGTGGATCGATCCGGCGGTCCCAGGTCCGCTGCTGCCCGACTGGTCGGACCGCAACGCCCCGGCGATCGATCTTGGTGACCCTGCCCGCGACTTCTTCACAAAGGACCCCGGATAACGGGGCCGCCCGAGAAGGGCGACAGGCGGCGGGAGCGGAAGGGACACGCGTGAGGGGAAGCGCTACTGCCCGCCGTCGCCGCCCTTCGTCTTCGGTCGTCTGCGCCTGCGGGGCCTCCGCGTGCCGCCCCGGCCGTCGTCCCGCCGCTCTCCCCGGCGCGGCTTCGGACGGTAGGGGATCACCTCGGCGTAGAGATCGTCGCCCGCGAACTCGCTCGGGATCTCGTAGCCGACGTAGCGCTGGATCGCGTCGAGCGAGTAGACGTAGTCCTCACAGGCGAGGGACAGGGCCTTGCCCTCGGCGCCGACACGAGCGGTCCGGCCGATGCGGTGCACGTAGTCCTCCGGATCCTGGGGGAGGTCGTAGTTGATGACGTGGCTGACGCCTTCGATGTGGAGCCCACGGCTGGCCACGTCGGTGGCCACCAGGATGGGCAGGTTGCCGTCGCGGAAGTCGTCGAGCACGCGCAGCCGCTTGGTCTGGACCACGTTGCCCGTGAGACCGCGGGCGATATGGCCGTGTCGCCGCAAATCCTCCTCCAGGCGCTTGGCGCCGTGGCGAGTGTTCACGAAGATCATGGTGCGGGAGCTGCATTCGCGCTCGAGCAGGCCCAGCAGCAGTGACAGTTTCTCCCGCGTCGACACGTGGTAGAGCGCCTGGTGGATGGTGTCGGGGGTCAGCTGCTCTGCGCTGACCACGACCTCGACGGGGTCGTTCATCTGCCGCCATCCGAGGGTGATGACCCGCTGCGAGAGGGTGGCGGTGAACATCAGCGACTGACGCTCGGTCGGATGGGGCATGCGTCTGAGGATCCAGCGCACGTCGTCGGCGAACCCCATGTCGAACAGGCGGTCGCACTCGTCGATGATGACGATCTCGGTGTCGCGCAGCGAGTAGGAGCCTTTCTTGTGATAATCGATGAGGCGGCCGGGGGTGCCGATCAGGAGGTCGGTGCCTCGCTCCAGGATCTCCCGCTGCTTGCGGTAGTCGAGCCCGCCGAAGACGACGTGCGTCCGCAGCTCGGTGTGGCAGGTCAGCCCCTCTGCATCTCCGGCGATCTGGACCGCGAGCTCGCGGGTCGGCGCGATGATCAGGGTCCGCGGCGTCGACCGAGAGGAGGGCCGCGGCCGGCGGAGTAGGTGATACAGGGCGGTCAGCAGGTAGGCTGCGGTCTTGCCGGACCCGGTCTGGGCCTGTGCGACCACGTCGCGCCCAGCGAGCGAGTGGGGCAGGACCTCCGCCTGGACCCGTGTCAACCTCTCGAATCCGAGGTCTCCCACCGCCCGGCGCACCTCGGGCGGCAGGTCGAAATCGTCGAAGGTGTGATCGGTGAAAAGCGAATCGGTGCTCTTGGCGTTGTCTTCCATCGGCGGGGATTCTAGCACCAGCGCGCGATTCGCGGCGCCACGAGCGGATCGACGACCGGCCACGGCGCGGTTGATCGTCCGCGCCGCGACGGTAGTTGCCGGACGGCGTCGCAATACACGGTACACTCGTGCGTGTTGCACGTGGCGCCGCGGAGGTCGGACGACCGCGCGGCAGCGGGATGTCTTCATGCGCAAGATCGGCAAGATCGTCATTGTGGCAATGAGTGTGGGTTGGGGTAGCGCCGCCCTCGCGGCGCCAACGCAGCAGGTCCGCGAGCACGACGGGTCGACCCTGCAGCGCGGGCTCGAGCACTACCTGCAGGCGCGGGTCTCCGAGGCCAACGGCCAGTTTCGCGATGCGATGGAGGCCTACTCCAGAGCGGTGTCGGCGGCGCCGGACGTGGCCGAGGTGCGAATCGCATACGCCTCGTTCCTGGTCGACATCGGGATGCCGGCGCGCGCGATCGAGGTCCTCGGAAACGGGGATGATACAGGCCCCGAGGGCAAGCGGATTCGAGCCCTCGCGCTCGCCCAGCAGGCCACTCGGGATCGTGGACTGGTGGCGGCCGCCGAGGCCGCGCTGCGCGAAGCCGTCGCGGCCAACGAGAACGACATCAACCTCCGCTTCTCGCTCGCGCAGATGCTCGCCCAGCAGCAGAAGCTCGAGGAGGCGGAGGAGTTGGTGGCCGGGCTCCGTCAGGGGCTGTCCACCAACTCTCGGCTGGTCGTGATGCATGCCGATCTACTGAGCTCTCTCGGTCGCAGTGCCGAGGCAGCCGAGCTGTACGCCCGTTGCGCCGAGGGCGGGCCGTCGTCCGGCCGATGCCGTGAGCAGTACGTCGAGGCGATGGTGGAGACCGGCCGCCCCGGTCAGGCGGGTGAAGCCTTGTTGGGCTGGCTGGATGACAACGATCTCGACGGCCTGATGCGCGCGGCGGGCCTGCTGTGGGAGGGCCGCCGCTACGAAAAGAGCCTCGAAACCGTCCGCCGGGTCCTCGCGAGAGCGCCGGACTCACCACGCGCCCAGGTCCTGGAAGCCCATCTGCTGTCGTCTACAGGGCACTTCCGCGAGGCCGAGGAGAAGCTCCGGCGATTGATCAAGAGAAACCCGGACGACGTGGATCTGATGCTCGCGATGGCGTGGTCGACGAGCCGCTTGGGCGACCACGGTGAGGGTCGGACGTGGCTCGATCGTGCGTGGGAGGTCTCGAGCGACGATGCGGGCTCGACCCGGGCGATGCGTACCGCGCTCGCGGCGGCCCGCCTGGAGCTGGTCGACGGCCATCCCAACATCGCGCTCGAGTGGCTCGATCGGGTGGCCGAACCCGCGAGCGTCGGTTCGGAGTACGTTCGCCTGTTGGCCGAGATCTTTCGCCGGCAGGAGCAGTGGCGGGAGGGTGTGTCGGCGATGGCACGGGTGCAGCCGACACTGCGGCAGCAGGCGCAGCGGGAGGCGGAAGCGGTCGAGGCCGAGTTCCTGTTTCGGCTCAATCACGACCCGAGAGCGTGGCGCAGATTGCGTCCTCTCCTCGACGCCGGCGATCCGCACATTGTGCTGCTCGGTCTCGAGGTCCTGCAGGTGCTCGAACGGTGGTCCGACGTCGATCGCGAGAGCGGTGCCGCGGTTGAGAGGCTGGGTTGGCAGCGCGATCTCGTGTTCACGCGAGCTGCGGCGCTCGAGCGGCTGGACGAGTTCGAGGAGTCGGCGGCGCTGTTCCGGTCGCTGCTGGAACGCACTCCGGACGATGCCGCCGCCGCCAACTTCCTCGGCTACATGCTGGCTGATCGCGATATCGCCCTCGATGAGGCCTTTGAGCTGATCGCGCGGGCGGTGGAGCTCGACCCGGAGAATGCGGCATACCTCGACAGCCTCGGCTGGGTCCACTTCCGCCGCGGCGAGCTGGCGGAGGCCGAGCGGTGGATCCGGCGTGCCATCGAGCTCGGGGGCGACGTCGGCGACGGGACCCTCTATTGCCATCTGGGAGAGATCCTGCTCGCCAGTGGCGAGCCCGACGAGAGCCGGCGTTTCCTCCTCCTCGGGCTCGACCGGGGATGCGACCATCAGGAACGAATCCGGTCCCTGCTCGAGCGGGTCGGCGATGGCCGGCACTGAGCGTGTTTCGAGGCAGCCCTCGGCCCGAGCGCGGGCCGTGGCTGCCGGTCTGTTGGCCGTGGCTGGTATTGCCGGATGCCGGGCAACGGCACCGTCGCTGATCGACCCCGCGCTCGTGCATCAGTCGCTGCCCGAGCTGCTTCGCCCGCTCGAGGGTGATCCGGCGGCCCTCTACCGGCTGCGTGTTCCCAACGCCGCGAATCTCCGCCTGGCCCTGCTGGTGGCGGGCGACGCGGGGCGGATGACGGTGTCGGAGCGCTTCGGCTCGGCGCTGTCGCTGACCGCGTGGGAGGGCGGTGCCGAGCTCGATCTCTTCGATTTCCGTGAGGGCTGTATGGTCGCCGGCGCAGAGCTGTCGCAGATCCTCGGCGTTGCCGTGATCCCGATGCCGCAGGCCGTGCGGTTCCTCGTCGGTCGGCTGCCGGCGCTTGCCGGCGATGGCGTCGAGGTTCGGCCGGATGGCAGTGTCGAGATCAGCGGGAGCGGCTGGGCGGCGGTGGCCGAGGTGCGTCCCGGACCGTGGCGCGTCGTCGGGCTTCGGGAGCGTGGGCACCGCGGAGGAGGCTGGACGATCGCCGTTTCCAATCACTCGGGCGCGGTGCCGTCCGTGCTCACGATCCGAAGACCGAGCCGGGGGTGGGCCGAGCTGGAGCTGGTCCGACTCGAGTGGGACGAGGACAATCGGCTGCCGGCACTGCCGGCTCTGCCGGAGTGCGTCCTGGAGGGCGGGGGAGGCCGGTGACGGGTGCGGAGGGCAGGCGTCGCGGCGGCTCGTGGCGAGCCGGGCAGTTGATTTCTAAGAACGCGGGCAGTAGGGTTGGCGTTCGCGCGGCCGTGCCCTGGTCGGAGCCGCCGACCCGTGACGCATCGCGGATCCCGCAGACCGGGCAAGGAGTACACCCCACGGAGGTCGACGCATGGAAGTGACCGAGGTTCGTATCAGCCCTGCCAAAGGCGGCAAGGTCCGCGCCTTTGCGAGCGTGGTCTTCGATGACTGCTTCATCGTCAACGACCTGCGGGTGATCGAGGGCCGGGAAGGCCAGGTCTTCGTCACCATGCCGGGGCGCAAGACGCGGAACGGCCAGATGCGGGACATCGCGCATCCCCTCAACAGCGAGACCCGGGAGGAGATCGAACGCCGGGTCTTGGAGGAGTACGAGTCCGCCCGCGCTTCGCTCGTGGTCGGTGATTACGCCAAGAAGGGCACGGCCGGCGGCGACGATCTCTCGGTGCTGGACCGGCTGTCTCAAAGGCTCTTCAACGAGGAGTTCTGGGTGGCTGACCTGCCAGAGAGGGCTTCCGAAAAAGACTGATCGGGTATACTCTGCGGCGCTTGGGGCGTCGGCAAGCGGTAAGCCACCGGTCTTTGGAACCGGCATTCGCAGGTTCGAATCCTGCCGCCCCAGCCACGAGGTAGGCGGCTGATGCTCAGAGAACATCCCCTGCTGGTCTTTTCCGGTCGTGCCAATACGGCCCTGACCGAGGCGATCTGTGGATACCTGCAGATCGAGATGGGGCGGGTGCGTCTCGGCAACTTCTCGGATGGCGAGCTCTTCTGCCAGATCCAGGAAAATGCCCGCGGCGCCGACGTGTTCATCGTGCAGCCGACCGGGTCTCCGCCGAACGAGAGCCTGATGGAGCTCCTGATCATGCTCGACGCGTTCCGGCGTGCCTCGCCGACACGGGTGTGCGTCGTGATCCCATACCTCGGTTACGCCCGTCAGGATCGCAAGGACGCGCCCCGCGTCCCGATCACCGCCAAGCTGGTCGCGAACCTCATCACGACCGCCGGTGCGGGCCGGGTTCTCACGATCGACCTGCATGCGGCGCAGATCCAGGGCTTCTTCGACATCCCGGTCGACCACCTGTATGCCGCGCCGGTGCTGATCGAGGCGATTCGGCGACGAGGCCTCGAAAGGCCGATGCTGGTCTCGCCGGACGCCGGCGGTGTCGAGCGGGCGCGCGCCTTCGCCAAACGCCTCAAGGTCGACCTCGCGATCATGGACAAGCGGCGGCCCGAGGCCAACCGTGCAGAGATCATGAACGTCATTGGAAACGTCGAGGGTTGCGACTGCGTGATCGTCGACGACATCATCGACACCGCGGGAACTCTGGTTCGCTCGGCCGAGGCTTTGATCGAGCGTGGAGCGCGCTCGGTCTACGCGAGCGGCGTGCATCCGGTGTTCTCGGGTCCTGCGATCGATCGCATCGACGCGTCGCCGATCGAGAAGGTGTGGGTGACCGACACCCTCGCTCTCAGTGAGGCCGCGAGGGCGAGCGCCAAGGTCGAGCAGCTTTCTCTGGCAGTGCTGCTCGGCGAGGCGATTCGCCGGATCCACGAGGGGGCCTCGGTCTCGAGCCTCTTCGTCTAGTTCAGTATTCAAGGGAGAATCCGACAATGGCAACAGCGTTACAGACCCCGGAAATCACAGTCACCGTGGAGAGCCGCGAGAGCCGCGGCAAGGCAGAGGCGGGGCGGCTCCGCCGCCAGGGCCTGGTGCCCGCGGTGGTCTACGGCGGGAACAAGCCTCCGGTGCCGATCTCGGTCGAGGAGCACGCGATCCGCGAGGTGCTCAAGGGTGCGGCGGGGGACAACACGATCTTCCTGCTCAAGCTCGAGGGCACCGACGAGGAGCGTCTGGCCATGATCAAGGAGCTGCAGAGCGATCCGATCAGCGGCCATTTCCTCCACATCGACTTCATCCGCATCACCCGCGGTCACAAGCTGACGGTGACGATTCCGGTCGAGCTGACCGGAGACAGCGTCGGTGTGCGTCACGGCGGCAGGATCGACTGGGTGACCCGTGACATCGAGGTCGAGATCCTTCCGCGTGACATGCTCGACAAGTTCGTCCTCGACATCAGCGATCTCGACATCGGTGACCACCTCAAGGTGTCCGACCTGGCGGGGCAGACGCCCGAGGACGCGCGGCTGCTGACCGACGAGGAGCGCGTGGTGGTCGTGGTCCATGCTCCGCGCGCGATCGAGGAGCTCGAGCCCGAGGCCGTCGAGGGAGAGGAGCTGTTGGTCGAAGAGGCCGCCGAGCCGGAGTTGATCGGCAGGAGCAGGGACGAGGAAGAACAGGAGTCCGAGTAGGACCGCCCGCTCCGGTCGACGAACTCACCGGATGGCCATCGATCTGATTCTGGGTCTGGGGAACCCCGGGTCAAGGTATGCCCACACCCGGCACAACGTCGGCTTCGATGTTGCCGAGCAACTGCGGCGCCGTCGGGGACGGGGACCGTGGCTCGAGGCCGAGTGGTACCAGCTGGCGGTGATCTGGAGACAGGGCCTGGTGGCTGTCGCGCGGCCCCTCCAATTCATGAACCGGTCCGGGGAAGCAGCCGAGCGGCTCCTCCGCGAGCTCGAGATCGGCCCCGAGGCGATGCTCGTGGTTGTCGATGACATCGATCTGCCGCTCGGGGCGCTGCGCCTGCGGTCGTCGGGCGGCCCGGGAACCCACAACGGGCTGCGCGATCTCTGCGACCGCCTGGGTGAGAGCTTCGCCCGGCTCCGGGTCGGGGTCCGCGGCGAGACCATCGAAGGAGATCTCGCGGACTACGTGACTGCGCCGTTCGAGCCTGCGGAGGCCCCTGTCGCCCGTGCTGCGGTCGAGCGCGCTGCCGATGCTGTGGAGAGCGTGCTCACGAGGGGCTTGGAGCGCGCCATGGGCCAGTTCAACCGGAGGACCTGATCGTTCGAACCACTCGCCGGCTGTCCGCGACGCCGTGATGCAGCCGGGCGCCGCGTTACTCGTCGAGCGGGCGGTGCGGAATCGAGAGCATCGGGACCGTGCACCGTCGCAGCACCGACTCCGCGACCGAGCCGAGCACCACGTGCTCGAGCCCCGACAGCCCTCGGGTCGCCATCACCACGAGGTCGAAGCGCTCGGGGTCGGCGTTGTCGACGATCCTCTCGGCGGCGCGACCGCGATCGACGAGGGTCTTCACCTCGAGTCCGTCCAACTCCGCCGCTGCCGTGTCAAGCGCGGCGAGCGAGCGGTCGGCCATCCTCTCCATCGTGCGGTCCGACATCACGTCGACGGCGTAGAACTCCGGGTAGACCACGGGCTCGACCACGTGCAGCAGGGTGATCGTGGCATCGAGGGCCCGGGCCCACGCCGCAGCGTGTCGCAACGCAGCGGCCGACGCCTCTGAAAAGTCGTGCGGAACAAGGATCGAGCGCAGGCCTTTGGGATCGATCGAGGCGTCGGCGCGGACCGTCAGCACCGGCCGTCTCGAGGTCCTCACCACCCGGCCTGCCACCGATCCGAGGATCAGATAGGAGAGCCCCTTGCGACCGTGGGTGCCCATCACGATCAGGTCGCAGTCGAGCGAGCCGGCGGTTTCGACGATGACCTCTCCGGGCGCAATGCCCCGTATGAGGTGAGGCGTGATGTCGATGCCGTGCTCGCTCTCGTAGCTTTCCTCGAGCTCTCTGCGGCGCGCTTCGTCGCCGCTTCGCATCAACTCGTCGAGCTGGCTTTTGCGATGGGACTCGAGATGGTGATCCTCGAGCAGGATCGCGGCGTGCACGAGATGAAGGTGGGCGCCGAAAGTGTGTGCGAGATCGCGGGCGAGGTCGGCAGCCCGGTCAGCGGTCTCGGAGAAGTCGGTGGCGGCGAGGATCCTCTGCGGGGGGGTGTTCATGGTGTTCTCCTTCAATCGCCAGCCACGGTGTCCGAGAACTCACGGGCCTCAGACTCGATCTGCTCGAGATCGAGGGTCAACAGCGCCCGGTCGCGTACCAGCACCCGACCGCGCACCATGACGTGGCGGACGTCGGAGGAACGGGCGGCGAAAATCAGATGCGACACCGGATCGTACATCGGCGCGGTGTGGGGGCCCTCGACCGCAATGCAGATCAAATCCGCGTCGTAGCCCTCGCGCAGCATGCCGACGTTGTCGAGCCCGAGGACCTCAGCGCCGCGGACAGTCAGCATCTTGAGAGCGGTCCGTGCGGGAAGGGTGGTCGCGTCATTGACGACGGCCTTGTGGAGGAGGGTCGCGAGCTGCATGTCCCGCAGGAGGTCCAGCGTGTTGTTGGATGCGGCGCCATCAGTTCCGAGGCCGACCCGAATCCCGGCCTCGAGCATCGCGGGAACCGGGGCGATCCCCGATGCGAGCTTGAGGTTGCTGACCGGGTTGTGGGACACCCGGGCCTCGAATTCGGCGAGCAGCTCCACGTCCTCCGGCGAGACGTGGACGCAGTGGACGGCGACCGTGCGGTCGGAGAGGATACCGAGGTCGGCGAGGTAGGCCACCGGTGTCAACGTCTTCTCGCCAAGGAGCTTCTGGACCTCCCAGGTCGTCTCCGAGACGTGGATCTGCATCGGCACCTCGAACTCCTCGGCCAGCTCGGCCTCCCTGACGAGGTTGGCGGCGCTGACCGAGTAGGGTGCGTGGGCGGCGACCGAGGGCGTGATCAGGGGGTGTCCGTGGTAGCGATCGATGAGCTCCCGCTGCGCCTCGAACATCTCTTCGGGGCTGCTGCAGCGGGGAGTCGCGGAGTCGATCAGAGCCTCGGCCACGACGCCGCGCATGCCGGCCTCGACCAGAACCTCGCTGATCTCGTCTCCGAAGAAGTACATGTCCGCAGTCGTCGTCACCCCGCCCAACAGCAGCTCGGCGACCGCGAGCTCGGTGCCGAGTCGGACCGTCTCACGGTTCATGTGCCTCTGCTCTACCGGCCAGATATGCTGCTCGAGCCACTGCTTGAGCGGAATGTCGTCGGCGATGCCCCGAAGAAGGGTCATGGCGAGGTGGGAGTGGGTGTTGACGAACCCCGGCAGGATGAGGCAGTTGCCGGCGTTGAGCACCTCCCCCGAAGACGACAGCTCGAGCAGCTCCTCGGCGGGTCCGACCGCAGCGATCCGGCCGTCGGCGACGGCGACCGCCCCGTTGCGGATAGGTTGTGCGTCCGGCTCCATGGTGAGGACGGTGCCGCCGATGACGAGCATGTCCCAGGCTGCATCTCCGCTCATTCACACCTCCGGGGAGCGACGCCGCTCCGTTGGTCGAGAAGCCCGCCCATTCTACAGCTTCCGCGGATCCCAGCCCCCGGCCGCCGAACTCAGTCGAGGCCTTCTTTCAGCCGCCGCAGCTCGCGTCGCTCCCGTTTCTTCGGGGCCCCGCTGCCGCGATCGCGCCTCGGCGGGTTCGACAGTCGCTGCATCCGGCGCAGCTCGATCTCCTCCGGTGTCGGCGGCGGCGTGTGGTCGATGTAGAGCTCGCGCGCCCGTGCCTTGTCGACGTGAGTCGATTCGATCGCGACGACCTCGAGCAGCCTCCGCCGACCACCGCGTTGGCGGACGGCGACACGGTCGCCAGCGCGCAGCAACCGATGGGCCTTGCCGTGGTCTCCGTTGACCTCGACCCGTCCGTTCCTGCAGGCGGTCTGTGCCTGGGACCGGGTTTTGTAGATGCATGCGATGTCGAGCCAGACATCGAGCCGGACGGTGTCGTCTGTCGTCACACAAAGGAGTGTGACGGGGGGTGTGGCGGGGGTCAAGGGCCATCCGACGCCGATCCGGTTTCGGCACCGGGAGCCCGGGGCCCGCCGTTGCAGGGACCGCGGTCACCGCCTCGGCAGGTCCTTCGCCGCGCGCCCGACGCTGTGGTAGGCGAAACCCTGGCGGCGCATCTTCTTGGGGTCGTAAATGTTGCGGAGATCGATCACGATCGGCTGGCGCAGGCTCTCGCGGATCTGCTCCATGTGCAGGGACCGGAACTGGTTCCACTCGGTGACGATGATCAGCGCATCGGCGCCGGTCGCCGCATCGTAGGAGTCGGAGCAGTACTCGACCGACTCGGGAAGAACGGCGCGCGCCTGCTCCATGGCGACCGGATCGAAGGCGCGCACCCGGGCTCCGCCCGCGATCAGCGCCTCGACCAGGAGGATCGACGCCGACTCGCGCATGTCGTCGGTCTCGGGTTTGAAGCTCAATCCGAGAATGCCGATCACCTTGCCCTCGATCTCGTCATCGAGGGCACGGCGGACCCGCTCGATAGCGTCGGCCCTGACGCGGTCGTTGACGGCGACCACGGTCTCGACGATCTCGAAGGGGCGGCCGGCGCCGCGCGCGATGTCCGTCAACGCCTGCGTATCCTTCGGAAAGCAGGATCCGCCGTACCCCGGGCCGGGGTGGAGGAACTTGGGCCCGATGCGCTTGTCCAGGCCCATGCCCTTCGCGACGTGGTGGACATCCGCACCGAGACGGTCGCAGAGTGCGGCGACCTCGTTGATGAAGGTGATCTTGGTGGCGAGGAAGGCGTTGGACGCATACTTGATCAGCTCGGACGACTCGATGTTGGTGATCACGAACGGGGTCTCGATGAGGTACAACGGCGAGTAGATGTCCTTCATGATCGCGACCGCCTGGTCGTCCGTGGCGCCGATCACGACACGGTCGGGGCGCATGAAATCGCCGATCGCGGAACCCTCGCGGAGAAACTCCGGGTTGGAGACCACCGATACCGAGTGTTCACCGTCGGCCCGTTTCTCGATGATGCCCTCGATCAGTTGACCGGTGCCGATGGGGACCGTCGACTTGGTGACCACCACCTTGTACCCGTTGAGGTTGTCCGCGATCGATTCCGCGACCTGGACGACGTACGAGAGGTCGGCGGAGCCGTTCTCGTTCGGTGGCGTGCCGACGGCGATGAAGATCGCGAGCGCACTCTCGATCGCCTTCGCGAGTTCGGTGGTGAACTCGAGCCGGCCCTCGCGGGTGTTCTTTTCCACCAGGGCGTCGAGCCCCGGCTCGTAGATCGGCAGCTCGCCACTCTGCAGCATGGCGATCTTCTGCTCGTCTTTGTCGACGCAGGTGACACTGTTGCCGAAGTCCGCCAGGCAGGCGCCGGTGACCAGACCTACGTACCCCGTGCCCACGACGCAGATGTGCATGAAGGCTCTCCAGTGACCGCGACCTCGATCCTCTCCGGAATGGTAGCAAACACCCTGTGCTCGAGATCTGAAATTGGATATCCGAATCCGAAATCAGGTACCCTGTCGCGCGTGTGGGTTGACCGGAGGTGCTCCCGATGGCCGTTCCCCTGCTCGATCTGACCCGCCAGTACGTGCCGCTTCGAGAGGGCTTCCGCCAGGCCCTGGACCGCGTCTGCGAATCGCAGCGATTCATCCTTGGTGCCGAGGTCGAGGACTTCGAGCGCGAGGCCGCGGCCGACCTCGAAGTGGCGCACGCGGTCGGTGTCTCCTCCGGCACCGACGCCCTCCTCGAGGCGCTGATGGCTCTCGGGGTCGGTCCCGGTGACGAGGTGGTTGTCCCGACCTTCAGTTTCTTCGCCACCGCGGGGGTCGTCGCGCGGCTGGGTGCGCGTCCCGTCTTCGTCGACATCGACCCGGTGGACTACTGCCTGGACCCGGACCGGATGGCGGAGGCGATCGGACCGAAGACGCGGGCGGTGATCCCGGTGCACCTCTTCGGGCAGGCGGCGGACGTGGCCGCGATCGCGGATGCCGCGGGAGCGGTGCCGCTCATCGAGGACTGCGCGCAGGCTTGGGGTGCCGCGTTCGAAGGCCGCCAGGTCGGGTCCTTCGGAGTGATCGGAGCGTTCTCCTTCTTCCCGTCGAAGAACCTCGGGGCATTCGGTGACGGCGGTCTGGTCACCACCGGCGACAGCGGGCTTTCCCGAGTGCTCCGCGAGCTGCGGATGCACGGGCAGTCCGGCCCCTACAAGCACCCGGCCGTGGGCGGCAACTTCCGGCTCGATGCCCTGCAGGCTGCCATTCTCCGGGTCAAGCTGCCGCACGTCGCCGGCTGGATCGAAGCCCGACGCGGCAACGCGGAGCGGTATCGACGGTTGTTCGCGGAGGCGGGTCTCGACGGCACGGTGGCGCTGCCCGAGGAGGTCTCGGGCCGGACCCACACCTACAACCAGTTCGTGATTCGGGCGCCACGCCGCGACGAGCTGCGTGCGTACCTCGATCGGCACGGCATCGGGAGTGCGGTGTACTACCCGCTGCCCCTGCACCTGCAGCCGTGCTTCGCCGACCTCGGGTACGCGGAGGGCCAGCTGCCGGTGGCCGAGGCGGCGAGCCGCGAGGTGCTCGCCCTGCCGGTCTTCCCCGAGCTCACCGAAGAGGAACAGCACGAGGTCGTGCGGGCGGTCCGCGAGTTCTATCGCGGCTGATGCGGATCGTCCTGGTCGCCAGCAGGCACCCGTTTCCGGCGCGGAGGGGCAACCAGGTGCGGACCAACGAGTGGATGGAGGCGTTGGCGGGGGAGGACGTTCGCCTCGTCTGTCCTGGGCCCGGACGATCGCACCGGGCGGCTGTCGAGACGCGATCCGGCAACTGGCGCGGTACGCCGCTCCGGACGGTGCTCGGGCTGGCGGCCGCGGCCGCCGACGGGCGACCGCTGCAGGAGGGCCTCTATGACTCGCGGGCGGCGCGTGCTGCGGTCGCGCGCGCCCTCCACGGACACCGGCCCGACGTGCTTGTCGTGCAGATGGTGCGCTGTGCGTGGGCGGCCGGCCCAGAGGTGGTCGGGGTGGGGTCGTGTCCGCCGGTGGTGTTCGATGCCATCGACGCCATGGGCCTGCACTTCGACCGCGCGGCCGACGCCGCGCCGTGGCCGCTGCGAACGGCCTATGCCCTCGAGGCGGCCCGCTGCCGTCGCCGCGAGCGAAGCCTGTCGGCGGCGGCCCGGCTGACGGCGGCGGTCAGCCAGCGCGACCTCGGGGCCATGGCGGTCCCCGAGGGGCGCGGACGGGTGGTGCCGGTGGCCGGCCGCGAGGTGCAGGGCGGTGGAGGACCGGCGCACGATCCGACCGTGGTGCTGACCGGCAACCTCGGATATCGCCCCACGGTGGAGGGTGCGCTGTGGTTTGCCGAGCGGGTCTGGCCACGGGTTCGGGAGAGAGTGCCGAACGCCAGGTGGGTGCTCGCCGGTGCGCGGCCATCGCGCCGGCTGCGAGCGGTGGCTGGGAGGCCGGGCGTCGAGCTGCTTGCCGATGTCGACGACATGGCGCCGGTCCTGGAGGCGGCGCGGGTGGCGATCGCGCCCATGAACTCCGGGTCCGGAGTCCCGATGAAGGTCCTGGAAGCCTGTGCAGCGGCCGTACCCGTGGTCCTCGACCCGTGGGCCGCGGCCGGGCTCGAAGGGGATGTGGGAGATGCGGTGGGGGTCGCGGCAACCCCTGAGGCCTGGGTCGAGGCGGTGGTCGAGCTGCTGCGGGACGAGCAGGCGGCCATCCGGCTCGGCAACCGAGGCCGGGAGCTGTGGCGTGCCCGCTACCGGCCGGAGGTGATTGCGGAGCAGATTCGGGATGTCGTCTCCGAAGCGGCGTCGAGCCCTGCTCCCGGGCGGGCGCCGGAGGCCCGTGCGGATCGTCCGTGATGCTTCCGCTCCGGCCGGCGGTGCCCTCCGCTCGGCCGTGACGCTCCCCCGGCGTGCCCGATGTGTTGCCGGATGCCGCCTCCGCTCGTCTCGGAGCCGTCTCGGCGCACTGTGCCTCCAAACCTTCGCGGCGAGCCATCCTGATTCTTGAGATGCGCCGTTCGAGGATCTCCCGGCGGGCTCCGGAACGGGTGCGCCGTCAGAAGATCTCCAACGCGGCGACGTCGCCCTTGCCCTCGCGAATCAGCACCGGCAGCTCGCCGGACAAATCGACGACCGTCGATGGCAGCGGCAGCAGCACCCCCCCGTCGATGACCATCTCGACGTCGCGCCCCAGCGAGCGCTCGATCTCGTCGGGGTCGTTGACGAACTCGAGTTCCGGATCCCGGATCGAAGAGCTCAGAAGCGGTTCGCCCATCTCCTCGATGAGGGCGAGGGCGATCGGGTTGTCGGGCATGCGGATGCCGATAGTGCGCCGCTTGCGAAGCATGATCCTGGGGACCTCCGGGCTGGCCTCGAAGATGAAGGTGTAGGGACCCGGCAGGACTCGCTTCAGCATCCGGTACACCGGCGTCGAGACCCCACGCGTGAAGCGACCGACCATGGTCATGTCGCTGATCAGGATCGACAGCGGTTTCTTGGGGTCCATGTTCTTGAGTTGGTAGATGCGCTTGATCGCGCCGTGCTGGGTGATGCGGCAGGTCAGACCGTAGACGGTGTCGGTGGGCATCACGACGATTCCGCCTTCGCGGAGCACCGCGGCGGCCCTCGGAAGGAGCCACGGCTCGGGCTCGATGGGGTCGATCTCCAGGATCATGACAGTCTGATGTGTATACCGGCCGCGCTGCGCTGCGTCAACCGATCCCGAGTCCGCATGTTTCATGGGCCTTCTACCGCACGACGGGATGCTCTGCGCGTGGCGGCGCTTTGTCGATTCGCCCGCTCGACGTGCCGCGAGTACCCCTCCGCTCTCTCGACGACGAAATCGACGCCACGCTTGCGCCTCCCGCGGTTCGCCCCGGATCCTCATGAACAGTGCGGGCTCGCTCCGGCCCGGGCGACGGGCGAGGGCCCTGCCTCTCCAGCGGGCGCGTGCGCTGTCGCGCGACCGACCCGGTGGATTGGAAAGCGCGACCGCGGCCTGCACCGCCACCGCGGGAGGCGTAGAATGCTCGTGACCTGTCGGCGGAAGGAGGAAACATGAGCGAGAGCGGACTCAAGAAAATCGGTGTCATCGGGATCGGGACCATGGGCAACGGCATCGCGCAGGTGGCTGCACAGAGCGGCTTCGACACCGTGGTCATGGACGTGGACGCCTCGGCCCTCGAGCGCGGCGTGCAGGCGATCGGCCGCAGCCTCGATCGGTTGGTCAAGGCCTTCGAGAAGTCCGGCGGTGAGAAGGGCATCGACGACAACGCCAAAAACGAGGCTCTCGGGCGGCTCGAGACCACGTCCTCGATGGACGACCTCCTGGACTGCGGCCTGATCGTCGAGGCGGTGCCGGAGAAGCCGGAGTTGAAGGAGAAGATCAACGCCGAGCTGGCGAGCAAGGGCTACGACAGGATCCTGGTCTCCAATACCTCGGGGATCAGCATCACCCGTCTCGGCGCGGCGTACGGCAAACCGGAGCTGTTCATGGGTATGCACTTCATGAACCCGGTTCCAATGCAGAAGGGCGTCGAGATCATTCGCGGCCTCGCCACGTCCGACCAAACCTACGCTACTGTCGTCGCCCTCTGCCACGATCTCGACAAAATCGAGATCCCGGCCGAGGACAAGGCGGGCTTCGCCATCAACCGGATGTTCGTACCGTTCGTCAACGAGGCCGTGCGCGTGGTGGAGGAGGGGATCGCGGCGGTCGACGACGTCGACAAGTGTACCTACTGTCTGGGCCACAAGATGGGACCGCTGATGACGGCCGACTACGTCGGTCTCGACACCATGATTTTCATCTGCCACGTCCTGGAAGAGGAGTTCGGGTCGTTTTACAAGCCCAGCCCGCTGCTCAAACGGCTGGTGGAGTCCGGCCAGCTCGGGGCGAAGACCGGCTCAGGCTTCTATGTGTGGGAGAATTACAAGGCAGCGGGCGTCAACCCTGACGTGGCCCGCTACAGAATCAAGTGACGGGAGAGAGCTGACCTCCCGCCCGTCGGGGAGCGGTGATCATGAGACTCGGCGACGACTGGGACGATTTCGACGACTTCGAGGACGACGAACAGCCCCAGGAGCCAGCTCGAGAAGGTCTCCTGACGACGCGCCGGATCATCGTCGGAGTGGCGGTCGCGGCAGTGGTGGCGATCGTCATCGGTCGCATGATCGTCCACGAGAAGCCGCAGGTGCCGGAAGCTCCGCAGCCGCTGGTCGGTCTCTGGACCTGTGAAGACCAGGCGCGGTCCGACCACTATGTGGAGTTCGGCCGCGACTTCGTGGTCTTCGGCACCGGGGGCACCGGCAGCCACAGGTGCAGGGTCTTGGGCAGCGACCAGGAATCGGTGGGAGACCTCAAGCAGTACACGGTCTATTACCGTGACATGGCCGGCGTTCGACACGTTCGCGACATCGTCTACGACGCGCCGCGGAACACGATCCGATTCACTGACGAGCCGCGAGTTACCTACTCTCGCTTCGAGCAGTGAGGCCCGGTTCTCAGCTGACGGGAGGCAGCGAGACCGACAACCACTGGATGCCGTCGTCGATCGGGCGCCGCCTGGCGGTGCTGTCCTGACCCCGCATGCCGGCCATGCCGGCCATCGAGCCGGAGCGACCGCCGGGCCCGCTCCCCATCACACCGCTGTTGCTGCGGCGCGACATGCCCTGTTTCTTCTCGTCGAGGTGTTCCTCGAGCTCTTCCTGCAGCTCCTTCTCCTCGGCATCGGTCAGCCCCCCGATCACGATGCCGAGAGCGACCTCGCGCTTTCTGGAAGGATCGGCGGCGGCCACCTTGCCGCCGATCTCGGCGAATGGAATCCTGAGCTCGTAGCAGTACACCCCGTCGGCGACCGCTGATGCAGCTTGGAGCCCGGCGGTTCCGGCCTCCTCGATCAGCTCCTTTTCGCCCATGCGGACAATCGTGAGCTCGCCTGGCAGCTGGCGCAAACCGGTGAGCGTCAGGCGCAGGGCGCGGAGCGTCTTGTCCTCGTCGATGTCGCCCGGTTCCGGCCCGGCGGGAGTGGTGTGGGTGGCGATCTCCTGCGCGACCTCCTTCGATCCCGGGTAGCGGATGCCGAACTCCTCCTTCTTGTTCTTCGGCTTGCCGTCTCCGTTGAACCACAACATGACGCCGCGGACCTTGATGAACCGCGCAAGTTCGGGATCACCGAAACGGAACATCAGGTAGAGGGCTTCCTCGTCATGGGCCACGCCGAGGATTCGCAGGCTCTCGCGGAGGTAGACGAGCGGAAGGTCCTCCCAGTCCGAGGGGCTGCCGTCGATCAAAATGCGGTCGCCAGAGGGGCTGCTGTCGATCTTCTCGGGCGCCGCCGGTGCCGTGGCCGCGGCGGCGGCCACGATCGAGGTCAGGAGGGCGATGCGGATCTGATGCACAGTCATGGCACCCCATGATAGAGGATGCTGCCGATTTCAGCTGCTCGCGGCGATGAGCTCCCGGAGGGCCGCCACCTGCCGCGAGATCTCCGCCGGCGCGGTGCCGCCGTGCGACCGCCGCCGCTCGGCGGCGGCCCGCGGATCGAGCAGCGGCCCGAGTTCGGATGGAAACGCGTCGTGAAACCGGCGCGCGGCCCCGTTGTCGAGCAACCTCAGATCGCCCCCCTGCTCCTCGCACCAGCGCACCGCCTCGGCGACCGCTCGATGAGCCTCGCGAAACCGTACGCCGCGGTCGACGAGGCAGTCGGCGAGCTCCGTTGCGAGGCTGAAATCTCCGGTGAGCTCGCTCTCGAAGCGGTCGCGGACCGCGAGGTCGTGCCACATGGCGGTCATCACGCGCACGCAGAGCAGGCTGGTCGAAACCGACTCCACGAGGGGCCTGCGCTCGGCCTGGAAGTCCCGATTGTAGGCGTGGGGCAGGCCCCTTCCGATCACCAGCAGGGCCTGCAGGCTGCCGAAGGCGGTAGCGCTGTGTGCGCGGATGATCTCGGCGCCGTCGGGATTTCGCTTCTGGGGCATGATGCTGGAGCTCGTGGAGTGACGGTCGGCGAGGCGAACGAGGGCGAACTCCGCTGACGACCACAGCACCAACTCCTCGGCCATGCGCGAGACCGTCGCCATGCAGATCGCACACGCTGCCGCCGTCTCCTGAATGTGGTCTCTGGCGGCGACAGCGTCCATCGCATTGTCGAAGGGCCGCGCGAAGCCGAGGATCTCAGCCGTCCGATGAGGGTCGATCGCGTGGGGCGTCCCCGCCAGGGCGCAGGCTCCGAGGGGGCTGCGATCGACCCGGGCCCGCGATCCCGCGATGCGCTCCAGGTCGCGGCTCAGGGCCCACGCGTGGGCAAGGATGTGGTGGCCGAGCAGGATCGGCTGGGCGCGCTGGAGGTGGGTGTAGCCGGGGATCAGGACGGCACCATCGGTCTCCACCCTGGCAAGCAGGGTGGCGATCAGCGACCTGACAGCTCCGGCCAGATCGTCGAGCCGCCGTTTCAGCCACAGGCGGACGTCGGTGGCGATCTGGTCGTTTCGCGAGCGGGCG
The DNA here is from genome assembly GCA_964609835.1 of uncultured Thermoanaerobaculia bacterium. Taxonomy (GTDB): domain Bacteria; phylum Acidobacteriota; class Thermoanaerobaculia; order Thermoanaerobaculales; family Sulfomarinibacteraceae; genus Sulfomarinibacter. Next base: position 28,280 of record CAZSTH010000022.1, read on the forward strand.
GTGTGGAGCTTGGCGCCGACCGGGCCGACGACCTCGGTGAGGCGAGCCTCCACTGCCATGTGAATGTCCTCCTCGCCGTCCGGCGCCCAGGCGCCGGCCCGAAGGTCGGACAGGATCTGTCGCAGACCCCCGAGCAGACGCTCGGTCTCGTCGGCGTCGAGGAGGCCGACCTCGCCGAGCATGGTGACGTGCGCCAACGAGCCCTCGAGATCCTCCTCCGCGATCCAGAGGTCGACGTCGAGCGACGACACCAGATCGCTGAAGAGACCGTCCTCACCGCCGTCGAAACGGCTGCGCAGCAGAGTCATTCGCCCTCCGAGATTCGTTTGCCCCCGAGGGTGCGGAGTCGGAGTGCGTTGAGGCGGATGAAGCCGGCGGCGTCGGCCTGGTCGTAGACCTCGTCCGCTTCGAAGGTGGCCGTCGCCTCGTCGTACAGCGTGTGGGTCTCCGAGCGGCGGCCTTCGACCGCGGCGGCGCCCTTGTAGAGCTTGAGCCGGGCCTCGCCGTTGACCCGCTCCTGGACCGTGTCCATGAAGCTCTGCAGGGCCTCCCGCTCGGGGCTGAACCAGAGCCCGTTGTAGACCAGCTCGGCGTAGCGGGGCACCAGCTCGTCGCGCAGGTGCTGGACCTCGCGGTCGAGGGTGATGGACTCGACCGCGCGGTGGGCGTGGTGGAGGATGGTGCCGCCCGGAGTCTCGTAGACGCCGCGGCTCTTCATGCCCAGGAATCGATTCTCCACCATGTCGATCCGGCCGACACCGTGGCGGCCCCCGACCCGGTTGAGCGCCTGCAGTAACGCGACCGGTGCAAGCGCGGTTCCGTTGATCTCGGTGGGCTGCCCCTGCTCGAATCGGACCGTCACGTGCTCGGGTTCGTCCGGCGCGTCTTCCGGGTCCGTGGTCATGCGGAACATCCCTCCGGGGGGGCGCGACCACGGATCCTCGAGGACGCCGCCCTCGTAGGACACGTGCATCAGGTTGGCGTCCATCGAGTACGACGGCTTGGGCGCGGCGGGAACAGGGATGCCGTGCTCGGCGGCGTAGGCGACGAGGTCGGCGCGGCCCTTCATCTTCCACTCGCGCCACGGCGCGATGACGCGAATGTCGGGCCGTAGCGCGTAGGCCGAGAGCTCGAAGCGGACCTGGTCGTTGCCTTTGCCGGTCGCGCCGTGCGCGATGGCGTCGGCGCCGAGACGGTCCGCGGTCTCGACCAGCGCCCGCGCGAGCACCGGCCGCGCGAGAGCGGTCCCCAGCAGGTAGTACCACTCGTAGACCGCGTTGGCCTTGAGAGCGGGGAAGACGCACTCGGTGACCAGGGCCTCCCGCAGGTCCTCGACGACGGCCTCGCTGGCCCCGGTGGCGAGAGCGGCTGCTCGCACCTCGTCCAGGTCCTCGTCGATCTGTCCGACGTTGCCGGTGAATGCGATCACTTCGGCACCGTAGGTGTCCCTTATCCAGTGCAGGATCACCGACGTGTCGAGGCCACCCGAGTACGCGAGAACCACTTTCATCGTGCCTCCATGAGCTTGAGAATCCGATCAGCGACCGCCGCGCCGCCGAGCTCGCCATCGACCACCACGAGCACCGTGTCATCACCGGCAACCGTGCCGATCACGCCGGCAGGAGGCGACGCGTCGAGCGCCGCCGCGACCGCTCCTGCGGTTGCGGGCCGGACCTTGAGGACCACGAGGTTGCCGGACGGCGCGGCCTGCTCGAGATACTCGGCGAGCACTTTGCGAAGCGTTGGACGGTCGTGGTGCTCCGGCGCATCGGTTGCGACCCGGTACCTCCGCCGGCCTGCTCCGTCGGCCTCCCTGATCACGCCAAGCTCCGCCAGATCCCTCGACACGGTGGTCTGGGACACCGGATGGCCGGCGGCTGCGAGGAGGGCCGCGAGCTCGCCCTGACTCGATACCCGGCGCCGAGCCAGCAGGCGGCGGATTAAAAGTTGTCGGTTTGCGGAGCGATCGAGCGGCATTGACAAATCATGCGCATATGCGCATGATTTGTCAAGCTGCAGATCGAAAAGCACGGGCAGCCGCCGGTCGGGAACCGGCCGCTGCCGGCAAACCGGATGGCAGGATCCCCGGGGGCTATCGGCGTCCGCGTTTGGAGCCTCGGTGGAAGCCTCGGTGGAAGCGTCGTCCGCCGTCGTCACGCATCGCATCCAGCTCTTGGAGCTGCTCCGCTGTCAGCACCTGCAGGACGGCGGCTCTGGTCCTCTGGACCACCACCATGAGCTCGATCTGGAGCTCCTGCTGGGCCTCGGCGTGGCTGCGGAATGCGCCTTCGTCGAAGACGGTGGGATCGTCGTTGGCCTCGCGGAACGATTCGCGTGCCGAGCGGAGCTGGTCGGCGTAGCCTTCGATTGTGGGTCGCGCGTCGTCGACGATGGCGTCTATCCGCGCCAGCTGCTCGTCCGTCAGGTCGAGCTCCTCGGCGAGGCGTGGCAGCCCGCGTTCGAGGAATCCCATGCCGTGCGCGGCGCCGTGGATCAGGCCCTCACCCTGGCGGCCGAAGCCGTGGCCGGGGCCGTTGCCGGCGTCCGCTGATATCGGCAGGAGAATGGCCAACGCGAGGGTGGAGAGGAGCGAAATCGAGAACTTCCGTGCGCTCATGACTGCCTCCTATGATCCGTCTCGGGACGGTTCTTTCGGTCGCGAATTGTACGCCCCGGATATCTTCAGGGTTGATCGCGAAGGATCAAGAAACGGCGGGAATGTGCAAAGAAAGGTCAAGATCGCGGGTCTGCTGGTACGATCGCGCTGTCATGGCAGTGCTGATCGTCGATGACGACCGGGAGCTGTGCGAGTTGGTGGCCGATTACCTCGCCAGCGAGGGCTTCGAGGTGGAGGCCGTTCACGACGGTCCGGGCGGCGTCGAACGTTGCATCGAGCTCGCGCCGGAGCTCGTGATCCTCGACGTCATGCTGCCCGGCCTCGGCGGTTTCGAGGTGCTGTCGCGGATCCGGGAGCGCTCGCACGTTCCGGTGATCATGCTCACCGCGCGCGGCGAGGACGTGGACCGCATTGTCGGACTCGAGCTGGGCGCGGACGACTACCTGCCCAAGCCCTTCAACCCGCGCGAACTGGTGGCGCGGATCCGCGCCATCCGGCGCCGAACTGCTGCCACCGCGACCGGGGCCGCAGAGGCCGCGCTGCTCCGCGTGGAGGATCTGGAGATGGACCTCGGGGCGCTCCGGGTGCGTCGTGGCGGCGACGAGATCGAACTCACGGGCTCGGAGTTCGCCATCCTCGAGGTCCTGGTGCGGGCCGCGGGTTCGGTGGTGACCCGCGATACGCTGTCGCGCGAAGCCCTCGACCGCCGCGCGAGCGCGTTCGATCGCAGCCTGGACGTCCACCTGTCCAACCTGCGCCGCAAGCTCGGACCGATGGCCGACGGCTCGGAGCGCATCAAGACGGTGCGCGGCGTGGGCTACCTGTACGTCAGGCCGAGCGGCAGCACGTCGTGAACGTCGCGGTGACCTCGGCCGGAATCGTCGTTCGGATGCGGACACGGACGCCGGCGCGGTCGGCAACGCGATTTCGAAATCCGAGAGGTGTTGGGGCCCCCTGACGTGAAGACCCTCTTTTTCCGCATCTTTCTCTCGTTCTGGGCTGCGATGGTCGTGGTCGCGGTCGGGCTGGTGGTGACGTCGCCGTTCTTCACCCGCTCGCGCCCGGGTGTGGAGCGCTGGCAGGAGGAGGGTGAGGGCTGGGCCCGCCGCAGCCTCGACGGTGCGGCGCATCTCCTCGCCGAGGAAGGGCCGGCGGCGCTGCACGAGCGCCGCCGGCTGCGACATTCGCGGCGGCAAGGGCCTGCCCGCCTCTACGTCTTCGACAGCGACGGTCGCGACGCCCGCGACCAGGACCCGCCCGAATCGGCGCGGCTGTTGGCGCGCCGCGCGTCGGCACGCGCCGCGGAGCAGAGCGAGCGCAGAGGCGGCCGTTACCTGGTGGCGCGGCCCTTGGTCGACCGTGACGGGCGCGAGCTCGTGATCGTGGCCAGTCTCGATCGGCCGCCGCGGCCGGTGGACCTGCTCGAGCCGGGGGCCCTGTGGGTGCGGCTGGGGGGGCTCGCACTGGTCGTGGGTTTCGTGAGCCTGGCGTTGGCGCGCTACCTGTCGCGGCCGGTGGCCGCCCTGCGGTCGGCGACCCGTCGTCTCGCTGTAGGTGATCTATCGGCCAGGGTGGGCCCGCCGGTCGCGCGGCGGAGCGATGAGATCGGGGCGCTGGCCCGCGACTTCGACGCCATGGCCGACCGGGTCGAGGCGCTGGTGGGCTCACAGCGGCGGCTGCTGCGCGACGTGTCGCACGAGCTCCGGTCGCCGCTCGCCCGGCTCCGGGTGGCGCTCGAACTCGCGCGTCGCCCGACTCGCCATCCGGCCGACGAGGCTCTCGACCGCATCGAGCGCGAGGCCGGCCGACTCGATGAGCTGATCGGCCGCATCCTGTTGCTGGAGAAGCTGCAGGCTGGCTCGCTGCAAAAGCCCGGAGAGCAATGGGACCTAGCGGACCTGGTGCGGGAGGTTTGCGACGATGCGTCGTTCGAATCGAAGCCGAAGGAGTGCGAGATCGTGCTCGAGGCGCCGAGGTCGGTGCCGTTCGCGGGCTCCGCGGAACTCGTGAGGAGCGGCCTCGACAACATCGTCCGCAACGCCGTCCGGCACGCACCCGCCGGCACCGCGGTGGACGTCCGGCTGCGAGCCGCGGGCGCGACCGTGACGATCGTGGTGCGTGACCGCGGCGAGGGTGTCGCGGACGACCAGCTGGAAGCCCTCTTCCAGCCGTTTGCCAGGGTCGGCGAATCACGTGACCGCGAGTCCGGGGGGAGCGGGCTCGGTCTCGCCATCGCCCGCAGAGCGATCGAGCTTCACGGCGGAGAGGTGCGCGCGCGGAACTACGAGGACGGCGGGCTCGAGGTGACGGTGGACCTGCCCGCGCTGGTCCCGGACCCGTGAGCGACACGGCCCGGCCGTGGCAGCGAAACGCGGCGCTCGCGGTGCTGGTGGTGGCGGTCGCGCTGGGGGCGGGTGTCAGGCTGGTGGGTTTGACAGTTCAGAGCCTGTGGCTGGACGAGCTCTTCTCGGTTGTCTTCAGCCGTTCGGAGCTGGCGGTCGCCGAGATCGTGCGGGTGTACGCCGACGACGTTCATCCCGTGGGGTATCCGCTCCTGCTTCACGGTTGGTTGGTTGTCTTCGGCGACACTGACCTGGCTGCGAGGTCGCTGTCGGCGGTGCTGGGGGTTTTGGGGATCGTGGTGGTCTTCGGCGCCGCGCGCCGGTTGGGCGGCCCGGAGATGGGCGCCATCGCGGCGCTGTTGGTCGCCGTCAACCCGATGCACATCGAGTACTCGCAGGAGGCGCGGTCCTACGCGCTGGTCTTTCTTCTGGCGGCCGCCTCCTTCGCCGCCCTGGTCGAGCTCGTCCACCGTCCGCGGTGGCGGTCGGCCGTCGCCTATGGCGCCGCGACGGCCGCGGCGGCACACGTCCACTACTACGCGCTGGTCATGCTGTTGGGCCAGGCCGCGGCCGCGGCGGCCGTACTCATCGTCCGTCGGGCCGGGTGGCGCGAGTGGCGAGCCGCCGTGCTCGGGGCCTCACTGGTGGGGGTCGCGGTGCTGCCGTGGCTCGGCCCGCTGCGCCGGGTGGCGGCGATGGACGAGTACTGGCCGCCGCCGCCGCAGGCGTGGTTCTTCATCGACTACTTCCACGACTACTTCGGCCACAATCTGTTGCTGACGCTGGTGATGGCAGTGCTGGTGGCCGCCGGCGCGACCGCCGCGGTGTGGAGCCGCGACCGCGATGGCAGCGGCGCAGCTGTGCTGCCGCCCGCCGGCCTGGTGGCGTGGCTTCTCGGGGGGCCCGTCGCGGTGGGGCTGCTGGTCGTCTACCTGCGGTCGGTGGCGGTGGTGCCGATGCTGATGCCCCGGTTCACCCTCGTCTTCCTGCCCGCGCTCCTGATGCTGGCGGCTCTCGGCGCGTCGCTGCTCCGGCCGCCGGTGCTCCGGCGCGGCACCGTGAGCGCGGTCGCCGTGCTCGCGATCGCCGGGATCCTGTGGTCGGGGTACTACACCGATCCGCGCAAGGCGCAGTGGCGGGAGGCAGTGCAGCACATGGTCTCGGACCACCGCTTCGACAGCGATCAGGATGCCTGCCTCGCCACCCTCGCACCGGGCTTCCAGTACTACGCGAACCAGCTGCAGCCGGGGTTCGAGGTCGGGGACGCGACGCTCGACGGGCTGCGGACGTTGCTCGACCGGCGGCCGCGGCCGGTTCTGTGGCTGCTGCTCGCCCCCAACAACCGGCCCGGCAAAGAGTTCCGTCGGCTGCAGCGACAGCACTGGGTGCGGGCCGATCGCGTTCGGTTCCTCGAGACCGCCGTCGAACGCTGGGAGCCGGTGAACTGAGGCTGCAGGCGCCGGTCGTCAGGGCGCCAGTCGGCCGGCCGGGCGCCGCGGCGGCTCGTTGATTGCCAGCGGGCCTCTGACGACGCCGAGCGGTTGACCGCCGACGAACCCAGGAAAGACCTGGTCGATATGGGGGCTGGCGAGGCGCGCGACCAGGACCTCCGCCAGCACCTGGCGAAAGTCGGTGGTGACCTCGAGATCGACGCCTGCCAGCGGCGGCACCAGGCTGAGCCCGTCCATGCCGCCGCGCAGGAAGAAGACCACCAGCGTGCCGGGCTCGGAGACGGCGAGCAGCCGCCTCGGGCCGGCGAGGCCGTAGGCGGCGACGGCGAGATCGCGAGAGATCGTACGGGCGTCGAGGAACGATCGAGGGCCTACACGACGATGTTGACCAGCCTGCCGGGCACCACGACGACCTTCTTCGGGGTCCCGCCGCCGACAAACCGCTGCGCCTTCTCGGAAGCGAGGGCGAGGCGCTCGAGCACGTCGCGGTCGGTGTCCGGCGGCACCTGCAGCTCGTCGCGTTTCTTGCCGTTGACCTGGACGACGATGGTCACGGTTTCGTCTGCCGCCAGCTCGGGATCCCACTGCGGCCACTTGGCGTGCGCGATGAGCTCGTCGTGTCCGAGCCGTTGCCACAGCTCCTCGCAGAGGTGTGGAGCGTACGGTGACAGCAATCGAAGGAACGTGGTGATCGCGTCCCGCGGCAGGCTGGGTGCGCTCGTGGCATCGTTGACGAAGATCATCATCTGTGCGATGGCGGTGTTCATCTGCAGGGTCTCGGTGTCCTCGGTGACCTTTCTGATGGTCTTGTGGAGCACCCGCTGGAGCTCGGGTGCCCCGCTCGCCGCCGAGTCGGTGAGCCGCGGGTTGAGATCGCCGGTGTCCTCATCGACCACCAGCCGCCAGACTCGCTGCAGGAATCGGTTGACGCCCTCCACGTCCTTCATCTGCCACGGTTTCTGGACCTCGAGCGGGCCCATGAAAAGCTCGTAGAGGCGCATGGCGTCGGCACCGTAGGTCGCAATGACATCGTCCGGATTGACGACGTTGAGCTTGGACTTCGACATCTTCTCGATCTGGACGTCGAGCTCGGTGTCGGAACCGGCCGCGAAGGCACGGCCGCCGCGCTCCTCCACGTCGGACGGGTGATAATACTTCCCGCCGGCGTCCCGGTAGGAGTGCGCGAGGATCATGCCCTGGTTGAAGAGCCTGGGGAAGGGCTCCGTGGTCTGCACGTAACCGAGATCGTAGAGCACCTTGTGCCAGAAGCGCGCGTACAGCAGGTGGAGCACTGCGTGTTCGACGCCGCCGACGTAGAGGTCCACGGGCATCCAGTACGCTTCCACGTCCTTCGACCAGGCCTCGCGGTCGTTGTGGGGGTCGAGGAAGCGCAGGTAGTACCAGCATGACCCTGCCCACTGCGGCATGGTGTTGGTCTCGCGAGTCGCCGGCCGCCCGTCGGGCAGGATCGTCTTCAGCCACTCGTCCCCGGCCCGCGCCAGCGGCGGCCGGCCGTCGTCGGTCGGCCGGTACTCGTCGATCGGAGGCAGCTCCACCGGCAGCAGTTCCTCCGCCACCGGCACCACCTCACCGTCGCCGGTGTGGACGATCGGGAAGGGCTCGCCCCAATATCGTTGTCTCGAAAACAGCCAGTCGCGCAGCTTATACTGGACCCGGGCCCGGCCGCGGCCGCGTTCTTCCAGCCACTCGATGATCGCGCCTTTGGCGTCGTCGATCTCGAGCCCGTCAAGGAACGAGCTGTTGAACGCCGGTCCGTCTCCGAGGTAGGCCTCGCCGTCGAAGTCGCTTGGCGGCGCGACGGTGCGGATGATGGGCAGGTCGTGGACCTTGGCGAAATCCCAGTCGCGCTGATCCTGACCTGGAACGGCCATGATGGCACCCGTGCCGTAGCCCATCAACACGTAGTCGGCGACCCAGATCGGGATTCGGGCATCGTTGACCGGGTTGACCGCGAACGCGCCGGTAAAGACTCCGGTCTTGGCCTTGGCGAGGTCGGTGCGGTCGAGATCGGTCTTCTTGGCCGCCTCGGCGATATAGCGTTCGACCGCCGCTCGCTGCGCGTCGGTCGTGATCTCTGCCACCAGTGGATGTTCCGGCGAGAAGACGCAGTAGGTGGCTCCGAACAGGGTGTCGGGACGGGTGGTGAAGACCGTGAACTCGAGCTGGCTGTCGTCGATCGCGAAGCTGACGTCCGCGCCGTGGCTCTTGCCGATCCAGTTGCGCTGCATCTCCTTCACGCTCTCGGGCCAATCGAGATCGTCGAGATCGTCGAGCAGGCGCTCCGCGTACTTCGTGATCTTGAGCATCCACTGACGCATCAGGCGCCGCTCGACGGGGTCGCCGGTTTCGACGTAGCGGCCGTCCTTGACCTCCTCGTTGGCGAGCACCGTGCCGAGGGCCGGGCACCAGTTGACCGGTACGTCGGCTTCGTAGGCGAGGCCCTTCTCGTAGAGCTTCAGAAAAATCCACTGGGTCCAGCGGTAGTAGTCCGGTTTGGAGGTGTTGATCTCACGGTCCCAGTCGTAGGAGAAGCCGAGCCGCTGGATCTGGCGCCTGAAGGTGCCGACGTTGCGCTCGGTGATCTCCGCAGGGTGGTGCCCCTCGCGAACCGCCGCGCGCTCCGCCGGCAGTCCAAAGGCGTCCCATCCCATCGGGTGGAGGACGTTGAATCCCTGTGCGCGCTTCATGCGCGCGACCACGTCGGTCGCGGTGTAGCCCTCCGGGTGCCCCACGTGGAGGCCGGCTCCCGATGGGTAGGGAAACATGTCGAGGACGTAGAACTTCGGTTTGTCTGCGAGCTCTTCAGCGGAGGACGGAGTCCGGAACGTCTTCCGTGCGTGCCACTCACGCTGCCATCTCGGCTCGATGATGTCGGGTTGATAGGTGTGATCGGACATTTTGCCCCCAGGGCCGCTCGACGCGACGGATGCGGCGTATTCTACGCATCTTCGGGCGACGGCACCAGGGTGCCGGCAGCACGAAGGCATGGCATAATCGCCGGTGGCGGCGAGAAGCGCCGCCGCATCACTCGGCGCGGGAGGAGACGGGCCTCATGAAGCACACCGACAAGGTCAAGGGTCTGAAGACGAAGGCGAGGGCGCTCGAGGACAGCTTCTTCGCCAAGGAGAATGAGCGCGTGCTCGAAGAGCTGCGGGCGGCAGCCAGGAAGGAAGAGATCAGGCGCGAGTTCCGCGATACGCTCAAGATCGACAACGACGAGGTGCTGGACGCCCTGATCGACCTCGAGGTGGCGCCGGAGACCTTGCTGGCGTTTTCGCTGGTGCCGCTGGTGGAGGTGGCGTGGGCGGACGGCGAGATCCAGGACAGCGAGCGCAAGGCGATCCTCGATGCGGCCATCGAAAAGGGGGTCGAGGCCGACAGCCCGACCTGCACCCTGCTCGACAACTGGTTGCACACCAAGCCCGACCAGGTGCTCTACGAGACCTGGCGGAGTTACATCGACGAACTCCTGGAGTCGCTCGGCGACGACGCCCGGGCGCAGATGAAGGCGTCGGTGATCGGCCGCGCGCGGGCGATCGCGGAGGCCGCGGGTGGATTCCTGGGCGTCGGTTCGATCTCGGCGGCCGAGAAGGAGATGCTCGAGGAGCTCGAGAAGGCCTTCGTGTGATCACCGCGACCCGCGGGCACGCGGCGGTCCTCTGCCTGCTGCTCGCGGGCCCGGCGGCGGCTGGGGACCCCCACATCGAGCTGCTCGGCCAGGCCACGGTGGCCGGCGACCTCGAGGTCGACGACACCCTGGTGGGAGGGCTGTCGGGTCTGACCTACGATCCGGTGTGCGACCTCTTCTACGCCATCTCCGATGACAAGGGGCGGGTCGCTGCGCCTCGTTTCTACACGCTTCGGATCACGCTCGGCGATGACGGCCCCGAGGTGCGGGTGCTCGGTGCCACGACGCTCCAGCACCCCGACGGGACCTCCTACCGGCCGCTGCAGCTCGACCCGGAGGCCCTCGCCCTAACGTCTGACGGCGAGCTCTACGTGGCCGCGGAAGGCATGCCCTTTCGTGGTGTGCCGCCCGAGATCACCCGCTTCGGCCTCAACGGCTGGCAGCGTGGGAGCTTGCCGCTGCCGGGGCATTACGTGGGCGGTGAGGACCCCGCCCGGGGCGTCCGTGAAAATCTCGGTTTCGAGGGCGTCGCGGTGAGCCCGGATGGCTCGCGGCTCTTCGCTGCGGTCGAAAACGCCCTCGTTCAAGACGGTCCGGTCGCCGATCTCGATCGCCCGAGTCCCGCACGGCTCCTGGTGCTCGAGGTGCCCGGTGGCCGCGTGATTGCCGAGCACCTCTACCTCGTCGAACCGGTTCCGGACCGTCCGCGCCCATCCGGAGCCTTCGCCACCAACGGCATCACCGAGCTGGCGGCGCTCGACAATCACAGCCTGCTGGTCGTCGAGCGCGCCTTCTCCTACGGTGTCGGCAACTCGGTCGGCCTGTACCTCGTGGACCTGGCCGGCGCCAGCGATCTCGGTGGCATGCCCGGCCTGCTGGAACACCGCGGCGAGCGGCCGGTGCCCGTCAGCAAGCGGTTGGTGGCAGACCTCGAGAGCCTCGGCGTCGATCCCGACAACATCGAGGCCATGACCCTCGGACCGGTGCTCCACGATGGACGCCGCATGCTCGTCATGATCTCCGACAACAACTTCCAGCCCGCGGTGCAGGAGACCCAGGTCGTGGTGGCCGCGATCTCGGGCCTCGGCCCGCCGCCGCTGCACCGCCTGCAGCCGACGATTCCGGACATCCAGGGAGACGGCCACGTTTCGCCCCTGGTCGGGCGCTGCGTCGAAAATGTCGGCGGCGTGGTGACCGCGGTCCTCGGCCGACGCAGAGGCCAGGCGTTCTGGGTCCAGGATCCGCAGGGTGATGGTGACCCGGCGACCTCCGACGGGCTGCTGGTGACGGCGGAGGACGGCCTGCCGGAGGTCGACGTCGGCGATCGGATCCGGGTGAGCGGCCGTGTCGAGGAACGGTCGTGGGGATTCGAGTTGCCGGTGACGCGGCTGTTCGCCGACCGGATCGCGATCGATGAGGGTCCTGGCGAGCTTCCGCAGCCGGTTGTCATCGGCATTGGTGGCCGTGAGGTGCCACAGCCGGGCATCGCGGCGCCCGGCTTCACCGAGATCGATCCCGGGCGTTACGCGGCCGATTTCTTCGAGAGCCTGGAGGGGATGCTGGTCGCGGTCGAGGATCCGGTGGTCGTTGGACCGACCTCCCGCAACGGAGAGTTCGTGGTACTCGCCGATGGCGGCCGTGGGGCCGAGGCGAGAACCCGGCGCGGCGGCCTCCGGCGGCTTCCGCACAACCCCAATCCGCAGCGGATCATCGTCGATGACGGGATGGCGGGGCGAGCACCACGGGCCATGGTCGGTGACCGTCTCGACGGCCGTGTCGAGGGTGTGCTCCACGCCACCTACGGTTCCTACAAGGTGCTCAACACCGCCGCCCTACCGGCCGTTGCCGGCGGCGCGCCGGCCCGTGAGCGGACCCTTCTGCGGGGCGACGAGCAACACCTCACCATCGCCACCTTTAATCTCGAAAATCTGTCGGCGGTGTCCGGCGACGAGGCCCTCGCCGAGCGAGCGGCGATCATCGTCGACAATCTCGGAGCGCCGGATGTCCTCGCGCTCCAGGAGGTGCAGGACGACTCGGGTCCCGAGGACGATGGTACGGTCAGCGCAGGGCGAACCCTGAAGCGACTGCTGGCAGCGATCGAGGCGGCCGGCGGGCCCCGCTACCGGGCGATCTCCATCGATCCGGTGAATGGTGCCGACGGCGGCCAGCCCGGCGCCAACATCCGCAACGTCCTGCTCGTCGATCCGAAGAGGGTGGGTGCGGTCGATCGCGGCGGCTGTACGGCGCGACAGGAGGCGGAGGTCGTGGAAGGCCCGGCCCTGTCCTGCAGCCCGGGAGTGCTCGGGCCGCGGCACTGGGCGTTCCGCCCGCGTGACGACGGCAGCGGCGGCAGCCGCAAGCCGCTGGTGGCCGAACTCCGCTTCTCGGGCCGGTCGATCTTCGTGGTCAATCTTCACCTGGTCGCGAAGGGCGGCGACGATCCGCTCTTCGGCCGCCGTCAGCCGCGGCAGACCGGTTCTGGTGTGCGCCGCCTCGGCCAGGCCGAGGTGGTGGCGGCGTTCGTGCACGAGATTCTGGAGCGCGATCCGCGGGCGCGGATCGTGGTGTTGGGCGACCTCAACGACTTTCCCGAGAGCGATGCCATGGCCGCGTTGGAAGCCGTGGCGCTCCGCAATCTGATGGGACAGCTGCCGCCCGACGATCGCTATAGCTACGTGTATCTCGGCAACTCGCAGGTCCTGGACCACGTGCTGGTCAGCCCGGCGCTGGCGCCGGCAGCCGAAATCGATGCCGTCCACGTCAACGCGGAGTATCCCTTCGCCGAGCGTGCCAGCGACCACGATCCGGTCGTGGCTCGCCTCGAGGTCGCTCCGAGCGCCGGGGCATCGCCGTAGACCGCCACCGTCCACCGTGCACCGCCACCGCGTCCGCGTCCGCGTCCGCGATCCGTGATCCGCGACCGGGGCCGCGATCCGCGACCGCGACCGTGGACCGCGTCCGCGATCCGCGACCGGGATCCGCGGCCGCGTCCGTGACCCGCGACCGCGACCGCGATCCGCGACCGGGACCGCGTCCGTGGGCCGCGACCGCGTCCGCGACCGCGATCCGCGATCCGCGACCGCGACCGTCACCGCCGACCGCGTCCGCGATCCGCGACCGGGGCCGCGACCGGGACCGTGATCCGCGAC
>CAZSTH010000023.1:0-15796 GCA_964609835.1 uncultured Thermoanaerobaculia bacterium
CCCTGCCCCGCCCATTCCGTCGGTGATGGTGGTACCATGAGGCCCCGTCCACAGATCAGAGAGTCTCCATCATGGATCGAAAACGCATCCGTCTGCGGTACTACGACTACCGTCGAACCGGGGTCTATTTCGTCACGATTTGCACCCACCATCGACAACACACTCTTGGCGCGATTCGTCATGGAAGCATGCAGACCTCGCGACTCGGAGATCTCGTCGCTTCCTGTTGGAAGGTCATCCCGAAGCACGCCCCCAACGTCCTCCTCGATCAATTCGTCGTCATGCCGAATCACATTCATGGGCTGCTCGTCATCGACGCGCCCGGGATTCACAGCGAGGCGAGGAGAAAGAAGGGTGAGCTTCGAGGAGGTTCCCTCGGCGCCGTCATCGGAGGATTCAAGGCATCAGTGACCCGCATCGGACGATGTTTTGGGACTGTCGGCGTCGATCCGGTTTGGCAACGCGGGTTCTGGGAACACATCGTGCGGAGTCCAGAGGCGTTCGATCGTATTCGCCGCTATATAACGGAAAACCCGTCTCGTTGGCAATGCGATGCCGAAAACCGCGATCGGCGCGATACCGACCCATTTGATGTGTGGATTGTCGATCAATAGGGCGGCACAGGTGCCGCCCCTACAGCGGTGAACCGTGTCGTTACCTCCGGCACGGGGGCCGCCGTGCCATTGGTGAACCGTGTTGTCGGGTGCCGCCCCGACCGGTTGTAGGGGCGGGGCCTGCCCCGCCCCGCGACGGATTCTTGTCGATGGCGGTCTTCACCACGTATGCATACGATTTGCATGCGGCGAGGAGATCGCCGGATCAAAATTGTGCGGAACCGCCCGATCATCTGGATGCGAGTCTTGCGGAATCGGGCCGCCGCGAAGTCAAGTTCGTCTGACCACGGATGGGCACGGCTGCGGATGGAGATTCAACCCAGATCGGCCGTGACGTCGTCGACCCAGCTCATCGCGGCTGCCACGGCAGGGAACCCCAATGTGCTGGTCAGGACCAGTACGGTGTGCTCGAGCTCCTCGACCGTCGCACCGGCTTCGAGCGCACGGCGAGCATGGCTGTGGACCGATCCTTCCGAGCGGATCGCCGCGGCCGCCGCAAGCTGGATCAGGTGGGTTGTCTTGTCGTCAAGGGGCCCCATCGTTCGCACCGTGGCGCCGAGCGTCTCCACCGATTCGATCAGAGCTCCGAAACGATCTTTGAGTGACCTGTAGTGGCTCGGAATCGCGTCTGTGCTCATGGTCAGACCTCCGGTCTCGAATCTGGCAGCATCCGTGGTGAAATCATCCTACATCAGAAGCCGAGCGCTGGCGTCGGTTTTCGCATCCGCAGAGGGTCCTCATGATCGCCGACGAGATGAACCGGGCGACGCGGCTCAGGGTCCGGCCGACCGCGTCAGTCGCACGCTGGCTTACGAGCGGGTGCTCCGCCTGGTCGACCTCACGGTCGCGGTCGCCGAGCAGCGGTCGGGTCGAGCCGGCGGGAGCTGCTGCGCTGGCGCGATCTCGCGGCCGCGCTCTACGTCAATCAACATCCGCAACCCGAAGACCACCGCATGGCGCTGCGGGCCCTCCTGCAGCAGACCCCCGACTCGGCCGCGCAAATCGCCGCACTCGCGCTCTGAAGCCCGGAGACGAGGAGTTCACCCGGGTGGAGGCTCTCCGCGGCGCCTCAGCCGGCGCCGACCAACTCGAATCCCTGCTCGCTGAAGTGCCGGTCGAAAGCGAAGGCCCGGTTGAGGCCGAGGCGACGCATGACGACGAAACTGGTGCAGTCGACCAGGCTGAGGTCCGGGCGATTGGCGGCGAGGACCGCCGACTTGCCGGCCTCGTGGTCTTCGCGGCCGACCCACTCCACGCTGAGCACGGGTTCGATCGCGTCCGCGAGAGCCCGCGCCGCATCCAGTCCCAGACGGTGCTGCGCCAGGGCCCAGGTTTCGACGAGCACCTGGCTCGAGACGACCAGGGTCGCCCGTTCATCCAGCAGCCGGCTCCAGACCGCCGCCGCCTCCGGGTGGTGGTCGTCGTCGCGATCGAGGACCGCGTACAGAGCCGAGGTGTCGACGAAAACTTTCATCCCGTGATCGCCTCGGACAGGTACCGGTCGTGCCCGGCCGACACATCGTGCCGGCCGGAGGAGAAGCGTCCGGCAACCGCCAGCGCACGGGCGCGCCGCTCGTCATCGCTCACCCCGGAGATGGACCGTGCCGTCTGCTCAACGAGCCTGCGGACAACCTCGGAAAGGGACACGCCCTCTCGTTCGGCAAGCCCGCGCAGCATCGCGGCCTGCTCGGGGGTGAGCTGGACCTGGGTTCGGATCATTGATGCCTCCATGACACCACTTCTGCTTACATGATGGTATCACAGACGATGCGCACCGGCCGCGCTCACACCTGGAGATCGACCGCGAGCTTGGATGGGGCTCCCGGAACCTCGCGTACCAGCCGCGGCACGAGGTAGCCCGGCAGCCGGGCGGCGACCTCGCGCATGAGCCCGGCCGCCCTCGACTCGGCGACCGCGAAGTGCGCGGCGCCGGCGACCGGGTCGAGCATGTGCAGGTAATAGGGCAGCACGCCGGCGTCGAAGAGGGCCTCGCTGAGCCCGGCCAGCGCGTCCGCCGAGTCGTTGACCCCGGCGAGCAGCACCGACTGGTTGAGGAGGCTCGCGCCGGCGGCGCGCAGCGCGGCCAGCGCCCGCCGCACGTCATCATCGATCTCGTTGGCGTGATTGGCGTGCACCACCACGACCACCGCCACACCGAGCCCGCCGACCCACGACGCCAGGGCCGCGTCGACCCGCTGTGGCAGCACGATCGGGAGTCGGGTGTGGATCCGCAACCGCCGCAGGTGCGACACCGCCGCGAGCCGCCGCGCCAACGGTTCGAGGAGCGTGTCGGGCAGCACCAGTGGATCGCCCCCGGAGAGGATGATCTCGGTCAGGCCGGGATCGGCGGCGATGCGCTCGAGCGCGGCATCGAAACCGTCACCGGTGCCGGCGTGGTCGTGGTAGGGAAAGTGGCGGCGAAAACAGTACCGGCAGTGGACCGCACAAGCGCCGGCGACGACCACCAGGGCCCGCCCCCGGTACTTATGCAGGAGGCCTCTGTTCGCAGTGCTCTCGAGCTCGGCCAGCGGGTCGGTGGTGAAGCCCTCTGCCGCCAGACCTTCGAGATCCACCGGCAACACCTGGCGCAGCAACGGATCCCGGGGGTCACCACGCCGCATCCGATCAACAAAGCCCCGTGGTACTCTGAGCCCGAAGCCGCCTGCAGCGCGCCGCGCCCCGGCGAGGTCGCCGACGCACGACGGCTCGAGATCGAGGAGGTCGAGCAGCTCGTCGAGATCGGTGACGGCCTTGGTGAGGTGCGAGCGCCACGCGCCCACGGGCCACGGTGCGGTCGATGTCCGTACCATCGGTGCAGTCTCGCAGCTTCAGTACGATCGACGCAAGCGAGGAGAACGGAATGGCTTCCTACAACATGAATCAGGTCAAGGTCGGGCTCAAGATCATGGTCGACGGCGACCCGTGCCTCATCGTCGGCACCGATTTCGTCAAGCCCGGCAAGGGCCAGGCCTTCACCAAGGTCAAGTACAAGAACTACAAGACCGAACGCGTCAACGAGATGACCCTCAAGGCCTCCGACACGGTCGAAGGCGCCGACGTCGTCGACAAGGAGATGCAGTACCTCTACTCCGACGGACGCCAATGGACGTTCATGGACCAGGAGACATTCGAACAGGTGGAGGCCGACGCCGCCACCGTCGGCGAGGCCAGCCAGTGGCTGAAAGAGGAGGACCTGTGCATGCTCACGCTGTGGGCGGGCAACCCGATCGTGGTCACGCCCCCCAACTTCGTGGTCCTCGAGATCGTCGAAACCGATCCTGGCGTCAAAGGCGACACCTCCTCCGGCGGCAACAAGCCGGCCACGACGGACACCGGCGCCGTCGTCCGGGTCCCGCTCTTCGTCCAGACCGGCGAGAAGATCAAGGTCGACACGAGGACGGGAGAGTACGTTTCGAGGGCATGAATTGAATTCGGAATTCGGAATTCGGAATTCGGAATTGCCGCCCACCCGCCCATCCATTTCGAATTTCGGATTTCGAATTTCCACCCATCCGCCCATTTCGGATTTCGGAATTCGGAATTCGGAATTCGGAATTGCCGCCCACCCGCCCATCCATTTCGAATTTCGGATTTCGAATTTCCACCCACCCACCCGGCAGCCGAGACGGCTGCCCCACAACGCTGCAGGCCACGGTTTCGATTGTGGGGCACGCGTCCCGCGTGCCGGGTGGGTGGCGGGAAACTCAAAACTCAAAACCGTCCTTTGCGGGGCGCTGCCATGACCTCGGCGCATAATAACTGGCGGCCGACGGCGTCGCTCGAGGCGCTGCGGCTGCGCGCCGGAGTGCTGGCGCAGATCCGGGCGTTCTTCGCGGAGCGCGGGGTGCTGGAGGTCGAGACGCCGCTGCTGGCGGCGGCGCCGGTGACCGATCTCCACCTGCACGCCCTGCGAAGCCGGTATCGAGGACCCGATGCCCATCGCGGCGTCGACCTCTTTCTCCAGACCTCGCCGGAGTTCGCCATGAAGCGGCTGCTCGCCGCCGGCAGCGGGCCGATCTATCAGCTCGGCAAGGCCTTCCGAAACGGCGAGGCCGGCGCGAAGCACAACCCCGAGTTCACGATCCTCGAGTGGTACCGACCCGGCTGGGACCATCACCGCTTGATGGACGAAGTCGACGATCTGCTGCAGGTGGTCCTCGGCGCCGGGACCGCCGAACGGCTGACCTACGGCGCGGCGTTCGAGCGGTTTGCCGCCATCGATCCTCACCGTGCGACCCACGGCGAGCTCGAAATGCTGGTCGCGGAGGCGGGGGTCCGAGATCCTGCAGGGCTTCGGCGCGACGACCTCCTCGATCTCATCCTCACGCACCGGATCGAGGACCGGCTCGGACGCGGCCGCCCGAGTTTCGTCCACGACTACCCGGCCTCGCAGGCGTCCCTGGCGCGGGTACGCGCCGGTGATCCGCCCCTAGCAGAGCGATTCGAAGTCTTCTACGAGGGGGTCGAGCTTGCCAACGGCTATCACGAGCTCGCCGACGCGTCAGAGCAACGCCGGCGATTCGAAGCCGATCTCGAGGGCCGTCGCGCTGAAGGATTGCCCGAGGTACCGGTGGACGAGCGCCTGCTCGCCGCGCTCGAGCACGGCCTGCCCGACTGCGCCGGGATCGCCCTTGGGATCGACCGGCTGGTCATGCTCGCGGCCGGCGCCCGCAACATCGCCGATGTCCTCGCCTTCCCGATCGATAGGGCGTAGCAGCCGCCGACGTTCAAACGTCAGGCTGATCCAGAATTGCATGCGATGGCAGCATCGAATACGACCCGTGCCCGTTTTTGTGTCCGTGCCCGTATTCAGGTGCAGTGACAGCGGCAGATGGCAGTGACAGCTGCAGAGTCAGAGGGCAACGACCGCGGCAGTCACCGTGGCGGCGAACCTGCGCCGCGACCGCGGTCTGGCCAAGCCGGGTCGTTCACACCGATCGATTCGAGGACTCCGTTGAACCACAGAGCCACACAGAGGGGGTTCCGACCCACCGCAGGACCATCCAGAGATCATCGTGTTGCGAGGTCATGATCTCACTCTGTGGCTACTCTGTGTTCTCTGTGCCTCTGTGGTTCACCTGGGTGGGTGGGAAACCCGAAATCCGAAATGGCCGGACGGGAGGCGGTCTATACTCTCACAATGACTACCGCCGCGGCGATCATCATCGGCGACGAGATCCTGTCCGGCAAGGTCCGCGACCGCAACGCCGCACCGCTCATCGATCTCCTGGCCGAGCTCGGCGTCGACCTGCAGCGGGTGGTCTACGTCAGCGACGAAGAGCAGGACATCATCGACGAGGTCCGGTCGTGCGCCGAGAGGTACGACGTGGTGATCACCTCGGGCGGGGTGGGGCCGACCCACGACGACCGCACCGTCGCATCGATCGCCGCCGCCTTCGGCGTCGGGGTGGAGATCCACCCCGATCTCGAGAAGGTGATCAGGGCCTGGTGGGGCGATCGATTCACGGATGCCGCACTGCGCATCGGCCAGGTCCCGGCCGGCAGCCGCCTTCTGTACTCGAGCGACGGTCTCATACCGCTCGTTGCCTTCCGCAACATCTTCATCTTCCCCGGCATCCCGCGCCTCTTCGCCGCCAAGATCGGCGCCCTGCGGTCCGAGCTGATCGGCGACAGGCGGCATCGCGCCAACCTCTACCTGAGCCCGGACGAGAGCACCGTCGCCGACCGCCTGGCCGACGTGGACCGCGCCTTTCCCGAGGTGAAGATCGGCAGCTATCCGCGTTCCGAGGGCGAGGACCACCGGGTCTGGGTCTCTCTCGAGGGTCTGACCGCCGAGTCGGTGGAGGCCGCCCTCGACCGGCTACTCGAGGTCCTCGAAGCCGGCGAGATCGTCCGCGTCGAGCGAGCAGAGCCTGAAGCGCCGTGACCCCCGAGATTGTCGGTTCTCGATCGTCCATGCCGCCCCACGAATCCGGACGCGGGAGCCGCCCGAGAACCGAAGATCGGGGAATGACAACGCTCACCGGCCAGTTGCGAAAATTCGTATGACCGAGACGCAGCAAGATCTCCAGGCGCGCCAGTGGTCCGAGTACGTCGCCGAGATTCGCGACCGCCCCGACACGCCTTTTTCAGAGCACTGGGCGGCCTTCAACGAGATCTACGCCGGTCGTGACCCCGCGCTGCCGCCGCCGCCCGCCTGGGTACCCGACACCGCTCGTCGTCAACACGCCAACCTCGGCGGGATGATGCGCGAACTCGGAATCGACGACTACCGAGAGTTCCATCGTTGGACGTCGGTGCACCGTGAAGAGTTCTGGGGCCGGGTGATCGAGCGCCTGGGCATCGAGTTCACCAGCCCGCCCGAGCGGTTCCTCGACCTCCCCGGCGGCGTTCGCCAGCCGCGCTGGCTGCCGGGCGCCGAGCTCAACATCTCCTCGAGCTGCTTCTCGCAGGAGGCGGAGCTGGCCGTGGTGTCGGGGCGCGACGGCAGCGAGGACCTGTGCGCCGTGACCTCGGCCGAGCTCGAGGAGCTCACCAACCGGGTCGCCCACGGTCTCCGCGACATCGGACTCGAATCCGGTGCGGCCGTCGCGCTCTACATGCCCATGAACCTCCAGTGCGTCGCCGCCTACCTCGGGATCGTGCGCGCGGGCTGTGCAGTGATCTCGATCGCCGACAGCTTCGCGCCGCCCGAGGTGCGACGCAGGCTGGAGATCGCACGCGCGTCCGCCGTCATCACCGTCGATGCCTTCACCCGCGGCGGCCGCACCATCGAGCTCTACGGCGCCGTGAAGGCCGCAGCCGCGCCACGCACGATCGTGATCCCGTCCGAGGGCCGCGCCCGGCCCGTGCTCCGCGACAACGATCTCTGGTGGGACGACTGCCTCGGCGAGCCGACTCCATTCGAGGCGGTCGCCGCGCCTCCCGACGCGATCACCAACATCCTCTTCTCGTCCGGAACCACCGGCGACCCAAAAGCCATCCCCTGGACCCAGCTGACACCCATCAAGTGCGCCATGGACGGACACTTTCACCATGACATCCAGCGTGGTGACGTCGTCGCCTGGCCGACCAACATCGGCTGGATGATGGGACCGTGGCTGATCTATGCCGCCCTCATCAACCGCGCCACGATCGCGCTCTTCGAGGGCCTCCCGACCGGGACGAAGTTCGCGAGGTTCGTCGAGCGTGCCGGCGTGACCATGCTCGGGGTGGTGCCGTCCCTGGTCAGGGCGTGGCGCGACTCGCGAGCGTGCGAGGGCGCCGACTGGTCGCGGGTACGGGTATTCTCCTCCACCGGCGAGCCGTCGAACCGCCACGATTTCCTGTGGCTGATGAGCCTTGCCGGCTACCGCGCGCCGGTCGTCGAGTACTGCGGAGGCACCGAGATCGGCGGCGGCCACCTCACCGGAACGGTGGTGCAGCCGTGCTCCCCCGCAACCTTCTCGACGCCCGCACTCGGCCTCGATCTGGAGATTCTCGACGAGACCGGCAGCCCGGTTCCGGTCAACGGCGAGGGCGAGCTGTTCTTGAAACCGCCGTCGATCGGGCTCTCGCAGACGCTTCTCAACCGCGACCACGACTCGGTCTACTTCGAAGGGTGCCCGGTGGCGCCCGATGGCACCACACTGCGACGCCACGGCGACCAGGTGGCCCGCCTACCGGGCGGCTACTACCGCGCCCAGGGCCGGGCCGACGACACCATGAACCTCGGCGGCATCAAGGTCTCTTCGCTCGAGCTCGAGCGGGTCATCGAGCGCCACCCCGAGATCTTCGAGGCCGCCGCGGTCGCGGTGCAGCCGGAGGGCGAGGGCGCCGAGAAGCTGATCGTGTTCGCGGTGCTGAACCGGGGGGGCGAGCCGTCCGCTCTCCACGAGCGGCTGGGCCGGACGATCGCCTCCGAGCTCAACCCGTTGTTCAAGATCCACGATCTCCTCATCGTCGATTCCCTGCCCCGCACCGCGTCGAACAAGCTCATGCGCAGGGAGCTTCGGCGGCAGTACGGCGGATAACCAGAGAGACACAGAGAATCACAGAGCCGCACAGAGTTTTTCGTAAATGGCGCCTTCCGATTGGTTGCCGAGTGTACAACCCCTCAGCGCGTCGAACGTCAGAAGCGCCCCGTCAAAAATAGTCTCTGTGCTTCCTCTGTGTCTTTGTGCCGCTGTGGTTCATCCGATGCTACGCTGTCGGCGTGTTGATCAGCGATCTCCCGACCCCGTCAGCGTTGGTCGATCTCGACCGGCTGGAGCGCAACGCCAGGCGGATGGCAGAGCGCGCGCGGCGCATGGGCGTGAGGCTTCGGCCACACGTCAAGACCCATAAGTGCCTCGAGGCGGCTCGCATCCAGACCGCCCTCCACTTCGGCGGCATCACCGTCTCGACCCTCGCCGAGGCCAGGGCGTTTGCCGCCGGCGGGTTCACAGACATCACCTACGCGGTGCCGGTGGCGCCGCAGAAGCTGGCGGAGGCCGCCGATCTCCACGCCGAAATCGACGCCCTCAACCTGTTGGCGGACCACTTGGACACGGTGCGCGCGATCGACGAGCTGGCCTCCTCGCGCGGCCTCGTGCTGCCGGTCTACCTCGAGGTCGACTGCGGAGGGGGGCGGACAGGCGTCGACCCGGAGAGCGAGCAGGCCGAGGCGCTGGCACGGAGGTTGGCGGACTCTGAGGCGATCGAATTCCGCGGCATCCTCACTCACGGCGGCCACGCCTACCACGCGGTCAGCCGTTCCAGGGCGTTCGAGGTCGCCTGTGAGGAACGGAACCTGATGACCGCCTTTGCCGCTCAGCTCCGCGACCTCGGCGTCGCCGTCACCGAGGTCAGCGTGGGCTCCACCCCCGGGATGCGCGCGATCGACGATTTGACCGACGTCACCGAGATCCGGCCCGGCAACTACATTTTCTACGACGCCTTCCAGCTCGCCATCGGCACCTGCGCTCTCGACGAGACGGCGTTGACCGTGCTGGCTACCGTCGTCAGCGTTCATCCTGACGAGGGCCGCGCGGCGGTCGACGCCGGGGCGCTCGCACTCAGCAAGGATCCCGGGCCGACGCACGCGGACTCCGATTGCGGCTTCGGGCTGCTGGTCGCCACCGAGGACCAGCACCCTCTGCCGGGCCTCCGGATAGCCGCTCTGAGCCAGGAGCACGGGACGCTGGCGGGCCCGGGCATCGAGGCACTGCGGCCCGGAACCCGGGTTCGCATCATCCCGAACCACTCCTGCCTCGCCGCGGCCTGCTTCGGACGTTACCACGTGCTCCGCGGCACCGAGGTTACTGACGAGTGGCGTCCGGTCAGGGGTTGGTAGACGTTGCCTCCCCGATCCGCCGGAGCGGAACCTCGAAGAACACGGGGCGCAACGACTGAGTGCAGCCGGACGCGACGTCGCACCGCGCTTGACTCCGCACCGGCGCGGCCGCCGATCTCACCCGCCAGCGCCGGCCGGTGGCGGTTCTCCCCGCGGGCAGAAGGCGATCTCGAAGTTCACGCCGGCTTCAAACCGGCCGGGGATCATGCGCGGGCCCGGAAGCATTAGAATGAGGGCACAGGGGGGCCACGTTGCCGGTGGGAACGGACTCGACAACGCACCCGGGACGCACCCCGGCATCACCACCATCACCTCGGAAAGTACGAGCGGCAGCGGCTCTCTGCGTCATCTGTTGCACGGCCATCGGCTGTTACACGAGCCACCACGTCATCGACTCCCCGACGTCCGGCGCCTTCGGTGCCGAGCGGCATCACAGGGCCGCACCGCCCTTCCGGTACGAACGGCGGCCGGTTTTGGCGGAGAATCACGTGGCGGGACGTGGCAAGGCCAAGCACTACACCCAGCGCGACCTCGAGCTACCGTCGTTCGGCGACAACGGTCAGCCGGAGCCCGTGATCAGGGCGTCCTACTACCAGAGCTCTCTTGGCGGCGAGCGGCCGTTGGTGATCGTGCTGCCGATCTGGGGGACCTTCACTTATCCGTCCCGCAAGATGAGCGCTCATATCCAAAAGCACAGCCGCGGCGACGTCCATGTTCTCCACGTCCACGGCGAGCGCTACCTCGTCGACTGGGAGGGACTGCATGAGGCGACGGACGAGGACGCCTTCCTGCAGATCTGGCGCGAGGGCATCGACCACCAGCGGGTGAGCATCATCGACATCCGGAGGCTGATCGACTGGGCCGAAGAGCGGCCGGAAATCGCGGCGAATCGCATCGGGCTGATCGGCTTCAGCTTTGGTGCGATCGTCGGCGGCACCGTACTCACCCAGGAGCCGCGACTGTCGGCAGCCGTGCTCCTGATGGGCGGCGCCCTGCAGCACCGGATCCTCGCGAACTGTACGGGCGAGCGGCTGACGGCGGTGCGGGAGAGGGCGGCACGGGATTTCGGCTGGACCGCCGAGGAGCTGGAAGCACATCTCGAGCCCATCACCCGACCCATCGACGCCGCCTCCTATCCGGGTCGGGTCGATCCGGGCAAGGTCTTCCTGATCGACGCCGGCCGCGACACGTGCATCGACCGGACCTCGAGAGACGCGCTGTGGGAGGCGCTCGGTCGGCCCCGCCGAATGACGATGGATTACGGTCACCGCAAGGCCTTCTACGCCATCACGCCGCTCGGCTTCAACTGGATGAGGCCGAAGATCTGGCAGTTCCTGGAGTCGCGGCTGCTGGCGTGAACTCGATTTTCGGCGGGGTGTCGCGGCCGCCGGTCCTGCACCGCAGACGCCCTCAAAACCGCCTGTTGGAGCCGAAGCGGAACCCGAAGTCGGGGATGTTGTCGAAGTGATGGTGTTCTCGAGGAACGCGAGGCGAGAACGCGCCGAGGAACGCGGGCCGCAGGAGCGGAGCGGTCAGGAGTGAGGGCTGACTGCCGTATCATCGCGGCAATCCGCACCGCGGCGGGCTCCTTGTCACTTTATCTATGCAACGGGTTCGAAACGAAGACACCGACCAGGCTCAGTGGTATCCTCAGCACTGGGGAGGGGTGTAATTGAGGCAGAAAAGCTCCGGTGAGAAACAGCCCGTCGTCTACGACGAAAAGGCCATCCAGACCCTCGACGCGCTCGAGCACATCCGGCTGCGGACCGGCATGTACATCGGTCGGATCGGCGACGGCTCGAACCCAGCCGACGGCATGTACGTGATGCTCAAGGAGGTCGTGGACAACGCCGTCGACGAGTACATCATGGGTCACGGACGGCGGATCGAAATCACCCGCGACGGTCCCGAGGTCGCGGTCCGGGACTACGGGAGGGGCATCCCTCTCGGCAAGCTGATCGACTGCGTTTCCAGGATCAACACCGGCGGCAAGTACAACGACGACGTCTTCCAGTTCTCGGTCGGTCTCAACGGCGTCGGCAACAAAGCGGTCAACGCGCTGTCGTCCGAGTTCGAGGTCGTCAGCTTCCGCGACGGCAAGTTCAAGCGTGGGCTCTTCGAGCGCGGCAAGAAGAAGTCAGAGAAGGGCGGCCGGGAGGCGAAGGCCCGCAACGGCACCTTCATCCGCTTCGTGCCGGACCCCGAGATCTTCGGCGACTACGAGTGGCGCGAGGAGTACCTCGAGCACCGCCTCCGGTACTACGCCTTCCTCAACAGCGGCCTGACGCTCGAGTACAACGGACAGAAGTTCGCCTCCAAGAACGGCCTCGCCGACCTCCTCGCCTACGAGCTCGGGGGCGAGCCGGCGGTGTACGACGCCATGCACTGCAAGCTCGACCGGCTCGAGTTCGCGTTCACCCACACCCACGCCTACGGCGAGACCTACTTCAGCTTCGTCAACGGCCAGTACACCAACGACGGCGGCACCCACCAGAGCGCCTTTCGCGAGGGCATCCTCAAAGGGGTGAACGAGTTCGCCAAGAACGGTTTCGCCGGAGAGGACGTCCGCGACGGGTTGGTCGGAGCGGTCGCGGTCAAGATCCAGGACCCGGTCTTCGAGTCGCAGACCAAGAACAAGCTCGGCTCGACCGAGATCCGATCGTGGATCGTCAACGCGGTCCGGGATGAGGTCGTGCTGTGGCTGCACAGGAACCCGGATGAGGCCGACAAGCTGCTCGAGAAGGTCAAGAACAACCAGCGCGTCCGCAAGGAGCTGTCGGCAATCAAGAAGGAGGCGCGCGAGCGGGCCAAGAAAGTCGCGATCCGCATCCCCAAGCTGATCGACTGCAAGATCCACCTGTCGGACCCGAAGGGCAAGCGCCGTGAGGAGACCACGATCTTTCTCACCGAGGGCGATTCGGCCGGCGGAGCCATGATCCAGGCGCGCGATGTCCAGACCCAGGCCATCTACTCCCTCAAGGGCAAGCCCCTCAACACCTACGGCCTCGGCCGCGAGGCGGTGTACAAGAACGAGGAGCTCTACAACATCATGCGGGCGCTCGGCATCGAGGACGGTGTCGAGGGTCTGCGCTACGACCGGGTGGTGATCGCCACCGACGCCGACGTCGACGGCATGCACATCCGCAACCTGCTCCTGACCTATTTCCTTCGCTTCTTCGAGGAGCTGGTCGTGACCGGGCACGTCTACATCCTCGACACGCCGATCTTCCGGGTCCGCAACAAGAAGGAGACGGTCTACTGTTACTCGGAGGCCGAGCGCGATGCAGCGGTCGAACGGCTCACCGGCAGCGAAGTCACGCGCTTCAAGGGCCTCGGCGAGATCTCGCCGCAGGAGTTCAAACAGTTCATTGCCGACGACGAGCACATGCAGCGGCTGACCCCCGGCTCCATGGGAGACGTCAACCGCGCGCTGGAGTTCTTCATGGGCAAGAACACGCCGGCGCGCAGGGAGTACATCGTCGAGAATTTGATCGCGGACATCGCATAGCGACGTCCGCGATCAAAATTGAGTCCTGAATTATGAATTTTGAATTCCACACGACCCGCCCGGCAGCCGGGACGGCTGACCCACAAACGAGACCAGAATCGGACCTTTGTGGGGCAACCGTCCCGGCTGCCAGCCCCCCGGAGAGAGAGATACAGCCCCGCGAAGGGTGGGCAGGCGCCACCCTCGAGTTCATGGCCGAGGGCGTGGGCAGGAAATTCGAAATCCCAAATCCGAAATCCGAAATCCTGCTCGGGTGGGGAGGTGGAAAATTCGAAATTCGCTCCCCATCAGCGCCTTCGGAGATTGCAGCCTCATGACCCGCATCGAACCCCTGATGGGCCAGAACTTCATCGAGTACGCCAGCTACGTGATCGTCGACCGCGCGATCCCCGACATCCGGGACGGTCTCAAGCCTGTCCAGCGGCGCATCCTCGCCACCCTCGCCAAGATGGACGACGGCAAGTTCCACAAGGTCGCCAACGTCATCGGCGACACCATGAAGCTCCATCCCCACGGCGACGCCTCGATCGGCGACGCGCTGGTGGTGCTCGCCAACAAGGACTACTTCATCGAACGCCAGGGCAACTTCGGCAATCCGGTGACCGGCCACGCACCGGCGGCGCCGCGGTACATTGAGTGCCGGCTCACCGACCTCGCGCGGGAAACCCTATTTTCCAAGGCGCTGACCGAGTACCGGCCGAGCTACGACGGGCGCAACGTCGAGCCGGTGGTGCTGCCGGCCAAACTGCCGGCGTTGCTGATGCTCGGCGCCGAGGGCATCGCGGTCGGCATGTCGACCCGCATCCTGCCCTACAACTTCGGCGAGTTGCTCGAGGCGCAGATCAAAATCCTCGAGAACCAGCCCTTCGAGATCCATCCCGACTTCCCGACCGGCGGCGTCATCGACGTCAGCGAGTACGACGACGGCCACGGCCGGGTTCGGGTTCGGGCCCGGATCGAGGAGCGCGACAAGAAGACCGTCGTCGTGCGCGAGATCGCCTTCGGCACCACCACCGAGAGCCTGATCGCGTCCATCGAGTCGGCCGCCCAGAAGGGCAAGGTCAAGATCGGCGCCATCAACGACTACACCACCGACGAAGTCGAAATCGAGATCGAGCTGCCGCGCGGGGTCTACGCCGACGAGGTCATCCCGCAGCTGTATGCCCACACCGACTGCGAGGTCTCGCTGTCCGCCAACATGGTCATGATCAAGGACCGTCGTCCGGTGGTGATGGGGGTGTCCGAGGTCCTGTGCTACCTCACCGACCAGCTGCGCGGGCTGCTCAGGGCCGAGCTGCAGCACGAGCTCGGCCAGCTCGAGGACCGTAGGCACTGGCTCGACCTCGAACGGATCTTCGTCGAAAACCGCATTTACAAACGGATCGAGGACGCCACCACAGCCGAGCAGGTGGTGGGCGAGGTCCGCGCCGGTCTCGAGCCGCACCTCGCGGAGCTCGACCGCGAGGTCTCGGACGACGACATCGAAGGGCTGCTCAAGATACCCATCCGCCGCATCTCGCGGTACGACATCGACAAGAACCGCTCGGAGATCGACAGGGCGGTCACGGGCATCAAGAAGATCAAGGGCAAGCTTCGGAAGCTCACCGAAACCACCATCGGGTACCTCGAGCACCTCGTCGCCACCCACGGGGAGCGCTACCCCCGCCGCTCCGAGATCGCCACCATCGAGGCAGTGGACGTGCGGGCGGTGGCGCGACAGAACATCAAACTCGCCTACGACCCCGGCACCGGCTTCTTCGGCTCCGAGGTCAAGGGGTCGAGGTTCCAGCTCACGGCCAGCGAGTACGACAAGATCCTGCTGGTCTCACGAGACGGGTCCTTCAGGATCGTGGCCCCCGAGGACAAGATGCTGGTCCCCGACAAGCTCATCCACGCCGAGATCTTCGACCAGGAGGCGGGAGCCGAGTTCACCGTCGTCTACCGCGACAGGGACAAGATCGCCTGGGGCAAGAAGATCCACATCAAGTCCTTCATCCGCGACCGTGAGTACGAGCTGGTCAAGGAACGCCAGGGCCGGATCGACTACCTGATCCCGGGTGACTGCAACGACACCATCCATGTCGACTTCATTCCCGCCAAACGCCAACGGGTCCACGAGGCCGATTTCGACCTCTCGATCCTCGACGTGATCGGGGTCACCGCTCGCGGCCGCCGCCTGGCGCCGAAGCCGGCGGCTAAGCTCAAGCGCATCCGCAGCGTTGGCGGAGCCGAGGACGACGAGCCCCCGCAGGGTAACGGCGAGGATCAGGAGCTCCCGTTCGATTGAGAATCGTTTGACGTGACGCTCTTGCGATATTCACATTCGAAGGCGGGGCAGGCCCCGTGGCGGGGCAGGCCCCGTGGCGGGGCAGGCCCCGTGGCGGGGCAGGCCCCGTGGCG
>CAZSTH010000023.1:15896-17384 GCA_964609835.1 uncultured Thermoanaerobaculia bacterium
GGGCAGGCCCCGCCACTACGGGGGAATGTCCCTTGTGGGTAGGGGCGGCACCTGTGCCGCCCAGCCTCGACCAGGCACGATGCGACCGATTTCGGTGGAGTATTCCGACTGTTGCAAGAGGCTCACGATCTGACGTTTCAATGTTCTGGTGCGGCTCGACCTGCTCGAGGAGTGCGAGGAAATCGTCCTGGGGCAACGCCTGCCAGCTCTCGGCGGAGACCGCGCCCTCGGCGCGTGAAAGGTTACACTTCCCACGTCGATCACAACGTGATCACCGATGCTGAATCTCGCGAATTTCATGCTGGGAACCGTCATGGTCGCCACACCAGCGGCATACGAAAGGCCGAAAACCGTCGCCGAGTTCTTCGCCGAGGGTGCGCCGACCCGCGTCATCGCGCATCGCGGCTTCTCCACGAAGGCGCCCGAGAACACGCTCGCAGCCATTCGGCTGGCGATCGATGCCGGCGCTGACATGGTCGAGATCGACGTCACCGTCAGCGCTGACGGCCACGTCGTGGTGTTCCACGACGACACCCTCGAGCGAACCACCAACGGCCGCGGTCCGGTGACCGAACGCACGCTCGTCGAGCTGCGGAGCCTCGACGCCGGCTCGTGGTTCGCGCCCCGCCACCTCGGAGAGCCGATCCCCACCCTCGACGAGGTCCTCGACCTCGTGCGCGCTCGCATTCTCCTCAACATCGAGATCAAGCCCGAGGCGGTGGCGCTCGACGCGCCGCGACGCGTCGCCGGGCTGGTGAGGGAGCGCGCCATGGCACCCCAGGTCGTGGTGTCGTCATTTGCACCTGCCGCGCTGATCGCCATGCGCGAGCACACTTTGGACATCCGAACCGCCTCGCTCCTCAACACCGATCTGCACCATGGGCTCGACCCGGGCGACATCGCCGGCGAGGTCGGAGCCACCGCCTTCAACCTCGATCACCGCCAGTTGACCGAGGGCATTCTGCGCTCCTGCCGTGAGCACGGCCTGCCGGTCTCGGTGTACACCGTCAACGATCGCGCGCGAATGCTCGAACTGGTGGAGATGGGCATCGACGCCATCTTCACCGATCGGCCCGATCTGTTGATGGAGGTGTTGGGTAGGCCCGCCCACCCCATGGCAATGAGCCATTAGCTGACTGTTCGCCCCGCCCCGCCGGCCCTCCTGATCACTTCCGGGTTCGGAAAGCGGAACGCCGCCGCGTTCGCAGAACGGGGCGGTAGGATATGATCGCCACCGCAGCCATGGCACGCCGCAAAACCAAGATCGTGTGTACGCTGGGCCCCGCGACCGACTCGCAGGAGGGCATCGCCGCGCTGATCGACGCCGGGATGGACGTGGCGCGCCTGAACTTCTCGCACGGCGATCGCGACCAGCACCGCGGCACCATCCGCCGCATCCGCCGGGTCGCTGCCGGGCGCGGACGTGAGGTCGCGATCCTGCAGGACCTCGCAGGCCCCAAGATCCGTCTCGGGGAGCTGCCGGAGGAC
>CAZSTH010000023.1:17394-25659 GCA_964609835.1 uncultured Thermoanaerobaculia bacterium
TGGAGGCAGGTGAGACCGTCGGTCTCGGCATCGAGGGCCACGCCGCGCACGGCGACCTGCCGGTCAACTATCAACACCTGCTGGAGGACGTGGCAGTCGGTGAGAGCATCCTGCTCGCAGATGGCGCGGCCGAGCTGGAGGTCCTCGAGGTGGAGAGGGGGCGGCTGCTGTGCCGCGTTCTGTCGGGGGGGGTGTTGACCTCGCGCAAGGGCGTCAATCTGCCCCAGGCCAACCTCCGCGTCGCTGCCTTCACCAACAAGGACCGGGCCGACCTCGAGGTCGGCCTCACCGAGGCGGTGGACTGCATCGCACTCTCCTTTGTCCGCCACGAGCGCGACCTCGAGCCGGTCAGAGCGCGGATCCGGGGTCTCGACCGTCCGCCGCTGCTGGTGGCCAAGATCGAGAAACCGCAGGCGGTGGAACGGCTGCCGCCGATCCTGGAGGCCGTGGACGCGGTGATGGTGGCGCGAGGGGATCTGGGAGTCGAGATGCCGCCCGAGCAGGTGCCGATGATCCAGAAACACATCATCGCCGCAGCGCGGCGGGCCGGCCGGCCGGTGATCACGGCGACCCAGATGCTGCGCTCGATGGTCGACAGCCCGCGGCCGCTGCGCGCCGAGGCGTCGGACGTCGCGAACGCCGTGCTCGACGGCACCGACGCGGTGATGTTGTCGGAGGAGACTGCGGTCGGGCAGTACCCGGCCGAGGCCGTGCGGGTGCTCGACCGGGTGGCGCGGGAGGCCGAGCCTCACCTGGACCACGCCGAGATGATGGCGGATTCGGCCTCGCCCTGCGTCCCCGACATGACCGGGGCCGTCAGCCGCGCCGCCTGCGAGTTGGCGGCGTCCGTGAACGCCGCCGCCATCGTCTCCACCACCACCTCGGGCAGCACCGCGCGGCTGGTGGCTCGGTTGCGGCCACGGTCGGCAATCCTCGGGATGACGACCTCGCTGGAGGTGGCTCGCCAACTCAATCTTTCGTGGGGAGTAATCCCCGCGATCGGCGCCCCCACCGACGACGTACAGGTGCTCGGCACCGCCATCCGCGGCGAGCTGGCCCGGCACGATCTCGGTGGATCGGGCGATCGCGTGGTCGTGATTGCCGGTCTGCCCCTCGGCTACTCGGACGCATCCAACGCAATCCGCGTGATCGAGCTGGAGTGATTCGCCAACCGCCGCTGCACACCGCTCGCACCGGGCGTGCTCGGCCAGCGCCCGGCGATAGGCCAGGCAGGCCCGGAGCTTCGGAAAGCAGGCACAGAGCCAGCACTCCTCTGCCCTTTCCGAGACACACAGACCGACGATCGCCGCGGGCAGCAGCAGCACCGAGGCCGCGGCCCGAAGTCCGCCTCGCCACTGGCGGCGCGGATCAGCGTCTGCCGTTCATCGCCGACACCTTTTGCGCGATCGACAACGCCATCTCCAACGCCTGCTCGTAGTTGAGCCGCGGATCGACGCGCGACTCGTAGGCGCGGTCGAGATCCACCTCACTGAGGTTGCGGGCGCCGCCGATGCATTCGGTGATGTTGTCGCCCGAAAGCTCGAAATGGACACCGCCCTGGTAGCTCCCGAGCGCCGCGTGAATGTCGAAGCTCTGCTCGAGCTCGGACAGGATGTTGTCGAAGCGCCTCGTCTTGCGACCGTTGGCGGTCGTCTCGGTGTTGCCGTGCATCGGATCACAGCACCAGAGCACACCCCGTCCCGACCCCTGGACGGCCTCGATGAGCGGCGGCAGGCTGCCGTCCACCCGGTCGTGCCCCATGCGGTGGATGAGGGTGATGCGCCCCGGCTCGTTGTCGGGGTCGAGCATGTCGAGCAGCTCGAGCAGCCACTCCGATGTCATCTCAGGACCGATCTTGATTCCGATCGGGTTGCGCACGCCGCGGAAGTACTCGACGTGGCCACCGTCGGGCTCGGCAGTCCTCATTCCGATCCACGGGAAGTGGGTTCCAAGGTTGTACCAGCCCTCGCGCCTCGGCACCTGCCGCGTGTGGGCCTGCTCGTAGGGCAGGAGCAGGGCCTCGTGGCTGGTGTAGAAATCGACGCGGTTGATCTGGTCGACCTGAATGCCCGCCAGGGTCTCCATGAACTCGAGCGATTCGGAGATGCTCTCCACCATGTGCTGGTACTCGCGAGCGCGCGGCGAGTGGGCGACGAAATCGAGGTCCCAGTACTCTGGGTGGTGGAGATCCGCGAACCCGCCGTCCACCAGCGAGCGGATGAAGTTCAGCGTCATGGCCGAGTACTCGAAGCCCCTCAGCATGCGCTGCGGGTCGGGCACGCGGTCCGCCGCGGTGAACTCCGGCCCGTTGATGATCTCGCCGCGATAACTGGGCAGCACGACTCCGCCCCGCTCCTCGGTCTTTGTGGACCGCGGCTTTGCGTACTGGCCGGCAAAACGGCCGACGCGGATGATCATCCGCCTGAGTCCGTAGGTCAACACCAGGCTCATCTGCAGCAGGATCTTCAGCTTGTTGGTGATCACGGGCGACGAGCACTGGTCGAATCGCTCGGCGCAGGCCCCGCCCTGGAGCAGGAACCGCCGTCCTTCGGCCGCCTCTGCCAGCTGCGACCGCAGCCGCTCCACCTCCCACGAGGTCACCAGCGGCGGCAGCGAGCCGAGCTGCCGCACCACCGACCCGAGCTCCTCCCGGTCGGGGTAGGTCGGCTGCTGCCGCGCCACCTTGTGCTGCCACGAATCGGGCTGCCACTCCGCCATGAGACGCGGATTCTACACGATACCGCGGTGGCAGGCGTCGACCGAAGTCCAATCGCGGGAGTTCTCCGCTTGATCACGAATCGAGCGATCAGGAGTTGAGCGAGCCGTTTCCCGCCCATTCTTGGTTCCGGCGCCGGTCGGCGCCGGAACCAAGAATGGAACACCGCAATGAAGTACACTGACGTCCCGTGAACCTCGAGCTCGAGCTCGCCATACGCTTCCTTCGGCGCAGGACCGGGGTGCTGCTGCGGGGGACCTCCCTGGCGGCGTTCGCCGGCGTCGCGCTCGCGGTGATGGCGCTGGTGATCACGCTGGCGTTGATGCACGGTTACCAGCGCGCGATCGCCGCCGCTCTCCAGCGCGGTAACGCCCATGTGGTGGGCTTCGCCATCGGGTCGATGAGTCCCGATGGCGCGGACCGGCTTGCAGACCGGATTGCCGAGGTCGACGGCATTCGGCGGGCGACGCCGGTCAGCTACCTCTCCGGCCTGCTCGATGACCCCCGACAACCGACGAATCCGGTGCCGATCACGTTGAAGGCCATCGCCCGTCCTCCGGCATACACCGGGCTGGAGCGGTGGCCCGCGGACAACCGGTTGGTGGCAGTGATCGGCGAGCGCCTTGCCGCTGTCACCGGCCTCGCGGGCGGCGACGCCACGACTGTCGCGCTGCCGCCTTCCGGCGGCTCGTGGATCCTGCCGCGGCTGCGGCTGGAGGTCGTCGGCACCTTTCGACTCGCCTTTTCCGAGTTCGACGAGGGCTGGGTCGTGGTCCCGCTCGCGGCGGCGCTCGAACGGGTTCCCGGCGAGGGCGTGGCGGGCATCGAGATCGAGCTCCACGACCCGCTCGCGGTGGACTCCGTTCGCCGCGAGCTGTCGCAGCTCGAAACCAGACTCGCCTTTACCGACTGGCGAGAGATGAACAGCTCGCTGTTCGCCGCCATCCGGTGGCAGACGCTGTCGCTGTTCGTGGTTCTCAGCCTGGTGGTCGCGGTCGCCTCGTTCCAGGTCAGCTCCGCTCTGGTGGTGCTGTCGATCGACAAGCAGCGCTCGGCGGGGATGCTGCAAGCCCTCGGCGCCACGCCGTCTCGGATCCGGAGGATTCTGGTCTACGCAGGTACCCTTGTCGGAGGCGCCGGTGTGGTGCTCGGAGTGGCCCTTGGCTGCGTCATCAGCTGGATCATGACCCTCGGGCGGGCCGTCCGCTTCCCGGCCGGGCTCGCCCGCGTCTACATGGTCGACTCGATTCCCCTGATCCCGTCGCCGATGCACCTCGCGGCGGTCGGCGCCGTGTGCCTGACCCTGGTCTTCGCAGCCTCCCTGTGGCCGGCGATCAAAACCTCGCGCATGGATCCGGTGGCGGCGTTGCGGGCGGCCTGAGCACTCTCTTCTCCCAATGACACAAGCCGCCC
Source organism: uncultured Thermoanaerobaculia bacterium (assembly GCA_964609835.1). Classification (GTDB taxonomy): domain Bacteria; phylum Acidobacteriota; class Thermoanaerobaculia; order Thermoanaerobaculales; family Sulfomarinibacteraceae; genus Sulfomarinibacter. The sequence continues at coordinate 21,524 of CAZSTH010000023.1, forward strand.
TACCGCCCGGCAGCCGGGACGGCCCCACACGCCGGGATCGCCCGCGAATTCCTTGTGGGGCACGCGTCTCGCGCGCCGGGTGGGTGGGCGGTTCTGTCAATTCGCGTGTGAACGTCGTTGCCGGCGTGGCGGTGCTCAGACAGGACTGCCGCACAGGGAATTTCCTCTCGCACCTCCGTGATAATCTGTTGCAAGACCCCGTCCGCATCGCTGAGCAGCGGTTCGCGCGTGCGGCAGGCGTCCTCCGAGGGTCACCGAATGTACGAAATCCAGTTCCATCCAGCGGACATCCGCAAGCAGGTCCGCTACTACTTCCTCAGCCGGCGTGCATTTCGCCGGTTGATGGTGGGCTGGGCGCTGCTGGTCGTGCTGCTGGCCACCGGAGCCGTCCTCGCGCCACTCGGGCTGCAGTCACTGCTTCTGACCGGACGGCTGCACGCTCTGGCGCAACAGCACGATCTGCAGCACAAGATCCTCGTTCAGCGCAGCACGGACCTGGATCGGCTCGAGCGTGACGTGGCCGCGGCCCGCGCCATGCAGCGCCAGATGAGCCTGGTCCTCGGTGCACCGCAGGAATCGGAGGGGCTCGGCGGCTACCCCGAGCAGAGCACCGACGAGCTCAGCGTGAAAGAGGCACAGATCGCGGTCGAGCGGGCGCTCAAGCTCGAGACCGACACCCGGGCGCTTCTGACCCTGTCGGACGACCTCGCGAGCTTCGCCCGCGACAACCAGGACCTCGCCGAGGCGGTGCCATCGATCTGCCCGCTGCCGATCGGAACCTTCGTCCTGACGTCGCCGTTCGGCAACCGCACCTCCCCGTTCACGAACACCGTGGACTTCCACGCCGGCCTCGACCTCGCGGCGCGCGAGGGCACGCCGGTGCTCGCGGCCGGGGGCGGCCGCGTGGTCTTCGCAGGACGGTACCCGCTGCGCCGCAACGTGCGCTGGTGGAGGTACGGCGACGTGGTGGTGCTCGCGCACGGCGAGCGCTACCTCAGCATCTACGCCCATCTCCAGGAGATCACCGTCCGCCGCGGCGCCACGCTCCGGCGCGGAGAGCAGCTCGGCACGGTCGGCAACACCGGCTGGAGCACCTCGCCGCATCTCCACTACGAGGTGCGCCTGATCTTGACCGGCAACGATGACGACCCGACGCCCATCGATCCCAGGATCTACATTCTGAACTATCAGTGGACCGGTCACGAGGATCTGCTGGTGCGGGGACGCAACGCACCCGTTCCGTCCTTCGACCCGCTGCCGTCGCGAATGCGAGGGAGGTGATTCCATGGAAGAGGCCAAGAACTTCCCGACCATGATCATCCCGAACGGAACCGACATCTCGGTCAACGAGCACGGCCAGCTGTCGATCCGCACTCCGGGCAACCTTGTGATCCAGAACTCCGGAGTGTACTCGGTGATCGAGTCCGGGAGCGGTTCCGTCCGAATCGATCCGGACGTCAAGGTGGAGGCGGTGTCCGTACAGGCGGCCGATTCCTGCTTCGTCGCAGGCACGCTCACCGCGTGGCGGGTGCGCGCGAGGACCATCACCCTCGAGCGGGGGGCCCAGGCCAACATCATGCTCCAGGAGTCGGACTCTCTCGAGCTCGACCGCAATGCCCGTCTGGTCGGCAATTTCGCCTCCGAGAAGGAGCTCTACCTCACGCTCGGACGCTTCAGCCGCGAGCTCCAGAACCTCCCCAGGGGTGTCTTCACCGACGGTGGCGTCGCGCGCACCATCCCGCCGGGGAACGGCGGCGAGCGGCCGGCGCGGGAAGCGCTCGAGGAACGTTTCGTGGCACCGGACGGCGAGGACGAGCCGACCCACGAGAGGCGCCAGGAGCAGAGCGAGGTTCTGTCGCTGGTACGCGTGATTCTGGAGCGGGAGATGGCCCGGTCCGGAGCCGACGACAGCAGCCGCGAGTCGCTCGAAAAGCTGATCGACCTCGTGCGCGGCAAGGACCTCGACGAGCTGCGGGAAGACTATCGCTACCTGATCTCGCAGATCGAGACTCCCAGCGACGAGCTGGAGCGCGCCCAGGAAATCATCGCCAAAATGGTCGGCGACGCCTGAAACACCGGAGGCCGGCGCCTCGCCGGTGCGCACCCGCGAAACGAAGTGATACTCTGCGAACTGAAGGCGGAGCGTCGTGCGTTGCGCGTCCGGGAGGCTTCGCGGGAGGGTTGCGAATCGATGGCCGAGCACAGCATCCAGAAGACACCTCTTCATGCAGAGCACCTCGCGGCCGGCGGCCGGATGGTCGAGTTCGCCGGCTTCGAGCTGCCGGTCCAGTACAGTGGCGTGGTCGACGAGCACCTCTGCGTTCGCAGCCGAGCCGGCCTCTTCGACGTCTCGCACATGGGCGAGATCGAAATTTCAGGGCCCGGGGCACTCGACTTCGTGCAGCTGGTGTCCTGCAATGACCACTCGAAGATGGCCGTAGGCCGCGCGCAGTACACCGGGATCATGTATCCGGAGGGCACCTTCGTCGACGACACATTGGTCCACAAGATGGCCGACGATCACTATCTCCTCGTCGTCAACGCGGCCAACCGGCACAAGGACGCGGCCTACCTCGCGGAGCTCGCGGACGGCCGTGACGGCGTCGAGGTCGTGGACCGGTCGGACGACTACGCCCAGCTCGCTCTCCAGGGTCCCGCCGCGATCCAGATCCTGCAGCCCCTCACCGCTCTCGAGCTCTCCGAGCTCAAGTACTACAGGTTCGCGCACACCGAGGTTGCAGGACTTCCGGCGATCGTCGCGAGGACCGGATACACCGGTGAGGACGGGTTCGAGATCTACATCGAACCCGATCACGCGGCCGGGACGTGGCGGGCAGTGATCGACGGGGGCCGTGCGCATGGCCTCCAGCCCGCCGGCCTCGGCGCTCGCGACACCCTCAGGTTCGAGGCAGGCATGTGCCTGTACGGCCATGACATCGATGCCATGACCACCCCCCTGGAAGCCGGTTTGGGCTGGATCGTCAAGCTCGGCAAGGGCGATTTCATCGGCCGCGACGTGCTCGTTCGCCAGCACGAAGACGGCGTGGAACGCAGGCTGTGCGGCTTCGAGATGGTCGACCGCGGCATCGCCCGACACGGCTATCCCGTCTTTCTCGCGAAGGACGGCGAGCAGGTGGCCGAGGTCACCTCGGGCACCCGGTCGCCGACGCTGGAGAAGGCACTCGGCATGGTCTATCTTCCGACCGGAGCCGCGACGCCGGGCCAGGAGATCCTGGTCGGGATCCGCCAGCGCAGCGCCCGCGCCCGGGTCATCGAGCTGCCGTTCTACTCCCGGAAGAAAATGTGAGGTCGACAGATTGACCTAAAGGAGGAAAGCATGAGTGTCCCCACCGATCTCAAGTACGCACGATCGCACGAATGGGCGCGGGACGAGGACGGCACCGCTGTCATCGGCATCACCAACTACGCGCAGGACGCTCTCGGCGAGGTCGTCTACGTCGAGCTCCCCGAAGTCGGTACCGGGGTCGAAGCGGGCGACGAGCTCGGAACCCTCGAGTCCGTGAAAGCCGTGTCCGAATTCCTCGCACCGACCGGCGGCGAGGTCATCGAGGTCAACCAGCGTCTCGAGGACGAGCCCAACCTGATCAACGATGACCCCTACGGAGACGGTTGGATCGTCAAGATCAGCGGCAGCCTCGAGAGCGAAGACCTGCTTGACGCCGAGGGCTATGAGGCCTTCCTGGAGCAGGAGAGCAGCTGATGCACCCATGGGTCGGAGCCGGACTCGAGGACCGGCGGGAGATTCTCGAAGAGCTAGGGGTCGCTGGAATCGACGCGCTGTTCGCGACGATCCCACCCGAAGTCTGCGTCGATCGTCTCGAGCTTCCGAACGCCCGCGACGAGGAGAGTGTGCGGACGGCGCTCGCCGAGCTTGCTCTCTCCAACATCTCGATGGAGTGCGCACCGTGCTTCCTCGGGGCCGGGATCTACCGGCACATTCGGCCCGCAGTGGTGGACGCCGTGCTGGCGCGCGCTGAGTTCTTCACCTCCTACACCCCCTACCAGGCCGAGATCTCGCAGGGCACACTGCAGGTCATCTTCGAGTTCCAGACCCTGATCGGGCGGCTGACCGGCCTGCCCGTGTCCAACGCCTCGCTCTACGACGGCGCGACCTC
>CAZSTH010000023.1:25669-41326 GCA_964609835.1 uncultured Thermoanaerobaculia bacterium
TGGAGGCAGTGCTGTTCAGCCACCGCGTGCTGAGGGGCCGCCGCGACGTCGCCGTGGTGGCGGAAACAGCGCATCCAATGTACCGGCGGGTTCTTGAGACCTACGCCACACCGGCCGGCATCGAGCTCGTTGTCGTGCCGCCCGATCAGGACGGGCGGCTCGACCCCGACCGCGTGCGCGCCGCGGCCGGGGACCGCGCGTGCTGCGTGGTCGTTCAGTCACCGAACTTCCTCGGCATCGTCGAGGACCTCCCGCGTCTCGCAGAGGCCGCCCACGACGGCGGCGCCCTCGCGGTCCAGGTCGTCACCGAGGCTGTCTCGCTGGGATTGTTGGAGGGCGGCGGCGCCTTCGGCTTCGACGTCGTGTGCGGCGAAGCACAGTCGTTCGGCGTCGCTCCCGGCTTCGGGGGACCCCACCTCGGGTTCTTCGCCTGCGGCGAGAACAACGTCCGCCAGCTTCCCGGTCGACTGGTCGGCCAGACAATCGACGAGGCGGGCGATCGCGCATTCTGCCTCACCCTCTCCACCCGGGAGCAGCACATCCGCCGTGCCAAGGCGACGTCGAACATCTGCACCAATCAGGGGCTGATGGCCCTCGCCGCGACCGTCTGGCTGGAGGCCGTCGGCGGCAGCGGCCTCCGCGAGCTCGCCGTCTCGAACCTCTCCCGGGCCGAATCGCTCAAGACGGCGGTAACCGAGATCGGCGGGCCCTGGCGCCTCGCCTTCCCCTCGAGCCCGACTTTCAACGAGTTCCTCGTGGTCGGTCCCGGCACCGGTACCGAGCTCGTCAATCGGCTCGCCGAGGACGGCGTCCTCGCCGGCGTGCCCACGAGCCGTTGGACCGGATCGTGGCCCGATGGAATCCTGATGGCGGCCACCGAGTGCAACACCGCGGCCGACATCGAGACTCTCCGCAAAGCGCTCGCGAGGCTGGCATGAAGCGGCGGTCCCTTCGCCGCGAGCCGCTGTTCTTCGAGCGCAACCCGCACCGTCGACGGCGGCGCGGATACTTGCTCCCGGCCCTCGACGTCGAACCGGTCGATCCCGCACAGACGCTCCCACCCGAGCTCCTGCGAGGGGTCGACGAGCACTTCCCGGATGTCGGCGAGCTCGAGGTCGTCCAGCACTTCCACCGCCTCAGCCAGCTCAACTATGCGGTCGACGAGGGGCTGTACCCGCTGGGCTCCTGCACCATGAAGTACAACCCGCGCCTCAACGAGCAGACCGCCCGCCTGCCCGGCTTCGCCTCGACTCACCCGTTCCAGCCGCCGTCGCAGGTGCAGGGCTCGCTGCGGCTGATCTGGGAGCTGGAACAGGCGCTGATGAAGATCACCGGGATGGCGGGCGTCACCCTGCAGCCGGCGGCCGGTGCGCACGGTGAGCTGACGGGCATTCTGATGATCCGCAGGGCGCTGGAGGCGCGCGGTGACGCGCGCGAGGTGGTGCTGGTGCCCGACTCCGCGCACGGCACCAACCCGGCCACCGCGGTCTTCGCGGGCTACCGGGTGGTCGAGATCCCGTCGGCATCCGACGGCACGTTGGACCTCGAAGCCCTGGACCGGCTGATGGACGATTCGGTGGCGGCGGTGATGCTGACGGTGCCGAACACGCTCGGGCTGTTCGAGCACCGGATCGTGGAGATCTCGAGACTGGTCCACGAGCGCGGCGGTCTGGTCTACATCGATGGCGCCAACCTCAACGCCTTCGTAGGCCGCGCCCTGCCCGGCCTGATGGGCGCCGACGCCATGCACATCAACCTCCACAAGACATTCTCCACGCCGCACGGTGGCGGCGGTCCCGGTGCGGGACCGGTGGCGGTGTCCGACGCTCTCCTGCCCCACCTTCCGGTCCCGCGAGTGGTTCGCAACGGCGAGGACTTCGCCTTGGTGTGGGACGACGAGGCCTCGATCGGACCGATGCGGGGGTTCTTCGGCAACTTCCTGATCCTGGTGCGCGCTCTCAGCTACATATGGAGCCTCGGCGCCGACGGTCTGCGGGCGATGTCCGAGGTCGCGGTCCTCTACTCGAACCTGGTTCGGCATCGCCTCAAGAACGCCTACCACCTGAAGTACGACCGGCCATGCCTCCACGAGGTGGTGTTCGACGACAGTCTGCAGACCCGCCACGAGGTCCACAACACGGACATCGCCAAACGCCTGCTCGACTATGGCTTCCACCCGCCGACCATGTCATTCCCGCTGATCGTGCACGGCGCGCTGATGATCGAGCCGACCGAGAGCGCCGCTCCCGAGGAGATCGAGGCGTTCTGCGACGCCATGCTGGCGATCGCCCGCGAGGCCGAGACCACACCGGAGCTGGTCCGCAACGCACCCCACGACACGCCCGTCCGGCGGGTCGACGAGGTGCGGGCGGCGCGCAGCCTGATCACGCACTGGACACCGGAAGAGGACTAACCCGGATATCTCATCAGCTTCCTGCTGCGGCCGCCGATGCACCGTACCCGGCAGTGCTTTCTGATCTTCGAGTTCTCGACGTCCTGTCGCGTACGCTTGCGCCCGGCCGATCGAAAACCCAACCGGGCACGGCACTTCGGCGACCCCGCGCCGAAACCCGGTGAGATATGCGGGCTAAATCCTCGTTTGTCGAGGCTCGATTCTCATTTCCCGCCCGCGCAACTGACGCGCGAGCCGGCCATCACGGACAGCTACGCGGCATCGGCGAGCGAGGTGTCGAGGAGAACCTCGTCATCGCCACCGGGGTAGACGGCGGTAAAGACACCGTCCTCGATCACCAGCGCCGAGGGCCGGCCGCCGTAGTGGCTGGTCAGCATGCCGGTGTCGATCAGGAAGACGCGGCCACCGAATCGCACCTCGATGCGTCCGCTGGCCCGCGGGCTGTGAGCGTTGACCATTCTGTCGGCACCGATGTCGTCGAGGATCGCCTGGATCTCGTCGCCGCGTTCTGCCTCGCTCCACTCCGCGGAGCCGCGGAACCACAGCGGCCCGGCGGGAGCGAACAGAAACCAGTCGTCGACGTCAGCCAGGGCCTCGAATTCCGGATCGGGCGACTCGACACGCATTGAGGCCGCCACCAGGGAGTTGAGACCGGCGGTGCTCGGGGCCATGCCCTTCTCGAGCATGTACTTCCGAACCTCGTCGTAGCTCGCGATCTCGCTCCTGACCTTGGCGTTGATCTCGGCGGCCGAGAGCCCGCCGATCTCCGGCGAGATCCCACCGTGGACGAAGAGGACACCCTCGATCAGGGCGGCCGCGGGAAGGGTTCGCAGCCACGCACCGTAGCGACCGTCCGGCCCGATCGCCTCGAGATACTCGATCAGGCCGGGCGGGTGGGCGTCCATCCAGCGCTGCCTGAGCTCGTTGGGAAACGACTTGATCTCTCCATTGCTACCCCTGCTGTGCTTGTGCCAGTACCCGCGGAAGGCCCTCAACTCCTGCTTCCTCAGTTTCTCCGTCTGGCGGCCGACGAACTCGGCGTAGACATCCGGGTTGACATCACGGAGATATCCCGTGAGGTTCATGGCCTCGTGGTTGCCGAGCAGCGCGACCACCTTGCCGCCAGCGGCAGCGGCCTCGTCCTGCAGACGCATCATCAGATCCATGGCTTCACGGACCCTGACACCGCGATCGAGAAGATCACCGGTCTGGACGAGGATCGTGTCGCCGCCGCTCCAGCGGAGCTCGCTGTCGATCAGCCCGGTTTCCTGCAGAATCGACACCAGCCCCTCGTACGCCCCATGCACATCGCCGACGGCGACGATCCTCGCTCCGTCGCCCGCGGCCACGAACGGGACCATCATCACAACCATTGCCGCGGGCACCAGCGCCCGGGGCACCCATCGGGAACCTCTCATCGTGAATCTCCTTGGCTTCCTTCAACTCCGACATCACCCGAGATGTTCCCGATCTGCGGAGTGCTTCGGGGTCTGCGGAGTCCGACACCGATCGCCATCACCAGCGTGCCCGCCACGATCGCGCAGCTTGCCGGCACGGCCGGGTTGTTGTGATACCCGGTCACGCCACCGTAATACATGCCGAAATGGACGGCCAAGGCGGCCGCGGCCGCCGTGATCGCGGCCGCGGCCGAGGCGCGGCGGGAGAAGATCCCGAACAGCACCGGCGCGAAGGTCGCCGCGAACAGGCCATAGACACCGTTCTGCGCGAAGATCGCCACCGACAGCGACGGGGCCACGATCTGGCGCCACGCCAGGAGCAGTGTGACCGGCGCCAGCACGACCAGGAAGATCCTGCCGACCCGCAGGAGCACGCGGGCCAGCTCGTCGCGGGCCATGCCTCGCGCGCGGGCGATGGTCCCAAAGAAGTCGTTGCCGAAGATGGTGGACAGTGCCAGGATGACGCCCTCAAGGGTCGAGAACCCGGCAGCGAGCACGCCGAGCATGATGAAGGCTCGCAGGCCCGGCGGGAAGCTCGTGGCGATATAGGTTGCCACAACCCGGTCGGGGGGAATCTCGCCGCCGAGGCTGAGACGGGCGTAGAGCCCGACCAACAACACCGAGGTGAAGACGGTCCCGGCGACCACCGCCGTGACGAGGTAGGTGTTGACGTCCTTCTCCGAGCGGAGGTAGAGCGACTTCGAAATGATGTGGGGTTGCATGATGATCGCCAGCCCGATCACGAAGTTTGCCACCACGACCTCGAACAGGTCGCGAAACAGCAGGCTCGCCGGGTTGACCACGTCGCCGTAGTGCGGCGCCACCGCATCGAGCCGCGCGAAGAAACCGGCGGGCCCGCCGTCGAAGACCTCGATTCCCGACAGCACCAGCAACCCCGCTACTGCCACCATGGTCAGGGCCTGGACACTGTTGGACCACACGTGGAGGCTGGCGCCGCCGAAGAGGATGTAACCGAAGGTGAACACCACGACCATGAACAGCGCGGGCCACATACCGATCTGGAGAACGCTCATCATGACGACGACGATGGCGGTGACGATCAGCACCAGAAAGGTGATCTGCAGCATGCTGGCAACCGCGAAGAGCACGGTCAAGGCACGGCTGCCGTAGCGCTGGCCCAGCCACTGCGGCACCGTCAGCACGGTGAACTGGTCCCCCACCCGGCGGAAACGCTTGCTGGTCACGACCAGCCCGAGAAAGATCCCGAGGGGAGCCGCCATTCCGTAGCCGACAACCCCTGCCCATCCGTAGGCGTGGATCAGACCCGGGTTGATCACGAAGGTCGCCACCGACGTCATGTTGGCTGCCAGCGACAACCCGACGAAGAACGGGGGGACCTGCCGGCTGCCGACCGAGAACGACTCGATGTCGGTAGAGCGCCGGCGACTCCGCCACGCCAGGTACACGATCACCAGCGCATACGCGATCAAGAGCGTCCACGGCAGAAAGGTCTCACTCAACGGCTATTCTCCTCTTCTTCCACGATGCACCCTCCCGCGCCGCACACGAGGCGTTGAACCGCGGGAGTCCTTCGCGTACAAACATCTCAGCGTTTCCGATACCAGCGCAGGAGGCTGGAGACCATCTGGCCCTTCGAGTTAAGGTTGAGGGCCCGGGCGCGGCGCTCGACCACCAGCAGATCGGTGGCCAGCCGCAGTAGGTCCTCCGCACGAACATCGTCCTCGAGCGCGGCAGCCAGCTCGAGGGCAGCGGCGGCCACGGCCTGGAAAGGCGGCACACCCTCCGGGACCCTGTAGGGCAGCTGGAGAAGTTCGTCCAACCTCCCCTCGACACCGCCGGCGAGCGCCGACCGGGCCAGGGTTGCGGCCTCCCGGACTCCGCCTCCGGACGCGACCCCGCTGAGCTCCGGAACCGCCACGTCGCAGTCGGCACCGGCCGCCAGCGCCACCGCTCCCGGCAACGACAGCCGTTGACTCCGAGATCGGATGGTGGGGAGCACCGCCGCCGGATTGGCGGCCAAAAGAATGAAGGCCGCGTGCCGCGGCGGTTCCTCGAGCACCTTCAAGAGGGCATTTGCGGCATCATTCCCGAGGTCTGCCGGTTCAGCACCGCTCAGGACCCACACCCGCCGGCGCCCCTCGTACGGCTTGCCCGGGGAGGCATCGATGATGTCCCGGGCCCAGTCGATGCAGATGTGCTTCTTCAACCGTTTGCCGTCGTCGGTGAGCCGCCGGAAAACGCCGACGACATCCGGGTGCCGGCCGCGCGCCACCCTCGCGCACGAGCCGCACGCGCACCACGGCCCGCCGCGCTCGGGACAGGTCAGCATGGCCGCCATCCGGACTGCGGCGAGCTCGCGGCCGAGGCCCTTCGGGCCGACCAGGAGGAGGGTCTGCGGAAACCGCTCCCGATCGCGGGCAACCAGGGCGCGGTCAAGCACCGGCTGCACGATCTCTCGCCAGCGGTCCGGATCGAGTTCCGGCTCCTCCCACCACAGCTGCTGTTCCACGCTCACCGCAGCTCTCCAGGCAGGAGCTCGAGGATCCTGCCGCAGACCTCGTCGATTGCACCGGTCGCATCCACCACGCGCACGCGGCCCGGCGCCAGGCGGGCGAGCTCCAGAAACCCCGCACGAACCCTGCGGTGGAACGCCGATGGCTCGTCGTCGAGCCGGCTCTCGCCGCCGCCGTCGGAAGCGTTTCGCGACCGCGCCCGACCGACCCCGGCCTCGTGGTCGAGGTCGAGAACCACGGTCAGGTCAGGTTCGAGCCCACCGGTAGCGATGGCGTTGAGCTCCGCCGTGCGCTCTACGCCGACCCCGCGAACCATGCCTTGATAGACCAGCGACGAGTCGGCGAAACGATCGGTCAGCAGCACGTCGCCGCGCGCCAGCGCCGGCCGGATCACCCTCTCCACGTGATCGCGGCGTGCGGCCTCGAGCAGGAACAACTCGGTCAGCCCGTCCGGATCGAGGTCGGGATCGAGGAGCACCGACCGCGTCGCCTCGGCGACCGGGGTGCCGCCCGGCTCGCGCGTCACCACCACGGTGTGCCCACGGCCGCGCAACTCGGCCGCCACCAGCTCGATCTGGGTGCTCTTGCCGGTGCCCTCGCCGCCCTCGAAGCTGATCAACCACCCGCGTGACATTGCGCGAGTATAGCCCGCGTTCGCCGCCGCGCCCGGCCGATGGCGCGAACGCAGGGCTCAGTCCTGCCCGACGACCTTGAGGAAGGCCTCCTCGGCGCGGTAGGAGGAGCGCACGAAGGGCCCGGCGAAGACCTCGAGGCCGAGATTGCGCCCTACGCGCTCGAGCTCCTCGAACTCCTCCGGCCTCCAGTAGCGCGCCACCTCCACCTGATCGATGGTCGGGCGCAGGTACTGGCCGATGGTCACAACCTGGCAACCGGCGCCCACGAGGTCCCGGAGAACCTCCACGACCTCGTCGCGAGTCTCACCGAGTCCCACCATCATGCCCGATTTTCGAAGCATCCCCGGCGCGCGCTCCGCGACCCGTCGCAGCACCTCCAACGCCCAAGCGTAGCGGCCGGAACGGCGCACCTTCCGGTACAGCCTCGGCACCGTCTCCACGTTGTGGTTGTAGACCTCGGGGCCCGCGTCGATGATGCTGTCAACCGCGATCATGTCGCCGCGAAAATCCGGCGTCAGGACCTCGATGACAGGCGCCCTCCCGAGCTCTCGCAGCCCGCGGATACAGGCCACGAAACCGGCCGCACCGCCGTCCGGCAGGTCGTCGCGATCGACGGCGGTGATGACCACGTGCTCGAGATTCATCGCCGCCACAGCTTCCACCAGCTGCGCGGGCTCCTCGGGGTCGAGGGATCGCGGCCGGCCGTGAGCGATGGAGCAGTAGGAGCAGTTGCGGGTGCAGATTCGGCCGTTAATGAGAAAGGTCGCGGTGCCGCGCGCGAAGCACTCGCTGCGGTTCGGGCACCGCGCCTCCTCGCAGACCGTGTGCAGGCCACCGGACCGCATCCGCTTCTTGACCTCGTGCAGCTCTCCCAGCTGCAGGCGGCGCTTTCGGATCCAGTCCGGAAGTTCCGGGCCCGGCACGCGACCACCGAAGCTCACGGCGCCACCACCCAGGCGTCGGGAAAGCCGGCAGAGCTCATCCTCTGCGCCACCCGGTCCGCGGAGTTGCGGTCCGGGAAGGGACCGATGCGCAGCTTGTAGAGCATCCCCCCGTCGTCCTCCGCGGAGGTGATGAGATGCTGGTAATCGCGCGAGAAGCCGAGCTCCTCGAGCGAGCTGCTCGCCGCATCCACCGTGGAGCGCCGGCTCGAGGCCAGAACCTGCACGTAGAACTCGGTCACCGCCGGCGTCGCGGACGCGGTCGCCGTCGGCACCGCCGTCGGCTCCGGGGTCACCGCCGGCGTCGAGCTCGGCTGCGGCGGGACCGGCTCCGTCGGCACAGGCACCTCGGTCGGGATGACCACCTCGGGAATCGCCGTCGGCGGCGCCGCGGCCTGCAGCGCCGCCATCTCGGGAGGCATCCGCGCTGTCGTCCTCGACGACCACGCGGCGCCGTAGCCGAGCGCGAAGGCAAGGATCATCAGCAGCGCCAGCGCCATCAGCAGCAGTGCCAGCCATCGAGCGCTGAGCTCGATGACGTAGTAGCTGTCCCTCACTCCTCGTCCTTGCCGGAGCCGATCAGCGCCTCGAGCATCTTCAGAGGCACCGGGAAGACAATCGTCGAGGCGTTCTCGGTCGAGATCTCGGTCAAGGTCTGCAGGTAGCGGAGCTGGATCGTGATCGCGTTCGCCGACATCACGTCCGCCGCCTGAGCCAGCTTCTGGGACGCTTCGAACTCGCCCGAAGCGTGGATGATCTTGGCCCGCTTCTCGCGCTCGGCCTCGGCCTGCTTGGCGATCGCCCGCTGCATGTCCGGCGGCAGGTCGACATGCTTGACCTCGACCATCGACACCTTGACGCCCCACGGGTCGGAGTGTTGGTCGATGATCTCCTGGAGGCGGACGTTGACGGCCTCGCGCTTGCTCAGCAGGTCGTCGAGCTCGACCTCGCCGAGCACCGCGCGCAGGGTGGTCTGCGCGAGCTGCGAGGTCGCGTAGACGTAGTTCTCCACCTCCACCACCGCCTTGATCGGGTTCATGACCCGGAAGTAGACAACCGCGTTGACCTTCACCGACACGTTGTCGCGGGTGATCACGTCCTGCGCCGGGATGTCGTGCACCACCGTCCGCAGGCTCATCTTGACCATCCGGTCGATCGGCCAGAAGACGAAGACAAACCCGGGCCCCTTCGCCTCCTTGAGAACCCGCCCGAGGCGGAAGATCACCCCGCGCTCGTACTCGTTGAGAATATTGATCCACTTGAAAACAACGAAGACGGCGAAGAAAATCGCCAGACCGAGGCCGGATCCGAGCACACCCATCAATCTCTCCCTTCTTCAGCGTCGCCGGCGGCGACGACATCGATCCAACGATCATGGACCTCGACGACCCGAACTCTCGCCCCCCGCTCGACCGGCCCGTCAGCGCTGCGAGCGTCCCAGTACTCACCGTGCACCGCAACCTTGCCGTGCGGATCGAGGGCGGAGATGACGCGACCGATGTCCCCGACCAGGCCCTCGCGCCCGGTCATGGGTCGCTCGCGGTGGGCCCGCAGCACCCGGGTGAGCAGGAAGCCCGTGACGAACGCCACAACCACCGCGGTCGGAAGCACCACACCCAGGCTGACCCGCATCGCCGGGATCGGTCCGTCGAAGATCATGAGGGAGCCGAGGACGAAGGAGATCACGCCGCCGATGGTCAAGAGCCCGTAGCTCGCGACCTTGATCTCGAGCAGGAACAGGACCAGTGCAACCGCGATCAGGGCCACCCCGGCCCAGCTCACCGGCAGCACCGAGACCGAGTACAGGCCGAGGAGCAAAAACACAACGCCCACGACACCCGGCAGAATCCCGCCCGGATGGGTGATCTCGACATACAGGCCGAGCGCACCGAGCGCCATCAACAGGTAGGCGACATTGGGGTTGGCCAGGACCGAGAACAGGCGTTCCGCGAAGGTGGGCTCGACCGCCACCACCGCGCCCTCACCGAGCTCGAGCAGCGTGGTCTCGCCGGACGTCCGGACCACCTCGTATCCCTCGAGGAGCTCGCGGAGTTCACCGAAGTCGCGGGCGATGAAGTCGATCAGCCGCTCTTCCAGCGCCTCGTCCGCGGTCAGCGAGATGCTCTCTCGAACCGCCCTCTCCGCAGTCTCCGGGTTGCGGCCCCGCTGCTCCGCCAACGACCGAACCATAGCCGCGGCGTCGTTCGTGACCTTGTCGCGGACGTCGTCGGGCAGATTCTCACCCTGCCCGCCGACCGGATGAGCGGCGCCGGTATTGGTACCGGGCGCCATCACCGCCACGTCCGCGGAAATCAGGATGAAAAAACCGGCCGACGCGGCGCGCGCACCAGACGGGCTGACGAAGACAACAACCGGCACCGGCGAGGTGATGATGGCGCTGGTGATGTCCCGCGTCGTGTCCACGAGGCCGCCCGGCGTGTCGAGCTCCATGACCACGACCGACGCTTCGCGCTCCGCCGCTTCCTCGAGGACGCGTTCGATGTAGCGTTGCGACGCCGGCTGGATCGTGTCATCGACGCGCATGCGCACGATTTCCCCCGCCGCACCGGGAAGCGAGCCACCCGCAACCAGGACGGCGGCGACTGCGAGCATGACAATGCGTTGCATATACGAGATGATAGGCCTCCTGGGGGCAGGCGACAAGCTCTGGCCTCCACCCCTGCCAGAGGCAATGACCGGCGACGCGGATCCATTCCCGCGGCCGAGCCCGCCTGCGACTGTCAGCGGCCTCGATCGGCGGCGGGGCGGTCGCGCATCGCGCGCAGAGTCTGCAGCCACAGGCGGCGCACCGCGGCGCGGTGATTCGGGGCCACCGGCTCCGCGGCGTAGAGCTCGCGCTCGGCTCGAAACGCGAGCTCCCGGACCGCCGCTGCCGCCTCCGGCCAGCGAACGCTCGCCTGCCGTGCCACCCAACGCACGGTGGCATTCCTCGGCACCTCGAGGCCACCCGCCTGCAGGCGATCCGCCAGGCGTTGCACGGCGGTGGCGGCCGGCGGGCCCGCAGAGCGCCGGCGCCGAACGCCGGTCCGCCGGCCCCGCCACCACCACCACGCGAGGAGCGCAGACAGGACGGCTACCGCGACCGGCGGCAGCCGCCGCCATGACACCTGCCGGCCGAGCACCTCGAATCCGTCGGCAGCCGCCGCCATGAGGCGCATCTGCTCGCTGATACCGAAAGTCAGAACATAGCGGTCCCAGCTCGTCTGAACCCAGTCCCATCCCATCCGTAACCGGTCGCGTCCGGTGCGCCGGCTCAGCGTGGGCACCTCGCTCGCCGGGGTTGGATCATAGGGCATCCAGAACCGGCTGCGACCGAGCTTGACCTCCACCCAGCTATGGGCGTTGGACTCGCGGATTGCCGCCTCCGTTCCGTTCGGGGCCAGCTCACCGCCGCTGTAGCCGGCGACCATCCGCGCCGGGATATCGAGCTCATCGAGCATGGCCACCATCGCGCCGGCGAAGTACTCGCAATGGCCCGAACGCTCCTCGAGCAAAAACCACGTGACCGGATCGGCCCGCAGGTGGGTCATGCCGGACAGGGAGTAGGTGAAGTTCTGCTGCAGATGGCGCTCGATCGCCTCGACCCGCTCGCGATCGGTCCTCGCCCCCGCGACGATCTCCTCGGTCAGACGGCGAACCTCGGGATGCATCGGGAACCGATTCGCGCCGGTACGCGGCGGGTCGCTGGGGTACGGGGGATCGGATCGCGCCACCCACACGGTGTAGGTCATGGGTCCGTGGACCCGGCGGGCCAGCACCATGCCTCCCGTGGGATCGAGGAGCACCGGAAACGGTGATGCGACCGCCACCGTGCCTTCGGGCTGGAAGAGATACCTTCGCGGACGCAGAATCTCGATCTCGAGCTCGACCGTGTCCTTCAGGGAACCTTCCTTGCCGTACAGCCAGAACAGGCCGCCCCGTTCGACCGGCGGCAGTGTGGCCCCACGCGGCGCCCACGAGTTCGTCATCACCCGTTCGAGAGCCGTGGCCCGCAATCGCATCCAGCGATCCTGGAGCTGGGAGCCGCCGACCGTACGCACGAACAGCGCCACTTCGTGAGATTGACGGATCGTGCCGACGCCTGCGAGGTCGACATGGCTGGAGAATCCGGTGACGCTGCTCGCACCGCCGGACCCCGCGATCCACGGCGAGGAGATCCTCGGGATGGCGACGAAGAAAGGCACCATGATGGCGAGCGCCACGATCGCGGCGAACGCCGCATGACCGGCCCGCGGCAGCACCTCGTGCCCGTGGCGCTGCTGACCGGCGATGCCGGCGAGCTGGATCCGCATTCCGGCCCACCACCACACGACGGCGGAGGCAGCGACATAGAGCATGACCATGACATGGGTGGACGCGGTCACCGACACCACCCACACCAGAAGAGTCGGCATCAGGGCTCCGAGGAACGACCGCCGGTCGACCACCAGCAGCGCGCGCACAGAGGTCAGCAACAAGAGAAGGTGCCCCAGGGGACGCAGCGGACCGATCCTGAGGCCACCCGCGGCGGCGACCACGATCACGATCGCCACCGCGATCAGATTCTGGCTCCACAACGGAAGCGGGATCCGCAGTGATGGCCGAGCGACCAGCAGAACGGCAACCGCCGCGGCCACCAGCCAGAACGGCGGCAGCACTATGTACAAGAACGGCAGCGGCAGCATCGACCACAGCAGCAACCAGCCGAGCAGCCGCCGGTGGCCGTCCCGCGTCACGGTCCCGTCCTTTCGGCACTCGAAAACTCGATGCGGCGCGCAGCACCCGGGTCGAGCGGCGCGTCGGCCGACAGGGACCGCGGCTCGACCTCCGCCAGTGGACGCAAAAGGGTCCGGGCGCGAGCCATCGTCCGCACCGGCCGGACCACCGTCGAACCGACAACCAGACCGACCGTGGCTCCCTCATGTAACCGCCGCAGGACTCCGGTCGCCGCCTCGGACACGATTCGCTCGAAGCGCTCGCGCTGGGCCGGATCCGCGGGGTCGGACAACCTCGGGTCGAGCACGAAGTAGACCGGCTGCTCGGAGGCCCGCTGCCTCTCGACCACCACCAGGCGCTGCTGGCGCGCGGTCTGCTTCCAGTGCAGGGCCCGAATCTCGTCACCGTCTCGGAAATCGCGGAGCCGGGTCACTTCACCCTCGCGGCCGCGGCAGTCGAGGGCGTCCGGAGCACGCCGGCCACCCCCCCGCCGCACCGGCAGCGAGGCCATGGGCAAGATCCGCGGATAGACCAGGACCCTCTTCGCCGGGGCCAGGGTCTTCGACTTCAGGAAGAACCCGAGGGGTAGCAGAACGTCGAGCCGCCACGGCCCGATGTCGCGCCAGCCGCGCACCGGCATCACGACGTCCACCGTGTGGCGCGAGTGCCCACGGGTCGGGAGGAAGGGGTTGAAGACGGCCGCCCGTCCGGCGCTGTCGCGCACCAGCAGGCCGTACGCGGGGAAGAAGCCCGAGGTGTTGACGAGCTCGATCTCGACCACGGCCGGCCGGCCGGCGTACAACTCCTGCGGCAGCGAAACCGTTGCGCGGACCGCTCCCAGGACCTGTCGCGACCACGCCCCGGCGACCGCATAGCTGCCGAGCGCCAGCCCGAACATGGCCATCAGCGCATTGTTGCCGGTGTTCACCGCGGCAAAACCGAGGATCACACTGGCCACGAGATAGGCGACACCCCATCGCGTCAGCTGGAGGCGAAAGCCGGGAAAGGCGTCGGCGAAGCTCACAGCCCGAGTTCGGAATTCGGAAGTCGGGAGCCGGAATTGCCGCCGCGACGATTTCGGCCCGAGACATGGCCGGGGCATACGGGGGATCGATTCAGTTCCAGCACGACGTCTCCTACCTTGGGACCGGGATCTGCTCGAGCAGGGCGCGCACCACGGCACGTTCGGCGCGGCTCCGTTCCCAGCCACTGCCGACCACCGGGTCGGCATGCAGTAACCGGTGCGCCAGCACCGCCTCCGCAGTCTCCTGCAGATCGTCCGGGAGCACGAAAGCGCGACCGCGGACGAGCGCCAGAGCCTGCGCCGACCGCTGCCAGGAGAGACAGCCCCGAGTCGAGACGCCGAGCGCCAGCGAGTCGTGTCGACGCGTTGCCCCGACGATGTCGAGCAGGTACTGGCGAAGACGGTCCGAGACGTGGACCTCAGGCACCAGGTTTTGCATCTCGATCAGCTCGCGCGCGTCGAGCACGGGCTCCAGCTGCTCGAGCTCCGGCTCGACGCCGCTCGAACGCAGCAGCTCCAGCTCCTCCTCGCGGTTCGGGTAACCCATCGACAGGCGCATCAGGAACCGATCGAGCTGCGACTCCGGCAATGGATACGTACCTGTGGACTCGATCGGGTTTTGGGTGGCGACCACGAAAAATGGCTCGATCAACCGATGGCGGGTCTTCTCGACCGTCACTGCATGCTCGCTCATGGCCTCCAGGAGCGCCGACTGCGTGCGCGGGGCAGCGCGGTTGATCTCGTCGGCGAGCACGACGTTCGCGAACAGTGGGCCCGAGATGAACTCGAAGTCCTCGCGCTCACGGCGGTAGACCGAGATTCCGATGATGTCCGACGGCAGGGTGTCCGAGGTGAACTGGATGCGGTGAAACTCGAGATCGAGCGAGCGCGCCAGCGCCTGCGCGAGGGTGGTCTTCCCAACCCCGGGGACGTCCTCCAACAGCACGTGGCCCCGCGCCAGCAGGGCGGCGATCAGCGAGTCGACGATCGCGGTCTTGCCGCGAATCACCCGCACCACCGAAGCGCGCAGACGCTCGAGACGCTCGAGCACGGTGTCCGATACCGGGTTCATGGGATCTCCTGCGAGAGAGGGCGCTACTGCCAGCCCGCACACCAGTATACGAGAGAGGAGTCTGGGCGTCGTGGAGGTCCGCGTCCGGGATCCGCATCCCTGTACGCGTCCGTGAACGGTGGCGGTGGCGGACACGGTGGCGGGCGGCGGTGACGGGCGGCGGTGGCGGTCGCGGACGCGAATCGCGGACGCGGTCGCGGTCCCGGTCGCGGTCGATGGTCGATGGTGACGGTGGCGGTGACGGTGGCGGTCCGCGGTGGCGGTCCGCGGTGGCGGTCCGCGGTGGCGGTCGACGGTGACGGTCGGCGGTGGCGGTGGCGGTGGCGGATCGCGGACGCGGCCCACGGTCGCGGTCGCGGTCGCGGTCGCGGTTCACGGTCGCGGATCACGGTCGCGGACGCGGACGCGGTCCGCGGTGGCGGTCCGCGGTGGCGGTCGACGGTGGCGGTCGACGGTGGCGGTCGACGGTGGCGGTGGCGGTCCGCGGTGACCTGATCACCTCCGGGTTGTTCTGGAGCGAGCGATAGCCGGTGGGACGGTCCGAGTCAAGGGCAAGGCAAGTGCTGGCGCACCCTTGACTCGGGCCGCCCCACCGGCTCTTGGATTTGCATGAACAACCCGGAGGTGATCATGACAACCGCCGCTTCGTCCACCGGTCTCCGCGTCCACGCCGACGCCATCCACGCCGCGGCCCTCGCCATCAGGCTCGTGATGAGGGTCCCTGCGCCGTTGAAGCCGATCGCCGACCAGGTCATCCGCGCCGCGAGCTCGGTGCCCGCCAACCTCGCCGAGGGCGCCGGACGGTGCGGGCGCGACCGCACCCACCACTGGCGCATCGCCTATGCGTCAGCCAGGGAGGTCGACTCTCATCTCGCGCTGCTCGTCGAAGCAGGCGCCGTCGCCG
>CAZSTH010000024.1:0-5147 GCA_964609835.1 uncultured Thermoanaerobaculia bacterium
GCCACCGTGGCCATGCACGGCGAGGCGATGAGCGCGAAAAGCATGACGCAGAAGCCCACGAGCTGCGAGTAGTCGGCGCGCAGCTGCTCCCGCAGGTGGCCGGCGCCGGCGTCGTCAGGCGCCTCCACGGAGAAGACGATGCCCATCTGGGCGACGAAGACCTCCTTGGCGGCGAAGGCGCCCACCAGCGCGGTGCCGATCCGCCAGTCGAAGCCCATGGGGGCGAGGGCCGGCTCCATGAGATGGCCGAGACGTCCGGCAAGGCTGTGGTCGAGCTGTTGCGCTTCGAGGGTGTCGATGCTCTCGACGTCCTCGGTGTCGGAGCCGTTCGAGGCTGCGATCACGGTCTCGGGATGGAGCCTCGGGAAGGTCACCAGCGCCCACATCACGATCGAGATCGCGAGGATGATGGTGCCGGCCTTGCGAAGGTAGAGCCATGAGCGCTCGCCCATGTGGAGGAGGATGCTGCGGGTGGTTGGCATCCGGTAGGGCGGCAGCTCCATCAGGAACGGCAGCCCGCGGCCCGCAAAGACCGTCGAGCGCAGCAACCAGGCGGCGCCGAGAGCGAAAGCGATGCCGATCAGGTACATGGACCACAGGACCCAGGCGCGGTACGGGACGGCGAAGAAGGCGGGGATGATCAGGGCGTAGATCGGCAGCCGCGCCGAGCAGCTCATCAGGGGAATCACCATCATGGTGGTCATGCGGGCGCGCCGGCTCTCGATGGTGCGGGTGGCCATGATGGCGGGAATCGAGCAGCCGAACCCGAGCAGCATGGGGATGAAGCTCTTGCCGTGCAGTCCGATGCTCTTCATGACCCGGTCCATCAGGAAGGCGGCGCGGGCCATGTAGCCGGAGTCCTCGAGCAGCGAGATGGCGAGGAAGAGGAGCACGATGTTGGGCAGGAAGACGAGCACCCCGCCGACGCCGCCGATGACGCCGTCGACGACCAGCGACTTGACGAGCGACTCGGAGCCGGCGGGCCACAGGCCGCCAACGATCTCACCGAGCCGCCCGAAGGCGCCCTCGATCCATCCCATCGGCGCCTCGGCGACCGTGAAGGTGAACCAGAAGACGGCGTACATCGTGGCGAGGAAGATCGGCAGGCCGAGCACCCGGTTGACCAGGACGCGGTCGATGCGGTCGGTGAGATCGCGGCGGCGTTCGGCCGATGAGCGGACGGTCTGGCGGGCGAGGCCGGCGGCGGCGCCATGCCGCCGCTCGGCGATCAGGATGTCGATGGGGTCGCCGAGCAGGCGCTCGATCTTGTCGGCCGATTCGCGCGCCGCCCGGCGGACGCCCTCGCCGACCGCGGCCGTGCGCGATGTGTCGACGCCCTCCAGGAGCGCGATGGCCAGACCGCGCCGGACCATCGGATTCGTGTCTGGCTCGGACATTTGCAGGAGGCCCTCGATGCGTTCGATCTCGCGCTCGATGTCGGCCCCGTAGTCGACCTTGATCTCGCTGGGGGCGGGGAAGGCGCTGCGTTGGCGGACTGCATCCAGCAGCTCCCTCGAGCCGTGCCCCTTGCGGGCAATCGTCGCCACCACCGGTGCGCGGAGAAGCTGTGACAGCTTGCCGGCATCCACCACGTTGCCCTGGCTGCGCGCCACGTCCACCATGTTGAGGGCCACCACCACCGGCAGCCCGAGCTCGACGAGCTGTACCGTCAGGTAGAGGTTGCGCTCGAGGTTGGAGGCGTCGACCACCGACACGGTGACGTCGGGGTGCTCGGTCACCAGCACGTCGCGAGCGATTCGCTCCTCGGGCGAGTTGCTGGCCAGCGAGTAGGTGCCGGGGAGGTCGACGATTTCGAGGTCGACGCCGTCGTGGCGGCGGTGCCCAACCTTGCGCTCGACGGTGACCCCGGCGTAATTGCCGACGTGCTGGCGGGCGCCGGTGAGGGCATTGAAGAGCGAGGTCTTGCCGCTGTTGGGATTGCCAGCGAGAGTGACGAATCTCGTTTCCGGCGACGGTGTCACCGAGATGTTTTCAATATGCCTTAAAGTTTTCGGCATGACGAAATTTTCCTCCAAAAAGGGGGCGGCCCCTGGCCCGCATGATTCATGCGGGCTCTTCCTCGAGCTCCACCTCGACCGCGGTCGACTCCTCGCGGCGCAGCGACAGGTGGGTACCCTTGACCAAAATTTCCAACGGATCGCCGAGCGGTGCCTCGCGCTCGAGCTCGACGGTGGTGCCGGGCAGCAGTCCGAGATCCATCAGCCGGCGCCGAAGCGTTCCCTGACCCTGGATCCGCTTGATGGTGGCCCTCTGGCCGGGTTGCAGATCGGCGATGGTGGTCAGCGACGAGGGAGGGCCCTGGGCCGATCCCGAGCAGTCGTCGTTGACCTCGATCGGGCACTCGTCGAAGCACTTCGGCCGGCAGCCCTTGTCGAGGTGGGTGCGGAAGCCCTCCAGCAATCCCGGACTCGCCTTCGGGCACATCTCGACGAACTCGACGAAATGAACGAAGCGGTCGATCAGTGCCGGCGGCACCGCGTGCTCCATCTGGCACGCGGCCGTCTCGGCGAGGTGGGGGTCCGCGGCCAACACCTTGACGAAGAACTCGCGCAGGGTCTCGTGGCGGCGGACCACATCGCGAGCGGCCTCCTCACCGGCCGGGGTGAGAGTGACGACGTCATAGGGCGCGTAGTTCACGAGCTCGCGGGCGGCCAGCGCCTTGAGAGCGCCGGTGACCGACGAATTCCCGACCGCGAGCCGACCGGCGATGTCCTTCGGCCGCGCCGCCTGCTTCTCGCGCACGATGTGGAAGATCGCTTCGAGGTAGTCTTCGAGGCTGGCGCTGAGGGCGACTTCCGTCATTCGGTGGCTCCAATGGTTTTCGTCACGCCAAAAAATATACGTCGAGGCAAGAACTGTGTCAAGAGATCTTGTGAAAATTTTCCCATTCCCGCCTGTTCCGTCCGATTCCGGAAAGGCATCGGACGGAATAGGCTTCGAGCGGCGGCGGGACCGACATTTCGGCAGTCTTGACTATCGGGGACCGCAGCAGCGGGATGGTGCGAGGTACGGGCTAGCGATCTTCAGTTGCGTCGGCGATCTTCGTGAGTTCGTCGGCATCGGCGAGGTCGCGAGGTCGTTCGGAGCTCCGCTTCACTTGAATCAGGTGGTCGCGTGAGATGATCATGACCTCCTGCCCGTCGATCTCTACGGGCTCGGCCCCGTCGAAGACGACACGATTGCTGACGCCTTTCAGGCCCGTGAGAATGTCGATCCGGTTCGGTTCGACGCCCAGGTTGCAGTCTTGACGATCGGCGTGAACGTCGACGATGGCCCCCACCGGCGCGCCTGAAGGACGGCAAACTCGTTGAGTCTCTCCTTTGGAGTCATCTTCGCCAGACGGCGGTGCTCGGCCGCGTTTTCCTCTTCGAACGAGTGGAAGATCTGGATGGAAGGTTTATTGCATCGAGTCACTGCCCGCACCCCAGTCCCTTTGTGGGAATCGGAAGCCGTCATCTCATTCCAGCCCGCATCATTCATGAGGTTTTTGCTACGGGCGACGATGCACCGAACGCAGCGTCGTTTTCTTATCTCGGCGTGCTCGATGCACTGTCCAGTAGGCCTCCGTGCGCCTCGGGTCGAAACACCCCTGCGCACGGCACGTCGCCGCCCCTGCGACGAAACCCCATTGAGAATGCGGGCTCGCGTCACCCGGTCGAGCCGGGCCGCGGGACGCAAGCCGAGCCGCAATAGCGAAGCTCCCCGATGCTCCTGCACGAATCTCGCTTCACACGAAAATGATTTGCATTGTCGACGAAGATGGCTAGTCTCATGGAGTCTGGGATTCCGTCCCGAAAAGGCCATGAAGGGGGAATGATGACACCACGAAACCGACACCACGCGGTGCTGTTGACCGGCCTGCTCGTATTGAGCGCCGCGCTTGTCGGCTGCTCCCGCCCGGCTGGATCGATCGCCACGGGTGACGTGATCTTCATTCATCCCGACGGCAGCGGCGCCGCGATGTGGGGCGCCCTGCGTTTGGCGACAGTCGGGCCGGATAGCATGCTCAACTGGGATCGGCTCGAGGAGATGGGTCTGTACCGAGGGCACGTGCTCGACTCGACCAATGCCAGCTCGCATGCCGGAGCGACCGCGCACGCGTTCGGCGTCAAGGTGCCCTTTGATACCTACGGGGTCCACCCGGATCGGCCGTTCTCCTCGGCCTCGGGGAAGCCGCACAGCATCCTCGTCGAGGCGATCGAGGCCGGTCACGCCACGGCGTTGATCAACAGCGGCCACATTGCAGAGCCGGGAACCGGCGTTTTTGCGGCATCGTGGTCGGATCGCAAAGAGACTGATCCGATCGCCGAGCAGATCATCACCAGCGGTGTCGACATCATTCTGAGCGGCGGCGAGATCCTCCTGCTGCCGGAGGGAGTGGTCGGCAGGCACGGCGAAGGAGGTCGCCGCAAGGACGGGAGGAATCTGCTCGAGGAAGCGGCTGCCCTCGGATACACCGTCGTCTACACGCGCGACGAGCTGCTCGAACTGCCAGACACCGTGGCTCGAGTGTTGGGCGTATTCGCCGCCAAGCACACCTTCAACGACGAGCCAGAAGAGGTTCTCGCCGAGGCCGGGCTGCCCCTGTATGGGCCGGACGCTCCGACGTTGGCGGAGATGACCCGCAAGGCGCTGCACATCCTGGCGACGCGCGATCGGCCGTTCCTGATGGTGGTCGAGGAGGAGGGGTCTGACAACTTCGCCAACGACAACAATGCTGCCGGGACGCTCGAAGCGCTGCGCCGTGCCGACGAGGCGATCGGTGTCGTTCTCCAACACATCGAGCACAGCCCGCGGACCCTGCTGGTGACGGCGGCGGACAGCGGTGCCGGCGGCCTCGAGGTGATGGCTGTGCGCGACCGCGACGCGTTCGACCGACCGCTGCCCGCCGTCAGCGCGAACGGGTCGCCGGTCGATGGTCGCGGCGGCACCCTGACGCCGCCGTTCGTCGCCGCGCCGGACCGGCACGGTCACGAGCTTCGCTTCGGCATCGTGTGGGCCTTCGAGGACGACGTCGCGGGCGGCGTGTTGGCGCGGGCGCACGGGCTCAACGCGGACATGCTCCCGCGCAACGTCGACAACACAGACATCTACCGCCTGATGTACGCGACCCTGTTCGGCCGGCT
>CAZSTH010000024.1:5247-41073 GCA_964609835.1 uncultured Thermoanaerobaculia bacterium
CCCGGCGGCGATCGTCGAGGACGGGACGCTCGCGGCTGAGGATCGGTGAGGCTCGCACGACGGCCGCCTTGACTGTTGGTTTCGTTCGGGTCACGCCGAGGCGACCCGTCCACGCTGCAGGAGACGCTGAGCGTCACTGCGGCTCAAAGCTGCGCGGCCCGCCACCAGGCCCCAAATGCCCGCGCGGCAACCATTCGCAATTCGACGAGGTGAGGGTGCAGTGGGAGGGACGGCACGAGCAGGGGTGCGGGTTCTGGCGGGATTCGTCGACGCGCAAGTGCGGCGGTGGGCGCGCCACCTCGGGACGTGCCGGGCACGGCATTGTGCTGGAGGGACTCGCCAGCGCGTCATCAGCGTGGTCGCAGACCACCCGGCTTTTTGACGAACGACCACGCTGATGGCGCGACGCCGGGGCGCTAGGGGAGGCCCAGAAGGCCAGAGCTTCCGGAGGAGGCTCAGATCAGAGGACTCAACTGCTGCTGTCCTGGTAATACACCAGATTCGTCATCATGAACATCCCGGAGCCGAGACGGCGCCTGGTGCGTTATCACGGGTTGGACTCCTGATCGTCGCCGCGCGGTCAGGAGAGCTGCGAGCGAAAGGACCGAATCGGGCCCCGATAGACCGATCAGGCGACGACTGCACGTGGGTGTGCCCGTGCTTGCCGATATCGACTCTCGAAAAACGTCAATCAAGTTGGTTCATGTGGCCGGCGGCAGAAGTTCGAGGGGCTATGGGCGTGGTACTTTCGAGCGAGGCGAAAGGGAATTTCTATCCGGTTTCTCTCCGTAGATGCCGCACCAAGTACCAGCGCGACCTTCTATGGTTTTCGGAGGCGCGGGTCGAGACCGTCGATGGGCTTGTGAATGCCGCCCGGGGAGGTGGAGGTGGGTCCAAGGCACGACAACGCCACGGCGCCCTCGAATGGTCATGGTCGGCACAAGGCGACGATCGGCACGCGATGGTCTTCGATCGTCGTTGTCCTGCTGTTCGTGACTTTCGCGATCGGCCTGCCGCTGCTCCGAGGTCGCGTTCTGGCCGGCCACGATATCGTCGTCTACCTGATCAATGCCCAACAGACGGCCGAGAACATCCGTTCGGGGCAGTTCTTCCCTGCATGGGGTGGTGGGTTCAACGCCGGCTTCGGTGCGCCGACGTTGGTTTTCTTCCCGCCGTTGACCAGTTACGTTCACGCTCTGCCGATTCTCGTGGGCGTGCCGGTCGTGGTCGGAGTCTCGATGTGGTCGATGGCGGGTCTCTTCCTGTCGGGTCTTGCCATGGCGGGATGGCTGAGAACGTGGGCGGCCTGTCGCGCGGTATTACCGGCGGCCGTTGTCTACATGGCGTCTTCGTATCGCCTCGTCGATCTCTACCACCGGAGTGCACTGGCTGAGCACTGGGCCTTTGTCTTCCCGCCGGCGATTCTCTGGGCGGCAACGTTCCACCGGCTCCGTGCTCCGGTCCGGGCCGCGCTCGTGGCTGTCGGGGTCGCGGGGCTCCTGCTGGCCAACATCCCGCTTGCGACGTTCTTCGGTTTCGGTCTCTCGATCTGGTTCCTGACGTCGCGGAGCCTGGACGGTCGGCGCGTGACCGTCGCGTCCGGGTCGGTCATCGGGTTCGGCGTCGCCGCATTCGCCCTCGTCCCTCAAGCGCTGTCGTCGACCCTGTTGTCGGTCGATCGGTTCTACGGGCCCAAGGCTGGCCGTTTTCGTCCGTCGGCCAACACTCTGTTCAGCGGCAGCGTCGAGTCGTGGGACTTCAACACCCAAGTCTCGACGGCCGTCGTCGCGCTCCTGACGATTGTTATCATAGGGTTCCTCCTGCTGCCGTCGGAACGCCGCCGAAAGACCGGTGCCATCGCTGTCGTTGTCGTCGCGGCCGTTTGTGTCCTCGCCGCCACCCATCCAGCAGGCGTTGTCTGGGATGCGCTGCCGCTGCTGTCGAAATTCCAGTTCCCATGGCGGCTGGCGGCCCTGCTGACCTTCGCAGCGGCCACGACGGTTGCCCGCCTCGATCCTTCAAGAGCATGGCTGATGGTGGGCATCGCGCTGGTCCTATCGACGCCCTTCGTCGGGTGGGACAGGACGCGGCCGATGGGTCTCTTCTCGACCGCCGAACCGCTTCGAACCACAGCCGGCTCGGTGTTTCCGGATCCGCACCGGGCGTGGGAGGCTGGGAGCGGGGGCTGGTACTGGCGACACCACAGTCTTGCAGAGATCTGGTTCAGGGCGGCGAGCGTTAGGTCCGGCTTTCTGGCTGAGCTCGCGGGCGAGCGCGTGCCCCGGTTCGATGAGATTCGTGGCCGACCGGCTGTCGTTCGGTCCGACCCGACCGCGGAGGTCTCGGTCGTCGCATGGGCATCGACCCGGCGTGAGATCGAGGTCGATGTCCGCCAGCCCTCGACGCTGCTGTGGCGTGTCATCGCGTTCCCCGGCATGGAGATTGAGGTGGACGGTCGCCCAGTGTCGTCCTCGGCGGACCCTTCGACCGGGATGCTCGCGCATCCGGTACCAGAGGGGCGACACCGGGTGACTTGGTCGTGGCAGCCGTTTCCCGCGCTGCGGTGGGCCCGCCGAGCCTCGATCGCCTCGATGTTGGCCGTCGGGTTTCTGCTCCTTCTGTCGGTGATTATCCGAGTTCGGAGAATTGCCGTGTCCACGATTCCTATTCGTTTCCAGACCAATCGTGGGGGTTGAGCGTGTCCCGCAGCGACGAAACGATGGGTGGGTGCCGCTGCGACTGGAGCGGTGACATGAAGCACGCTTCGGCCCACGACCCGGACGTTTCCGGTAAAACGCCAGGGAAGGTTTCGTCGGCCGGTCGGGCCCGGAGGCCGAGCACGATAGGCCCCCAACCGGCGGCCCGCCGCGTGGCTGAGGCAATGTCGATCGGAACGGGTTGACCCATGGGCTCCGATGTGCGGCGCTGGAGCCTGGTGTTCCTGGTCCTGCTCGCGGCGACGATCGCGCTGCGGTGGCCGATTCTCGGTCGCTCCGTGATCGACTGGGATGAGAGTGTCTACCTGCTGGTGTCGTCGAGCGTGGCCGCCGGGTCGCTACCATACGTCGAGGTCTTCGACCACAAGCAGCCGTTCCTGTTTGTCGTGCTCTTGGCGAGCTTCGTCTTTCCGGACCCGGTCGTCGGTATGCGGCTGATCTGCAGCCTGTTCGTGGCGGTGACCGCGACCGGGCTCGGCTTGATTTCAAGGCGGTTCAGCGGGGGCTGTACCGGAGGATGGGTAGCAGCGGGGCTCTATGTCTTGGCGTCAACCACGTCGGGCGGGCTGGCGACCAACGCCGAGCTGCTCTTCGCTCCTTTCGTGACATGGGCGTTCGCCCTCCTAGCGGTTCCGAGAGGCTTCGCTCCGAACGACGGGCGTACCCGGATGCTTCGATTCTGTGCTGCCGGGTGGCTCGCCGGCCTTGCCGTTCAGATCAAGCTGGTCGCAAGTTTCGACGTGCTCGTATTGGGGGTGGCGGCGCCGTTGCTCTGGTCGAGCAGCGATGCTCGTTGGGCCAGCAGGGTGCGCGAGTTCTGGAAGCGGAGCGGCTGCTTCTGGATCGTCGCCGTCGCCCCGCTGGCCGTGGCGCTGGTTGTATTCGCGGTCTTCGGGCAGCTGGAGGCGTTCTGGTTCGCAAACGTCGAGTTCAACTTCGTGTACACCCACCTCCAAGTGGACAGATTGGGGCTTTTAACCGCGGCCCTGGTGCGCCAGGCGCACGAGGGCATCTTGTGGCTCCTGGCAGTCTCGATCGGCGCTGCGGTCTGGCTGATGGCCGGTTCTCGACCGAGGGGAGGGCCCGCCGCGGGCCCCATCGCGCTCGTCTCAGCCTGGCTCCTCTCGGATGCTTTATCGGTTCTCGCTGCCGCGAAGTTCTACGACCACCACTTCCTCCAGATGCTTCCCCCGGCGGTCCTGCTGATCTCGGTGGCCGTGGGTCGGGCGTCGAGGGATCGGCGGAAAGTGGTCAGAATCGGGGCCGCAGTGCTCGTGACCGGGCTTCTTGTCGGCCTGGCGCCTGTCGCCCTGCATGTGATCGAGCGGGCCGCCCAGGACCCCGACCACCCGAAGGACACGGCAGCGTTTCTTCGTGACCACGGGGCGCGAGGCTCGCTGGTCTTCGTCGCCAACAGTCAGCCGGTCATCTATCTGCTCTCCGGGGCTCGGATGCCTTCCCGGTACGTACTGCCGGCATGGTATGTCCGGCCGGAATTCCGAAAGCGCCTGGACATCGAACTCGAGCGCTTCCTTGACGAAGTTTTCGATCAACGTCCGATGTTTGTGGTCATGGAGCGCGATCATCCGTGGCTGCCGGACGGTGAGCTGGTCGAGATCTTGACCCAACGGTACCTGCCGGGGCGGTACCGCCCAATGGCCCAGATCGGTCGGGCTATTGTGTTTCGCCGTCTCGAGGAGAGTCCGCGACACTCTCGATTAGACTCTTCAAAAACGGCGTTGGAGCGGCCTCCTCGACCCGTCGCCGAAACAGGGCGACGGTGAACAGCCGCACATCGAGCTCGTAGTCGGCTGCGAGGTACCTTCCGAACAGCAACTGGTGGTAGGCCGGGTCGACTAGGTTGCGCTCTTGGGTGTTGAAGACCACGAACACGGGGCGGTGTTCGAAAATCGAGGCCATTTCACGGTCGAGGTCGATTCCCAAGCGCTGCCGGAAGATGGGAGAGATTAGGAACTGTGGGAAGGCCCACCTCGTGGGAACCCGGGTTTCGGTCAGGAAATAGAGGATCGGCTGGTCATTGGCGATGTAGATGTACTCTCCTGGCCGCACGCGATCGCGAAGGTGTGCCGCGATCACGGCGGGCACGTCGGTCATCGACCCTATCTGGCGCCATCGTTCGGCGATTCGGACGCCCTGGGGAATCAGCAGCGCGATGGCGGTCGCGACCGTGATCGCCATCACGAACCTTCTTTGTGTTCCGAGAAGAAGCACGATGACCAGTCCGCTGACCAGTGCCAGGGCTGGTGTCGGTTGGAGGTAGTAGTGGAGGTAGAGACGACGGAGAGAGACTGCGGCTGCGATGCCGAGCGCGGCCCAGAGCACGAGGCCCGTCAGAAGGCGGTGGTTGGTCGTGGAGATCCACCGCGGCCTCACCACTAGGAGTATGACGGCTGCGACGAACCCTAACCACAGTAGTCCGTTTTCCCTCGTCACGAGACGGGTGAAGACGAGAATGAGGTTCTCTAGCGAGATCGGGGGGCGGTCGACGAGATTCATGCGGTTGAAGGTGAAATTAGCGAAGATGAACTCGTCGAACGCTCCTGCGGTCCAGAAGTATGCTGCTCCGATGATCCATGGGCAAGCGAATCCCGAGGCGAGCACAAGCACTCTCTTGACAAGCCATGCGAGAGACCGCTGGTGGTGATACCCAGAGCGCATGGACCACCAGCCCGTGACCAGCAATAGCGCTACGAAGCCCGCATCGAATACAGCGATCAGCTTGGTGAACGACGACAAGCCGAGGAGCAAGCCGGCGACACCCCAGTTTCGAAGACCAGCAGGCGAAACCTCGGGATCCCGCGCCACCCACCACGGCAGAATGACCGCTACCGCCGCGGCACTGAACGGCGCGAACAGAATTTCGGTGTTTGTGGCGAGCCCTCCTGAACTCACTGAATACAAGGCGTACAGAATGGCGGCGATCGTCGCACCCGATTGGCCGACAGTGGACCGCTCGAATGTCCTTCGGGCGATCGCGACTAACCCGAGGCAGGTTGTCGCTACCGCAATACAACCCAACCATCGAATCGAGAGGATAGTCTGGCCGAAGACGATCTGAGCAATCGCGAACAGCACAAACGTGAGAGGTTGCTTGCGGTCCCAGATGTCAGTGTAGAGAACATTGCCCTCTAGCACACTTCGAGAAATAAGAAGGTAAATCGATTCGTCCCAATTGATCACTGTCCAAAAAAATCCGGGTGCTCGGATCAAGCAGACAAAGCAGAAAAGGAGGATGCCAAAAAAAAACAATCGAAGGGTTTCCGGGCCCGGGGCTGTTCCGTCTGTGGTTTTTCGTAGAGCCTTCATGTCGATTCTCCCCATCGGTTCTAACTTTGACAGATCCACCGGTTGAGTTGGACACCTGCTGGGTGCCTCTCGAGCTGGTAGGAGAAGGCGATGGGCTCGTCGTCGTAAAGCCTGCTGAGGCTGTGGGAAACGGGGCAGGGGCCCCGTTTTCCACAACTCCGCAGGCCGCGCGGCTGGCGTCGCGGGCGGCGTGGTGGCGCGGGCGCACGGGCTCAACGCGGACATGCTCCCGCGCAACGTCGACAGCACAGACATCTACCGCCTGATGTACGCGACCCTGTTCGGCCGGCTCCCGGCGGCGATCGTCGAGGACGGGACGCTCGCGGCTGAGGATCGGTGAGGCTCGGCGCCGCCCGTTCGTTGCCGCTTTCTCGATGTCGAGGGCATTGCGTCCGTATTCGAGGGTCGTGTGCGTTGCTGCCGCCTGGGCACGAGATCGACTTTACCGGGGTCTTTCACTTGACGTAGCGATGGGCTTGGCGAAGGCCGAGAGTATGGTGAGGCACGGGAAACCAGTCACGGCCGCGTCGGCGATCTGTGAGCTCGTCGTGGATTTGACCCGCCCCTGCAATTGGCGTACAGTCGCCCGGTCGGAACGGTCGCATGACGCGCTGAGAGGGAAGCCGGTGAGAGTCCGGCACGGCCCCCGCCACTGTGACCGGGGACGGCCCGTTCGGGGAGTGGGATCCCAGCCACTGGCGGCCGCGATCCTCCGGGGTTGAGCCGCTGGGAAGGCGAACGGTGCCGGATGATCCGGGAGTCAGGAGACCTGCCGTTCCAGTGAGAAACGGGAGGTTTCGTATGCGCTCCTGGAGTCCCTCTGTTCAGTTGATCGTGGTGTGCCTACTGGCGGCGGCGCCGGCGTCAGCGCAGCAGCCGCTGCGGATCTTCGACGGCGTGCTGACCGTCACGGCCACCGGCATCGAGTCGGAGATCGACGAGGTGCCGCTGCCGGTCACGGTGCTCGAACGCGAGGAGATCGACGACTCGCAGGAGGAGACCGTCGCCGACCTGCTGCGCCGGGTACCCGGTGTGACGGTCATGCGTGCCGGCGACGAGGGCTCGCAGACCTCGGTCTTCACCCGGGGCACCGAGTCCGACCACACGCTCGCGCTTTTTAACGGCGTGCGCCTCAACTCCCCGTACTTCGCGGGCTTCGACTGGAGCCTGCTGCCGACTGCCGGGCTCGAACGGATCGAGGTGGCGCGCGGCCCGTACTCGGCGCTCTGGGGCGCCGACGCCATCGGCGGGGTGGTCAACGTCGTCCCCGGTCGTGCCCGCGACGGCTGGTCGCTGTCGCTGCTCGGCGAGGGCGGAGACGACTCCTGGCGGCGGCTCGAAGGCGCGTTCGGCTGGGCCGGCTCCGGCTTCGACATTTACGCTTCGGGTGTCGACCGCGAGGGCGAGGGCGAGCTCGCGAACAGCGACTTCACGACCGAGCAGCTGCTCTTCAACGCCGGCATCAGGTTCGGCGGGGGCAGCCGCCTGTCGGTGGTGGTGCAGGACCTGGAAAGCGACATCGGCATCCCGTTCGCCGACCCCCTGACCCCGACTCCCGAGCGCCGTCAGCAGGCCGAGCAGCGGCTCTACGCGGTGCCGCTGCGGCTTCACATCAGCGACGGTTGGCAGCTCGAGGTCACGGCATCGCTCGTCGAGCGCGACCTCGCCTACCAGGACCCTGAAGACCCCTTCGGCTTCACCTTCTCGGAGACCGCTGCCGACACGACCCAGGCGCGGCTCGCGAGCCACCACCGCCTCGGCGGCCACGAGCTGTCCTGGGGTGGCGAGTGGCGGGAGGACGAGGTCACCGACCTGTCGTCCTATGGCCCCAACCTCGACGCCGACACGACCTCGCTCAGCAGCCTCTTCATCCAGGATTCGTGGCGCGCATCCGACGTGCTGCGGGTCGTGGCCGGTGTGCGCTGGGACGACGCCGACGAGTGGGGGACGGAGGTCTCGCCGCGGCTCCACCTCGGCTGGCGGCTGACCGAGCACGTCGAGCTCAAGGCCGGTTACGGCCGCGGCTTCCGGCAGCCGTCGGTGGGTGAGCTCTACTTCCCGTTCGCGGGCAACCCGGAGCTCGAGCCCGAGACCTCCGACTCCTACGAGGCCGGCATCAACTGGTTCGTCGGCTCGTCTCGAATCCAGACCAACCTCTTCGAGACCCGGCTCGAGAACCTCATCGACTACAGCTTTGTGACCTTCTCGTTCGCCAACGTGGCCACGGCCGAAATCCTGGGCGCCGAGCTGATGTGGGACGTGCCGTTGACCGCAGAGCTCGTTTCCTCGGTGCAGGGCACCTGGCTCGAGACCGAAGACGGCGAGGGCCTGCCACTGCTGCGCCGACCCGAGTGGAGCGCCTCGTGGACTCTGCACGGCGTCTTCTGGGGCCGGCTCCGAGGCGATGTGACGTTGATCTACGTGGGCGAGCGCGCCGACGTCGACCCGATCACCTTCGGCCGGACCGAGCTCGAAGGCCACGTCACCGGCAACCTGGCGCTGTCGTACGAGATCCTGCAAGGTCTCGAGGTGCTCGTGAGGGTGCGGAACGTGACCGACGAGGGCTACCAGGAGGTGGCGGGCTACCCGGCGCCGGGTCGTCGCATCACCGGCGGCCTGCGCTACCAGCTGTAGCGGTTTTGCGAGCCGCGTCCGCGTCCGTCGACGGTCATTGCCATCGCCACCGCCAACCAAACAGCTATCATCCTCGAGTGATTCTCTCCGACCGTGGCCTTCGCGCCCGTCTCGACCGGGGCGAGATCGTCGTCGATCCCCTCGACGACCCGGAGCTGCAGATCCAGCCGGCGTCGGTGGACCTGCGGCTCGACCACGAGTTCGTCGTCTACCGGCTGCCGCACGCCGTGCATCGACCCGCGTGAACGTGGCTCGGTGGGAAACTACACCGAGACGGTGGTGGTCGAAGAGGGGGAGGCCTTCGTCCTCCATCCGGGGGAGTTCGTTCTCGGCGCGACCCGCGAGCGGGTCGCGGTGCCCCCTGACCTCGTGGCGCGGGTCGAGGGGCGATCATCTATCGGACGCCTGGCGGTCGTGGTGCACGCAACAGCGGGATTCATCGACCCCGGCTTCGACGGCCGCATCACCCTCGAGCTGTCTAATCTCGGGCGGCTGCCGGTCAAGCTGTACCCCGGGATGCGGATCTCCCAGGTGGTCTTTCACACCATGACCTCGCCCGCGGAACGTCCATGCGGTCCCGGCCGCGGGTCCAAGTACCAGGGCCAGTCGGGGCCGGTCGCGTCGAGGATTGCCGACGATCGCTGATCATGAAAGGGAAAAAAACCGGGGCGCGCACGCCCCGGTCGTTGTCGTTGTCGGATGGAATCTAGCGGGCAACGTCCCTGAGCGACAGCCCCTGCTCGCGCAGAAAGCTCATCAGGCCCTTGCGGCGGACGGTGCGCAGGGCACGCGTCGACAGCCGCACCCGCACCCAGCGGTCGAGCTCGGGAACGAAGATCCGCTTGTCCTGGACGTTGGGCAGCTGCCGGCGCTTGGTCTTGCGGTTGGAGTGCGAGACCCGGTTGCCGACCAGCGGCTTCTTCCCTGTCAGGCTGCATCGCCGTGCCATGTCTATCCTCCTCGGGTGGCGTCGCAAAGCGCGACACACGGAGGCCCTCATTCGAGGGCCGCAAGAGAATAGCGACGGGGCCTTCGTCTGTCAAGCGCGGAGTGGTCGTGGCCGTGATCCGGCCCCGCGGATTTGTGGGATATGATGCCGCCATGCGTTACGAGGGCACCGTCTACCGTCCGCCGTCCGAGGCCGGATCACTGGTTCTCCAGGCCACCATCGGCTGCCCCCACAATTGCTGTGCCTTCTGCGCCATGTATGCCGACACGAAGTTCCGGCGCCGGCCGGTCAGTGAGGTCACCGAAGATCTCGAGATGGCCCTCGAGGCCTACGGTCGCGGCGTGCGCACGATCTTTCTCGCCGACGGGAACACCGCCGCCCTTCCGACCGACGACCTGGTGGAGATCGGCGACGCCGCTCGTACCCTCTTCCCCGGCCTCGAGCGGATCACCATGTACGGTTCGGCCAAGTTCCTCGACAAGAAGAGCGGCGACGAGTGGCGGCGGATCGCCGCAGCCGGCATCACCCGCGTCCACTCCGGCCTCGAGTCCGGAGACCCGATCACCCTCGAGCGCATCCACAAGGGGGTCGACCCCGACGCCGCGGTGCGGGCCTTCCGGCACGTGATGGATGCCGGCATCGGGCTGTCGGTCTACCTCATGGTCGGCCTCGCCGGCCAGGAGCGCTGGCGTGAGCATGCCGAGGGCAGCGCCGACGTCCTCAACCGGGCCAGCCCCGACTTCGTCCGCCTCCGGACCTTCGTTCCCGCCATCGGGACCGAGTGGTGCGACCGATGGCAGCGCGGCGAGCTGACCCTCCTCGGCCCGTTCCAGGCCCTTCGCGAAACCCGTCTCCTGGTCGATCGCCTGACCGGGCCTACGGTGCTCCTGTCCGACCACATCAGCAACTTCCTAGACATCCACGGCCGGATCCCGGACGACAAGCACCTGATGCTGGAGACCATCGAAGATGCCCTGCAGTGGCCCGTCGAGCGCTTCCGGCCCCCGACCGAACAGCTGGTGGGTATGATGCTGTAACGCGCCGCAGTTGAGGCGGCGAGGGAACCGCGGCGCGAACTGCCGGGTGCTAGACTTTTTGAGTGACATCCGAGACGAGTTCCGGCGTGATCGGCAGGTCCGACTTTTGGCCCATGCTGCTCGCATGCGCCCTGGCCGGTGCGGTGCTCAGCCCGGTGCTCGGCGCCGGGTTCTACGGTGACGACTTTCACCTCTGGCACGTGGGTCGCAAGCTGATCGCCGATCCCGGGATCTTCTTCATCGGCCCCACCAACTTCTACCGCCCGGCCAATGCCTGGCTCTTCGCCGCTCACCACCTTGTCTACGGAACCTGGATCGTCGGATATCACCTGACGACCCTGATGATGCACCTCGGCTGTGGGGTGCTCCTCGGGCGGCTGCTCAACCGCTTCGGGATCGGTCCGTGGGCGGCCGCCGCGGGCGCGGCGTTCTGGATGCTGTCGCCGTACGCATTCGAGCCCGTGATGTACGTCAATGTCTCCTACAACGACCTCACGGTGCTGCTGGTGTGGCTCGGCCTCGCCTGCCTGTGGCCGGGGCCGGAGCAGCGATGGACGCGCGGTCGCCTGGCGGCCGCCGCGGCATTGATCGTGTTCTCGGCGTTCTGCAAGGAAAGCTGGGTGATCATCGCGCCGCTCGCCGTGGTCTTCGATCTCACGCTCGCGCGGTCAACATGGTGTCGGGCGGCGCGGACCGGCGTGGTGCTGGCGCTGCCCGTGGCCGCCTACGTCGTGGTCTACGCGATGGTCTTCGCCGGCCGTGAGTCCTACTACGATGTCGGCGGCCACGTGCTGTCGAAGATCCCGCATCTGTGGGCCTGCTTCACCCTGATCGAGCAGCTCGAGCCCTATCAGCCCGGGTTCGGGGGCGGCGAGGCGGTTGGCCTGGCTTTGATGTTCGCGATCGCCGCCCTCGGTCTGCGCCGCTGGAACCGCGCGATCGTGCTGGGCGGCTCCTGGTTCCTCATCTCGCTGCTGCCGATCCTCCCGGTGAGTTGGATCCCGACGCGCTACACCGCGGTGCCGCTGGCCGGGTTCGTCATTGCCATGGTGGGGGTCTTCCAGGCTCTCTACAGGCTTTCTCCGGAGACGCGGCGCCGCACCGCCAGACTCGGAATCGCGGCCGTGGTCGTGTCCGCGCTGGCGATCAACCTGGTGTGGATGCGCGGCGAGCTCAAGGACATGCGGCGGTTGACCAGATACTACGAGCGGCTGATTTTCGAGGCACAGACTCTCGCGCCCCACCTGGAGGATGACCTGCCGCTGGTGTGCGTGCGCGGCGAGAACGACAACCTCCAGCACCGGATCCACATCGCAGGCTACTTCGGCATCGAGAAGTTCCAGTACGTGCGCCGCACGACGCCCTACGGACTGGCCTCGTGGCCGGCGCTCTTCACCTACGTTCGCACCGGCCTGGGCGACGAGCTCTACCTCGATCCGCCGCCCGAGCTCATGGCCACGACCCGCTATGCGGTGGTGGTCCACCTACCGGGGCGGTTCGAGTTTGCCGCGCCGCTCGCCCAGACGCTCGAGGACGAGGTGGCGGCCTGGAAGGAGCGCGGGTTTTCGGTGCGGGCGGTCGTTCCGACGCCCGGCTGAGCCATCGTCCGATCAAGTACCACCGCAACGCCTGCAGAGCCCGTACAGCACCAGGTCGTGCCCTTCGACCCGGAAGCCGGGCGGTGCCAGGGCCGCGAAGCCGCCGGGGCACGCTTCGACCTCGAAGACGCCGTCGCAGTGCCGGCACACGAAGTGGTGGTGGTGCCGCCCGCCGGAGATCTCGTACCGGTCGGCGGCGCCGGGGAGTTCGACCACCCGCAGCCAGCCCTCGTCCACCAGCCGCCTGATGTTGCGGTAGACCGTCGCGATTCCGATCTCGGGCACGACTGTCCGTGCGATCGCGCGGCACTCCTGTGGCCGCAGCGGCCGCCCGGCCGTCTCGAACGCACGCCGGATGGCGTCCCGCTGGCGGGTGTGCCGGTATTCGGGCCGACGGCGGCCGGCGGGGCGGCCGGTCATGGCTCGGCGGCGATCCGGCGGCGCATGGCGACGACCAGGTAGAGGGCGGCGGTGAACAGGACGATGGCCGCTTCCGGGCTGACTGGGGAGCCGTAGACGGCGATTCTGGGGACCGTGGTCGCCACTGCCGCGATCACCGCAGTGATGGCCATCGACGGCCCGAGCCGGGTCGTCAGCCTGGCAGCGATGGCGGCCGGGAGGCTGAGCAGGGCGATCACCAGGATGAGCCCGACGATCTGGGTCAGGACGATGACGGTGGCTGCGATCAGGAGCAGCAGCACCGTATCGGTAGCGAGCAGCGGAATGCCGCGGAGCTCGGCCTGCTCGGGGTCGAGACAGAGTGCCAGGAAGCGGCGGTGGAAGGCGAACGCGACGGCGGCGACCAGCGCACTCAGAACTGCCAGGAACAGCAGGTCGCGGCGGGTCACGAAGCTGATGTTGCCGAAAAGATAGCTCATGAGCTCGCTGTGGTAGCCGGGCGTGAGCTTGATGAGGAGGATGCCGATCGACATCCCGACCGCCCACAGCGCTCCGACCACGGTGTCCAGGCGCTCCTGGGCCCGGTGCAGCAGGAGCGCGAGCAACGGGGCGGAGAGCGCGGCGGCAGCGAGGCCCCCGTGCATCGGTGTCAGCCAGCCCAACACGGCGGGGTGCATGGCGGCGAGGTAGATCGCGGCGCCGACGCCGCCGATCGCGATGTGGGCGAGCGCCCCGGCCAGAAACACCAGCCGACGGCTGATCACGTACGGCCCGACGATACCGCAGCTCAAGCTCGCCAGCAGGCCGGCGGCAAGCCCGGTCCACAGGAACGGGTTCCCGGCAGCGTCGGCAAAGAACCCGCTCATGACTCCCTTCCGTGAAACAGCTGCTCGAGCGACACCGGGTCGAGGTCGCCGACATCGATCTCACGCACCGAGCGGTCGACCCACAGCGCGCGGTCCATGTGGTGGGTCACCAGCGCGGTGTCGTGGCTGACCATGAGGATCGGCAGTCGCTGGTTGAGGTGCTCGAGGAGCCGAAGGAGTGCCTTCTCCCGATGGGCGTCGATCCCCGTCGTCGGCTCGTCGAGGAGCAGCAGCCCGGACTCGGAAGCGAGCGTCCGGGCGATCAGCACCCGCTGTCGCTGCCCACCCGAAAGAGTGCGCCACGGGCGGCCGGCGAGGTCGGTGGTCTGCGTCTCCTCGAGGGCCAACCGCGCGCGCTCGCGGTCTTCCGCGGAGTATCGCGGTCCCCAGCTGGTTGAGGCCACCCGTCCGAGGAGCACAATGTCGAGCACTGATGCGGGAACGTCGGGATCGATGGCATTGTCCTGAGGCACATAGCCGACCCGGTGCCTGGCCCGTCGGGGGCTCGTCGACAGCACCTCGATGCTGCCGGCGGCCGGCACCAGCTGTCCGAGCAGCAGCTTGAGCAGCGTCGTCTTGCCGCCGCCGTTGGGGCCGAGAAGGCCGACCCACTCGGTGCCCCCGACCTCGAAGGCGACGTCCTGCAGGGTGTCTTCGCGCTGGTGAGGGTAGCGGAAAGAGATGTCGCTGACCCGAATTGCCGGCGCCTCAGCCACCGAAGCTCCCGGCGATCCTGACGGCTGCATCGCGTAGATTTTCGACGACGTCGGCACGCAGCGGGTCGAGAACCTCGAGTCGTGCGCCCGAGGCTTCCGCCACCGCCCGTGCCGAACGCCCGGCGATCTGCGGTTGTACGAAGACCACCGACACACCGAGCTCACGCAGACGCTCGCGGAGTCTCGTGATCTCGGCGTCTGACGGCTCCTTGCCCGCAACC
Organism: uncultured Thermoanaerobaculia bacterium; assembly: GCA_964609835.1. Classification (GTDB taxonomy): domain Bacteria; phylum Acidobacteriota; class Thermoanaerobaculia; order Thermoanaerobaculales; family Sulfomarinibacteraceae; genus Sulfomarinibacter. The sequence goes on from CAZSTH010000024.1 coordinate 19,712, forward strand.
TCGATCGCGACCTGCTCGAGGCCGTAATCATCGGCGAAGTAGCCCCAGGATGGGTGAAAGACGACGAAGGTGCGTCCTCGGTGGGGCGCCAGCATCGCCTCGACCTCCCGGTCGAGCGCAGCGAGATCGGCCACCACGTTCGCGAGCCGTTCGGCGATCGATGCCGCTTCGTCGGGGTACAGGCGCTGGAGCGCCCGTGCGATCGTTCGAGCTTGCGTCGGCAGCCGTTTCGGGCTCAGCCAGATGTGCGGATCAGGTGAGCCCTCGATGTGGACGTGGTCGCCGGCGAACGATCCAGGCTGGTGCGGCTGGTGACCGATCGCCAGCAGCTCGACCCCATCGCGCAGGTCGACCACCTCCATGCGGTCGGCGACTGCGCGGTACCAGCCGCCGTCCTCGAACGGCACCCCGGCACGGAGGAAGAGCCGGCAGTCGAGCACCCTGCTCACGTCGGCGTCGGAAGGTTGGTAGGTGGCCGGGCTGTCGCCGGGCGTGAGGATTGCCCGAGCATCGACGTCCTCGCCGCCGATGGCCTCGACCAGCCAGGCGTGAGGGGGCAGGCTGGCCGCGATCTCGAGGGACCACGAACTCGGCACCTCTTCCGGTGGTGCACACCCGAGTCCGAGGACGGTGAGAACTGCGAGACCGAAAGCCCGCATGGTGCTTGATGATAAATGATTCTCAGGAAGAAGCAAGATGGAGAGCTCCGAGCCTGCTTTCGGCGGAATCGAGGACGCGCCGGTGGCGCCCGCTACAATGGTCGCCATGCCGCCGTACGGCGCCGATCCGGTGCCCGTCGCCATCGCCCTTCCGGTCGCCGTCGCGCTGCTGACGGCGACGTGGCTGGTGGGTTCGCGCCTGCTGCCGCCGGCGCTGCGGACTCGGCACGGGCCCGAGGCGGCGTTGCTGTCGCTGTCGGTCGGGATCACGGTGGTCGGCGTCGCGACGTGGACGGCGGGGGCCGTGCTCGGAACCGGCGCGGCGATAGCGGCGGCTGCCGCGCTCGCCGTCGCCGGGGTCACCGGCCTGCCGGCCTGGTGGCGCGACCTGCGCCGCCTCGGCCGGAGGGTGCGGATGCTGGCCGGCGCCAGCCCGGTACTCTCGCTGCTGCTCCTCGGCACTACGGGGATGGCCGTGCTCCAGCTCGCGCTTCCCGTGATCGACTCCGACGGCCTGCGTTACCACCTCGCGCTGCCGAAGCTGTTCCTGATCGAGGGCCGGATCTTCTTCTACCCGTGGGATGTGCACGCGGCGTTCCCCCAGACGGTGGAGGCGGTCTACATGCTCGGCCTGCGCGCGGCCGGTGGCGAGGTTGCGAAGTTCCTCCATTTCGGAGCCTTCGCGGCGAGCCTGGCGGCCCTGATGGTACTGCTCCACCACGACCGGGGCACCCGTCGCGCGGCGGTCTGCGGTCCGTGCTTTCTTGCCGCGTCACCAGCGGTGCTCGTAGCGGGAGCGGCCGCATTCATCGACCTTTTCGTGGTGTTCCACGTGACCGTCGCGATGCTCCTGTCGCGGCGGCGCGCCCCGCCCGTGCTGGTCGGTCTCGCGCTTGCCGGGGCGGCGGCCAGCAAATGGTCGGCTGCGCCCGCAGTGCTCGGTCTGGTGCTGCTGCTGTGGTGGCGGCGGCGGTGGCGGCCGGCGGCCCTCGCCGCGGTCGCGCTGCCGGTGCTGTTGGCGGTGCTGCCGTACGCGGTCCGCAACCTCGCGGCGACCGGTGATCCCTTCTTCCCGATGGGAGTCGGGCTGCTGCGGGGCGAGGTCCCCGGGGTCGACGAGGCTCGCCAGCACTACGTCACGCAGGTCCACCGCGACATTCCGGGTCCGCTCGGGATTCCCTGGGGACCTTCGGTTGGCGAGGTCCAACGCGATGAGGTCGCCGGCTGGCATCTTCTGCTCGGGCTGATGGCACTGCCGCTGCTGCTGCTGCGGCGCGGGGGCGGGCGCGAGCGCGAGCTGCTGGCGGTCGCCGTCCCGTACCTGCTCATCGGGCTCGCCTATCACCCGTCGGTGCGATTGGCGATGCCGCTCCTGCTGTGCCTCGCGGCGTCGTCGGCGATTCTGGTGTGCAGGATCGCGGGCCGCTGGTCGTCCGTGCTCGCGGCCCTGCTCGTGGCACCGGCTCTTGTGACGGCGTGGGCGGCCATGACCTCCCACGGCCGGCCCCTGGCCTTCCTCGCCGGCCGGATCGGTGCCGCGGAGGTGATCCGCGCGTCGGTACCGGGCCGCGAGGCGGCACTGCTCGTCAACCGCCAGCCGCCGGGCGGACGGGTCATGGCGCTCGATTTTCCGCCGCCCTTCTACTTCTCGAGGCCGTGGATCGCCGAGGGCATCAACAACCGGCCGCCGTTGGCGGTGTGGCTCGAGGAGGGCCACGATGCCCGGCGGATTCTGGTTGAAATGCAGCGCCTGGACGTCCGTTTCGTGGTGGTCACGCCGGGCTACGGCGGCGGGACCCCGGCGAGCCTGGTCACGGCCGGCGAAGACTCGCGCCGGCGCGCGGTGCTGCACGCCGTGCGTGCGCGGCTCGAGCTGGTCGGCACCCGCGATGGCGTCGATGTCTACCGGGTGCCGCCTCCCTGACCGCAGCGGGGCAGTGGCCTCAAGTTGAGACGAGCGCCGCCGGGCAGGTTCCAGCGGGGGCTCCACGAGAGGATGCCAGCCGTCGAAAAGCCTGCTATTCTCGTCGCTGCACGTGCTCCGGTCGAGGGCGTGCGACGAAAACGCCGATGGGAGATGAAGTGATGACCACTGACGAATCCACGGGTGCGACGCCGCTGTGGCTCGCCATCGAGCGCGAGATCCAGAACCTCGAGTCGTCGGCCTTCGACGCCGGGGCCAAAGAGGCGACGGTGCACAAGATCGCACAGGCGCTGGATGCGGCCGGGCACAACGTGTCCCGCCACGGCGGCAATCTGATGCGGTTGCGGCGCGCCGTCGATGATCGGATCTCGGTCGGCAGTGCCATGCTTGGCGACTTCGACCGCGCGACCGGGGCCCTGACCCTCGATGACGTGTCGGACACCTACAAGACGTCGGTCAGCCTGGTCAACGAGCTGGGCTCGACCTGGCCGAGCCTGCAGGACGTCGAGCTGCTCGACGACATTCAGGAGATCGTCGAGAACACCAAGCTCGATCTGATGGTGGCGAGAGCCGAGGGAATGGCTGACGACGAGGGTGCTCGGTACCTTCTGGAGGAGGGCGTCCCGGAGGACGACATCATGGCCCGTCTGGAGATCAGCCGCGAGGTCCTCGACGGGGTCAAGCAGGCGGTTGCCGCCGAGCGGGCGGAGGCGGAGCGGATCGCCAAGCTGCTGGAGGCGGTGGCGGACGCGACCGATGAGGACAAGGCCAAGCACCTGATCTCCAACGATGTCGAGGACGCCTCGATCCTCAAGTTTTCCGGCCTCGACCAGAGCGCCATCGACAGCGCCAACCAGGCGATGGAGGAGGAGCTGCGCGAGAAGAAGCGCCTTGCCGAGGAAGCGGCCGCGGCCAAGAAGGCGGCCGAGGAGGGTCCGCCTCTCGACCAGATTCCGTCCGGCGAGATGCTCGAGCACATCGAAGCGATCCGCGAGATCATGGAGTTCTCGGACGAGGCGGAAGAGATCCGGCAGATGTGCGAGCAGAGCAACATCCCGAAGAGCCTGGTCGACGTGGCTGTGAGCGACGTTGCCAAGCTCGACGAGCTCGAGAAGCAGGCCGAGGGCTGAGGCCCGAGCCGGTCGCGGTCAGTCGCGACGCACGATCACAGCGTGTCGATGATGGCGTTGAAGGTCGGGCTCGGCCGCATCGCACGTTCCACCAGCTGTTCATCGGGCAGGTAGTAGCCGCCGAGGTCGACCGCCTCGCCCTGTGCCGCCAGCAGCTCGCCGGTGATGGTCGCCTCGGCGTTGTCGAGCGCCTTCGCGATTTCAGCGAACCTGCCCTTGAGCCCGGCATCCTGGTCCTGCTCGGCCAGGGCCTGTGCCCAGTACAGCGCGAGGTAGAAGGTCGAGCCGCGGTTGTCGATTTGGTGGACCTTGCGGGACGGCAGCCGACCGTTCTCGAGGTAGGCGGCGATCGCCTCGTCGAGCGCGTCGGCGAGGACCTTCGCCTGCGGGTTGTTGGTCTTTTCCGCCAGCAGCTCGAATGACGGAACCAGGGCACAGTACTCCCCGAGCGAGTCCCACCGCAGGTGGCCTTCTGCGAGGAACTGCTGGACGTGCTTGGGCGCCGAGCCGCCGGCGCCGGTCTCGAACAGCCCGCCGCCGTTCATCAGCGGCACGATCGACAGCATCCTGGCCGAGGTGCCGAGCTCGAGGATTGGGAACAGGTCGGTCAGGTAGTCGCGGAGCACGTTGCCGGTGACCGAGATCGTGTCCTCGCCGCGCCGCACGCGCTCGAGAGTGAATCGCATCGCCTCGACCGGCTTCAGGATCCGGAGGTCGAGCCCCGAGGTGTCGTGGTTGGGCAGATAGGCCTTCACCTTCCTGATGATCTCGGCGTCGTGGGCGCGCTGTTCGTCGAGCCAGAAGACGGCCGGCGACCCGCTGGCCCGCGCTCGGGTGACCGCCAGCTCGACCCAGTTCTCGATCGCCGCGTCCTTGGCCTGGCACATCCTGAAGACATCGCCAGGCTCCACCGTCTGCTCGAGCAGCGTGGTGCCGGCGCTGTCCGCCACCCGGATGGTGCCGGCCGCCGCCGCCTCGAAGGTCTTGTCATGGGAGCCGTACTCCTCGGCCTTCTTGGCCATCAGCCCCACGTTGGACACGTTGCCCATGGTGGCCGGGTCGAACTGGCCGTTGCGCTTGGCGTCTTCGAGGATCTCCGCGTACATCGTGGCGTAGCAGCGGTCGGGCACCATGGCGATGCAGTCCTGCAGCTCGTCGTGCGCGTTCCACATCTTGCCGCCGTCGCGGATGACGTTGGGCATCGAGGCGTCGACTATGACGTTGTTGGGCACATGGAGGTTGGTGATGCCCTTGCGGGAGTCGACCATCGCGAGATCGGGTCGCCGCGCAAAGACCACCTCGAGGTCGGTCTCGATCTCGGCCCGCGTGGCGGCCGGCAGCCGCCCCAGCTTCTCGAGCACGTCCGCGAGGCCCTGGTTGACCTGGGCGCCGACCTGCTCGAGCTCGGTCGCGTACTTCTCGAGCACGTCCCGAAAGAACACCGACACGCAGTGACCGAACATGATCGGGTCGGAGACCTTCATCATGGTCGCCTTGAGGTGGAGGGAGAGCAGTACGCCATCCTTTTTCGCGGCCGCGATCTGTTCCGCGTAGAACTCGCGCAGGGCGGCGACATTCATGACCGCGGTGTCGATGACCTCGCCCTCTTGGAGGGCGATCTCGTCCTTGAGAAGCGTGACCGTGCCGTCGGCCGCGACGTGCTCGATCCGGACCGAGGTCGGTTCGTCCACGGTTGTCGAGCGCTCGCTGCCGTAGAAGTCCTTCTCCGTCATGTGCGCGACCCGCGCCTTCGATCCGGATTCCGGCCACGGCTTCATCATGCCGTGCGGGTGATTTCTCGCGAAGCGCTTGACCGCGGCCGCCGGCCGCCGGTCCGAGTTGCCCTCTCGCAGCACCGGGTTGACGGCCGAGCCGAGACACACCGCATACCGGTTCCGGATCTCCCGTTCCTCGTCGTTTTTCGGCTCCTCGGGGAAGGACGGGAGGTCGTAGCCCTGACCCTGCAGCTCCGCGATCGCGGTTTCGAGCTGGGGCACCGACGCGCTGATGTTCGGGAGCTTCAGGATGTTCGCGCCCGGCTGTTTCGCCAGCTCGCCGAGAAGGCTCAGGTGGTCGGGGATCCTCTGCTCGTCGCTGAGCTTTTCGGGAAAGTTGGCGATGACGCGGCCCGCGAGCGAAATGTCGCTGGTGTCGATCTCGATGCCGGAGCCTCTCGTGAACGCCCGCACCACGGGCAGGAGAGAGAAGGTCGCCAGTGCCGGTGCCTCGTCGGTCTTCGTCCAGATGATCTTGGCTTGAGTCATGTCACAACCTCGGGAGTTTCGTTGCCGCGGCTCGGCATGACAGTCTAACCTCTCCCGGGGCTGATTGTCAGCCGATCGGGCCCCGGGGTCGTACGAAGCTGTGCGAGCGGGCCGTGATGGTCGCTTTTCGCGGTCACACAAGTTCCTCCGCGTGGTAGGCTCGCGCGGTGCTGCCCGAATCGACTCGCGGTCGACCCCTGACCCGGATTCTGGAGGATCGCGGGCTGGTCGGTATCGTGGCGCTGGCGGCCGTCTGCAAGCTCGCGATTCCCGCGTTGATCGCGCTCGCCTATTTGATGCTGCCATTCAACGCGGAAATGCAGGGCCTGAACTTCGTCTACCCGCCGGAGGACGAGGTCGGGTTGGACTCGGCGTTTCAGACCTGGGACGGTCAGCACTACATCTACCTGGCGGAACAGGGATACCGGGCGCGGCAGATGAGCAACGTGTTCTATCCACTCTACCCGATGCTACTGCGTCTGGCCGGAGCGGTGTTCGGCAGCACGCTCACGGCGGGCCTCGTGCTGTCGGCCGTTTTATCCCTGATAGCGACGGCCTCTCTCTACCTGATGGCAAGGGACCTGGCCGAGGCCGGCGTGGCCTTCCGCTGCGGTCTGTTCTTCCTCGCCTTTCCGACCTCGTTTTACACCAGCCTGGTCTACTCCGAGGCGTTGTTCCTGGCGCTGGTGATCATGCTGTTCTTCTTTCTCTACCGCCATCTGGACGGCACGCTGTTCACATATGCCGCGGTCATGGGACTGGTGCCGGCTCTCACCGGCACCTTCATGGCCTACAGCCGCTACCTGCTCCTCGTGTTCCCGGTCTTCATCGCGCTGGCGGCCCACTTCGGTCGCAGATCGTGGATGCTGCTCGTGCCGATGGTGCTGCTCCAGGTCGTCCTGCTGGTCTTCCACGCCCTCAACTACTGGGTGGCGTGAGCACCCGGCCACGGCCGGCGGAGGTTCGGATCATCCCAGCGGCGATGGATCGATGTAGACGCGGTAGTCGCGAATCCGGCCGTCGTCGGCGAGGTGGAGGACGTTGCAGAATGGGACGGTGGTGGCGGTGCCGTCAGCCGTGTGGTAGGTGACGGTGCCCTCCATGATCGCGGAGCCGTCGACCTCCCAGTGGGCGTCGATTCGGTGCTCGAGCTTCTCGTATCCGGCGAGGAAGCCCGCGACCATGGCGCGCACCGCCGCGGCGCCGCGGACCGGCTCGCCGCTGCCGTAGACGAAGCTGCAGTCGTCGCTCAGCCAGCCCATGAAGCCGTCCACATCCGAAGTGTCGATGGCGGTGAAGAGATCTTCGAATCGGCCGGGTCCGTGCATGGTGCCTCCTGACGTCGGTACGAACCTGCACGATCGGGGGCGCATTCCCCTCGCGGGGTCTGGGGTAGTATGGCGCGATGCAGCAGGTTTCCGTTGACCGAAACGTCGATGTGCAGATGATGCGCCGATGCTTCGAGCTGGCGCGCGCCGCGGTGGCCGCCGGAAGCCACCCGTTCGGCGCGCTGCTGGCGCGCGGCAGCGCGGTACTGATGGAGGCGCACAACACGGTTGCCCTCGACGGCGTCACCGGCCATGCCGAACTGAACCTCGTCCGCCGCGCGTTGGCCGATCTCGGGCGCGAAGCCCTCGGCGACTGCACGCTCTACGCCAGCACCGAGCCGTGTGCCATGTGCGCCGGAGCGGTCTATTGGGCACGTATTCCGCGAGTCGTTTTCGGTTGCTCGGTGCAGGCACTCGCCTCGGTCGCGCACGGTAGCCTCGACCTGTCCTGCCGGGATGTGTTCGCGCACGGTGAGCGCGACACCGAGGTCATCGGTCCGGTTCTGGAGGACAAGGCGCTCGAGGTGCACCGTCAGTTCTGGCCGCGTCCGGCGACCGAGCTCGGCCGTCCCGATGCCGGCGGCTAACGCCTCGCGTTCGCTGCGCGGCTGAGCTGAAGAAGCGGGACGGGCCGGCGAGCACCGTCCATTCGGCCTCGTCGAAGACGTGGTTGCAGCTGGCGAAGGCGCAGAACAGGCAGTCGCGCGGGCACGGGCCGAAATTAAGCGCAACCTGCCCGTGGATTTCGGCGTTGTCGCTGCAGGCCTCTCGCGAAAACCGTCGCGCCCCGGCCACCAGCGCCGAGGACTCGACCGAGGAGGGCTCGAGCTCGAGTAGCGTGGCCATGGTCTTCGAGTCCGCCAGGGGCCGCCCGGCCAGGGCGTCGTCGACCATACGGTGGGCGAGATCGTAGGCTGCGTTTGACATGCGGTCTCCTCCTGCTCCGCGGTATTCACCGGCTGCTGCCATCGCCGGGAGTGCCCCACGGCGGCACCCCGGCGCGATCCGACTGTCATCCGAGTCGGACACCCGTGTACTATGTCGCAGACCGTACCGAGATTACCTTCGATCGAAAGCGGGCACGTCGCGTCGGGACGCGCCAACATCGAATGTTGGGAGGCAGCAATGACACCTCTGCGGAAGCACGACATGCGTTTGAGGACGGCGAGCACCGACGAGATCAAGGCGGTATGGGACGACCGCTGGTACGGCATCGTGGTTGGCCTAACCACGGTGTACGAGCCGTCGGACGTGGACGGGCTCGCGCTGGTGGACGACCTCGACGAGCTGGTGGCGCTGGTCACCTTCCACGTGGACGGACCGGCGGGCCAGATCGTCACTCTCGACACCATCCTCCGCGGCCGCGGCTTCGGCCGCCGGCTGCTCGAGGATGTGGAGAACAAGTTCCACTCCCTCGGCCTCGGCCGCGCGTGGGCGCTGATGACCAACGACAATCTGCGCGCCGCGGGGCTCTACCTGTCGCGCGGCTACCGGCTGGTCAAGGTCCACCTCAACGCGGTCGACCGCGTCCGCGAGCACAAGCCGAAGCTGCCGGAGCGGGGCTACGAGGGCATTCCCATCCTCGACCTGTGGGAGTTCGAGAAGATGGGGCCGCTCGGTGTGCCGGTGCCGTAGAACCTGAGAAGGTGGATGGAGCCTCGGGGCCGCCGTGCGCGATGTGAAGCGTGACACCATCGATCCCGCCACGTCGTCCTGGGTGGACGGCTACCGGCGCCCGACCGAGGTCGTGGTCCCGCGGCCCATCGCGCTGGTGGCGACCGTGGACCCGGCGGGAGTCGCCAACCTGGCGCCATTCTCGTTCTTCACCGTGGTGTTGTCGAACCCACCTTTCATTGCCTTCGCACCCTAACGCGCCGGCCGCACGGGCGCCAAAAAGGACCCGTTGCGCAACGTCGAGCAGGTAGGGGATTCACGTCCTCGGTGGCACGAAGCAGCGACTCCTCGAGCCGCTGTCGCCAGTAGGCGAGCGACTGCTCGGGCACGGCAAATCCCGAGGCGGGCGCGGGCGGATTCGACTCCGGCATCGGGAGACCTCCACCTGACCGAGGATGCCGCGTCCCAGATCGACGCCGGCACGCCGCTCGCCGCGGGTCTGTGTGACGCCGACTTCGATGGACAGCGGCGGGACGCCAGTCCCGATGTCGGCGCGGACGAGCGCGGTCAGTCGATCTTCGCCGACAGCTTCGAGTCCGGAAGCGCAGGCGGCTGGTCTGCCATCGTGTCGTAGCGACGGTTCAGCCGGCGCCAAGCGCCGGCGTTCACGATGGCCGGCGGTTCATCCCGACGCCCAGCCCGGACTCGAGATGTGATCGGAGACAATACCGATCGACCAGCGAAAGCGTTACGGTGCATTGCGCGAGCCAGAGGGTGTTCCTTTCGGCAGCAGATGCCGCGACAGCCGGCTGCTCACTCGAGACTCAGCAGGTACTCCGCGATCGCCCGCAGCTCGTCCTCGGGCAGCCGGGCGAGGTTCATCTGGATGTCGGCCATACCGCCGCTCGAGAGCTTGTCGTAGCCGAGCGTCTCCCCGAACTGGAGCGCCAGCACGAGGTCCGAGACGTCGGTGTAGCGTCCGCGGGCCTGCAGGTCGAGCAGGCTTGGGACGTCGCCCTCGCCCGCGGGTGTGGGCCTCCGGCGAAGGCGCGGCTGGCGTCCGGGGTCATGAGCGCGTCGCGCGGCGTGTGACACTCGCCGCAGTGGCCGGGGCCGTTGACCAGGTAGGCTCCCCGATTCCACGCCCCGCTTCGTGCCGGGTCCGGGAGGATATTCGCGGCGTCCAGGGCCAGGCGTTTCCAGATTCCGACAGCGCGGCGCGCGAGCCCGAGCGGACCGAGATCTGCGTCATCTCCCCCAAAACGGTGTACGACGCCCTCGCCGTCCTGGCCGGAAGGGGCCTGATCCGGCGCATTCAGCCCGCCGGCTCACCGGCGCGCTACGAGAACCGAACCGGCGACAACCACCACCATCTGATCTGTCGTCAGTGCGGGCGGATGGTCGACGTCGACTGCGCGGTCGGTGCACGGCCGTGCCTGACCCCCGCTGATGATGCGGGGTACGAGATCGACGAGGCCGAGGTGGTGTACTGGGGCCGCTGCCCCGAGTGCGTCGCCGGCCCGCGCGTGACCGATGCTGTCGGGGAAGATGACCTTGACCGGTCTTCAACCTGCGGTAGCGTCAAACAATCTTGAGGAGGGACGACATGACAGACAACGAAAGCAAATGCCCGGTGACGGGCGGACGATCCGGCAGGCCGATGACCAACCGTGACTGGTGGCCGGAGCAGCTCAACTTGAAGGTCGTCCACCAGAACCCGCCCGCCGGGGACCCGATGGGCGAGGGCTTTGACTACGCCGAGGAGTTCAAAAAGCTCGACCTGAAAGCCGTCAAGCAGGATCTCTACGCGCTGATGACCGACTCGCAGGAGTGGTGGCCGGCGGACTACGGCCACTATGGCGGGCTCTTCATCCGCATGGCGTGGCACAGTGCCGGCAGCTAGCGCATTTAGGACGGCCGCGGCGGGCCGCGACATCCGCGAGACCTTCGCGCGGATGGCCATGAACCTCGACCGCTTCGATCTGCGGTGAGTCTTGTGAGAACGTAGGGCGGGTCCGGGCACGAAAACCGCCCGGAGGACCCGTTGGCGAGGACCGAGGTCGCTGAGCTCCTCCGGTCCGTTGGCGGTAGAATCAACAACCGGTTCTCCGGCGCTTGCGGCTCCAGTCGGAGCCGCCCGTGATGGGGCAGGGTGAGAGCAGCCCTCGATCTCGGCCGCGATTCGCGTTCGCTGTCGAAGTCGACGCAGGGTGTAACGGATTCCGATCCCACGCGACTGATATCCGAGGGAGGGGCCATGAGCGACTATTACAAGACCGAGCACCTGCCGAGCTTCGGCTCGATCGCCGAGGGCGAGCCCGAGCTGGCGCGCAGGTTCTTCGACTACTACGGCGCGGTGTTCGCCGATGGCGCGCTGTCGGCGCGGGAGAAGGCGTTGATCGCGCTCGCCGTGGCACACGCGGTGCAGTGCCCCTACTGTATCGACGCCTACACCCAGGAGAGCCTGGCCAAGGGCGCCGACCTCGAGCAGATGACCGAGGCGGTGCATGTGGCGGTGGCGATTCGCGGCGGCGCGTCGCTGGTGCACGGCGTGCAGATGCTCGAGCACGCGCGAAAGGCCTCGATGTGAGCTCGGCCAGACCTGATCCTCACCCTCTGCCGCCGGCCGGCCGGCGGCACCCGCAGCCCGAGCTCGGCGAGCCGCCGCGCCTCACCTCGCTCGCCGCGCGGCGGCTGCCGCTCGCCGACCCGCGCCAGCAGATCGCCACCCTCGACGCGCTCGACCTGCGGGCCAGCCCCCACGGCGGCGACTTCGAGGCTACCCTCGCCGCCTCCGGCCGGCCGGGTCTCGATCCGGCAGCGCTCGAGATCTTCCAGATCAATCTCGGCAAGCTCTGCAACATGACGTGCCGCCACTGCCACGTCGACGCCGGCCCCGACCGCACCGACGCGGTGATGGACCGCGCCACCGCCGAGGACTGCCTGCGCGCCCTCGACCGCTCCGCGGCGCACACTCTCGACCTCACCGGCGGCGCGCCCGAGCTCAACCCGAGCTTCCGCTGGCTGGTCGACGAGGCGGTGGAGCGCGGCAAACACGTCATCGACCGCAGCAACCTGACGGTGCTGCTGACGCCGGGCCGGCGCGATCTGCCCGCATTCCTCGCCGAGCGCGGGGTCGAGGTGGTGTGCTCGTTGCCCCACGTCCGCCGCCGCAACACCGACGCCCAGCGCGGCGGCGGCACCTACGAGAAGTCGCTGAAGGCGCTGCGGCTGCTCAACGAGCAGGGCTACGGGCAGGGCGACCCACGCCGCGTGCTGACCCTGGTGACCAACCCGACCGGGGCCTACCTGCCGGCCGGCCAGGGCTCGCTGGAGCGCGAGTGGAAGGAGGTGCTGGCGCACGAGCACGGTCTGTCCTTCGACCGTTTGATCGCACTCAACAACCTGCCGATCGCCCGCTTCCTCGAGTGGCTTGAGTCGAGCGGCAATCTGCAGTCCTACATGGAGCTCCTGGTCAACGCCTTCAACCCCGCCACGGTCGGCGGCCTGATGTGCCGCAACACGATTTCGGTGTCGTGGGACGGCCGGGTCTTCGACTGCGACTTCAACCAGATGCTCGAGCTCGGCGTCGAGGGTGCCGGCGGCGGTACGCTCCACATCCGTGACTTCGACCCGGAGCACTGGGCCGCGCGCAAGATCCTCACCGGCCGCCACTGCTTCGGCTGCACCGCCGGCGCCGGCAGTTCGTGCGGCGGCTGTCTGGTCGAGGACTGACGCGGGCTCGAGCCCTGCTGGGCGGCGGACGAGATCCTGGCGCCGGACCCGCGCGCGCCGGGATGATTGGCGCGGTTTGTACGTCCGTCCACAGAATCGCTATCATGGCGCGGCATGGATCCTTCCTTTCAGGACCGCGAGCTCGTCGATCGACTGCTCGCCGGCGACGAGGCGGCCTTTTCCGGCCTGTTGGCACGCCACCACGCCGGGCTGGTGCGGCTCGCGCGGTCCTATGTGCGCAACCCGGCCACCGCCGAGGAGGTCGCACAGGAGACCTGGCTCAAGGTCCTCGAGGGGCTTGCCCGCTTCGAGGGGCGGTCGAGTCTGAAAGCCTGGATCTTCTCGATCCTTGCCAACCGGGCCCGCACGCGGGCGGTGCGCGACGGGCGGTCCCTGCTGTTTGCGGACATGTCGGGCGACGGAATGGAGGGCGAGCCGGCGGTGGATCCGGCGCGCTTCAACGCGGCCGGCTACTGGCACCTGCCGCCGCGGCCCTGGGACGACCTCACGCCCGAGCGCCTGGCGGCCTCGACCGAGATCCGCGAGCGCCTGGCGGCCGCGCTCGACGAGCTGCCGGAGGCGCAGCGGGCGGTGGTCGTGCTGCGCGACGTCGAGGGCTGCTCGTCGGAGGAGGCGTGTAACGTTCTCGACCTCTCGGAGACCAACCAGCGGGTGCTGCTCCACCGCGGCCGCTCGCGCCTGCGCCGGCTGCTCGAGCCGCTGATGGGGCGGCAGGGAAATTGAGCCGTGTCCGGACCGATGTTGGTTTGCCGCGACGTCACCGAGTTCGTGACCGACTTCCTGGAAGGTCGCATGAGCTTCTGGGACCGCTTGCGCTTCCAGCTTCACATCGGGATGTGCCGCCACTGCCGGGAGTACCTGCGCCAGATGCGGATGACCCGACGCATGACGGGCGAGCTCCCCGCCGATCCGCCCCCGCCCGAGGTCGAAGCCGAGCTGCTGCGCCGGTTCAAGACCTGGAAGAGCGCCTGACGGCGCGCGAGCCCGCACTTCTCACCACTTCGCTCCTTCTGCTTCGCGATGCACCGCAATATGCGGCAGTACGTCGTATCGCTGTAACGCTATTGATGTCCGGTGGACCCACCTGGTGAAGACGGCGCTCTGATCGAGCAAAACCAGCCGGATTCGAATGAAAGGCGGCGGAGAATCGGAGTTGCTTGGGCTCATGGTACGGATGACACCGGCACGATGCCGCGTCGCGAGTCTCCTGGGCTTGACGCTGGTGAGCGGTTGCTCGGGGGCTCGCGTCGGTGGGCGGACAGCTTCGACCTTAGCGCACATCTCGGTGACTCATCCCGCCCTGATCGTGCCCGGTCTGCTCGGCTCGCGGCTCGAGGACGAGCGAAACGGGCGCGTGGTGTGGGGCAAGATCTTCAGCCTCAGAGCGCTTACCGTGCACGAGACCCTGATCCAGCCGGACTGCGACTGCAAGGACGGGCTCGAGCTGCCCATCGACTCGTCCGACCTCCGAACCAACCGGGGCAACCTGGCCGCATCCGGGATCATGGGCCGCTTCATTGTCATCCCGCACGTCGCGGAGGTGCAGGCCTACGCCAAGACGCTCGAGGCCTTCGAGGTCTGCGGCTTCCGTCCGGGAGAGCTTGCGAGCTGCGGCCTCGACGTCAACGCCGCGATCTTCACCATGCCGTCCTTCTACCAGCTCCTGCCTCCCGCTGGCGGCGCTGGTGCGGGCGGCGGCGCCGCCGAATCCCGGCCTCGCCGAGGCGGGCTTCCTTCCCAATGACACGGCCTTCAACCTCACCGAGCAGCCGGCCCGCCTGGCGCTGCTCGGTGGCGGCCCGATCGGCTGCGAGCTCGCCCAGGCCTTCGCCCGGCTCGGCTCCGAGGTGACGATCATTGAGATGGGCGAGCACTTCCTGCTCCACGAGGACGCCGACGCCGTGGAGATCCTGCGCGCCGCCTTCGAGCGCGACGGCGTTGACGTGCGCCTCGGGACCGTTCTCGATCGGGTCGAGATCAGGGATGACGTGAAGGTCCTCCACCTGACGAGCTCGGGTGCGCCGGCGACGCTCGAGGCCGACGCCATCCTGGTCGGGGTCGGCCGCGCGACCAACGTCGACGGCCTCGGTCTGGAGGCTGCCGGGGTGCGCTTCGGCCCCCGCGGCGTCGAGGTCGACGACCACCTGCGAACCGCCAACCCGCGGGTCTACGCCGCCGGCGACACCGAGGGCTTCGTCAAGGCCCACGTCCGCAAGGGCAGCGACGAGATCGTTGGCCGCCGGGGCGGCGAAAAAGGCTTGCAGCTACACTGGCCCCGATGAGCGTATTGAAGAGTACGAGGTGTGCGACGCCGTCCGAGCGCGTCGACGAGCGCGACACGATGTTCGCGCGGGCGGCGCGGCGGCCGGGCACGCCGGCCTACGAGGACTACTACGCCCGGCGGCCGGAGCTCCGGGCGGTCGACGACCGGCTGCGGCGCATGCCGGGCCTGCTGCAGCCGGGCGGACGCCACTTCCACCCCGAGCTCTCGCCGGCGGCGGATCGGTTGTTCGACGCCATTCCCGGCACCACCGCCGACGCGGCGGCGGTGGAGCGCTGGAGCGCCCGACTCGAGCGGGCTGCTGGTCCCGGTGCGCTGATCAAGGCGATGGTGCGCGAGCTCGGCGCGGTCGCGGTCGGCTTCACCTCGCTCGACCCGGCCTTCGTGTACTCGAGCAAGGGCCGGCACGACCGCGACTACGGCCGCGCCGTCGAGCTCGACCACCGGACGGCCGTCGTGTTCCTGGTCGAGATGGACTTCGACGCCATGCAGCGCTCGCCGATGGTGGAAGCCACCGTCGAGTCGGCCCGGCAGTACCGGCGCGCGGCCGAGATCGCGAAGACCGCCGCCGCCGTGCTCGAGGCCTGCGGGCACCCGGCGAAGGCCCACCTCGACGCCTGCTACGACGTCATCCTGCCGCCACTCGCGGTGTGTGCCGGGCTCGGGGAGCTCGGCCGCAACAACATCCTCATCGGGGACCGGTACGGTAGCCGGGTGCGCATCGGGGCCGTCACCACGGACCTGCCGCTCGCGAGCGACAGCCCGGTCTCGCTCGGCGCCGATCACTTCTGCGCGCTGTGCAGGAAGTGCGCCGACAACTGCCCGTCGGGCGCGCTTTCGAGCGGCGGCAAGGAGTTCGTGCGAGGCATCGCCAAGTGGCCGACCCACGTCGAACGCTGCTACGCCTACTGGCGGGTGTCCGGGACCGACTGCGGGGTGTGCATGGCGGTGTGCCCCTTCTCCCACCGGGACAACTGGTTTCACAACCTGGTGCGGGCCGCGATCCGGCGCTTTGAGTGGTGCCACCCCTTCGCCCTGTGGTGCGACGACCGGCTCTACGGCCGCAGGTGGAGGAACCTCCCCGGCGGCCGCGAGGACGTACTGGGATAGGTCAGGGGCCGGGTTCGCCGGCCGGGCATCCGTTCCAGCTCCCCGGCGTCCCACAGCGGGTGCAGGCACCGGAGTTGATTGCGGTCGAGGTCACCATCCGGGCAGCGAGTCTTCAGTACGACAGCACCTCGAGTCCCGGGACGCGCAGGAAATGGCGGTCGTTTCTGGTCACGACGGGCATCCCGTAGGCGAGGCCGAAGGCGGCGATCCAGAGGTCATTGGCGCCGATGAGCCGGCCGTTGGTGCGCAGGTGATGGTCGACCTGGCCGTAGTGCCAGCAAACGTCCGGGACGTGAGGGAGAACGTGAAAGGGGGCCAGCAGCTCCTCCCAGCGGGGGCGGTCGCGGACCGCGAACCCGGCCGCCAACTCGCCGGCCACGATGAAAGCCAGGTGCAGTGGGTGGTCCCGATGGCGCTCGAGGAACGCGTGTGCCGCCGCTGGCTGCGAGCGCATCGCCTCCCGCTCCAGATCGACGACGAAGGTCGTCTCGAGGATCAGTCCCGAGCCCACTTGTCCTCTGCCGGCTCGCGGGTGGCGGCGGCCGCCTCGATCCTTTCGAGCTCCTCTTCCGAGAGGTGAGGGCCTTCACGCGCCAGACGCTCCAGCAGCTCGGCCCCCGTGACCGTCTGGTTCGGCCACACCGCGCGGCTGATGACCTCGCTGAAGGACTCGTCGGGGAATCTCCGGGCCCTCTTGAGCCGCTCGTACGCCTCCAGGCGGAGCGAGATGGTCTTCGTGGCCATGCATGTAATATGCATTGTCTGTGTTGACCTGTCAACTTGGGTGGTCCCGATTCATCAACTCGCTGTGGAGATGGCCGGGCGACGACGATCCGCAGAGGGCGCGCGTGCAATGGCAGGCCGCGCTGGAGCTACTCCTCGCGCTGCGCCGCGAGGGGCGCATCCCGCCGGGCCCGCGGTTCTTCCCGTGAATCGAGCAGATCAGCGCCTCCATCGCCGCTGATCGACTGTTCAGAACACCAGGCCGAGGGAGAGATACCAGGAGCGCGGGTAGCGCGGTCCATACACGTAGCCGGAGTCGCGGTCCGGGCCCTGGTCGAGGTCTTGCTGAAACTCGTCGGTGATGTTGCGGCCGCCGGCAGCGACACGCAGTCGGGTCGTGGGCTCCGACGCCAAGGGGAACTCCCTGGACAGGCGCAGGTCCAGGGTGAGAAAGGGCTCGCTGGTCTCGAGGCGGTCCTCCGCGATGAAGCCGGCGTAGTGCGGGACCTTCATCTCGCCGGTGTAGCGGGCGCCGAGCCACAGGTCGACGAACGACGGGTTCCGCCAGGCGACCGATGCCACGCCGTAGACATCCGGCGTGCGGAAGAACTCCGTGACGCCGAAGTCGGGATCCGGCTCGTCGCGCTCCGCCTGCTGCACGACGATGCCGAGCTGCAGCTCCACCTGGTCACGGTACGCCCATCCCAGGTTGAGCTCGACACCCTCGACGGTGGCGCTGCCGAAGTTGGTGCGGGTGAACTCCGCTTCCGGCGTGAGCGGGTCGTCGTCCTCGACCACCAGGAACAGGTCGTCGAGCACGGTCCGGAACAGGTTCGTCTCGACCAGGCCGACCCCTCCCCAGACGAGCGGCGTCCACTCGAGGCCGAGGCTGCTGCTCAGCGAGCTCTCTTCCTCGAGGTTTGGCGCGTTGCGAATGACCTGGCCCTCGCCGCCGACCTGGGTGATGTGCAGGTCCTCGTCGAAGACCTGCGGGCCCCGGAAGCCCGAGGCGATGGAAAGACGCCACGTGAGATCGGGGCGGGGGCTTTGCTTGAGAGCGACCCGCGGCGACACGATGAGGTCGTCGATTTCGGAGAAGTCGTCGACCCGGGCGCCGTAGACGAGCTCCCAGCCCTTACCGAGCAGCCAGTCGTCCTGGAGGAACAGTCCGAGGTTGGAGTAGGTGTCGGCGATGAAACGGTCGTAGGCCGTCTGCGAGTCGGTGAGCTCGTCCCGGGAGTACTGCACGCCCCAGGACAGGAAGTGGGCGCCAAGCCGGTGGTTGACCTGGGAGTCGAGGATGAGCAGCGGATTGTCGGTCGAGCCGTAGGCGTTGGGGTCCATGCCCGAGCCGTAGTAGGTGTCGCGCTCGGTCTGGGCGTAGGCGGCGGTCAGCCGGTAGTCGAGCTTCGGGCTCAGGGTGTGGACCCAGCTCAGCGACACGGTGTCGCGGGACGAGTCGATGCTCTCCGCCACCTCCGCCATGAACTCCGGGAGGTCCAGGTTGTCGCCGCCGCGCCGGAACTCTCTCAGGTGGGAGTAGTCGAAGCTCAGGCGGGCGTTGCCGTCGAGCAGGAACCACCCGGTGCGGACCCCGGCGGCGGTCATGTCCCGGACCGTGACCTCGCTGAAGCCGTCGCCGTCCACGTCCACCGCGTCGACCGAGTCGATCTGGCCGAAGCCGCTGATGAACATCGCCTTGTCCGGGGACACCCAGTCGATGGCGCCGGTAAGTGAGGTTGCGCCGTCGCCGCCCCCGTAGCTCTCGGCCAGCGCCGAGAGCTCACCGCCGGAGCGCACGGGGACCGTGGGGATGACGTTGACCACGCCGCCCACCGAGCCCGGCCCGTACACCGCCGAGCCTCCGCCCTTGACGACCTCGATGCGCTCGATCATCTGCGCCGGGATGTGCTCGGTGCCGTACACCTGCGCCAGGGCCGAGATGATGGGCTGGCTGTCCACCAGCAGCTGGGTGTAGGCGCCGTCCAGACCGAGCAGACGGATCTGCTGGAAGTTGCAGTTCTGGCAATTGTTCTCGACCCTTACGCCGGTGGTGAACTCGACCGCGTCGGCCAGGGTGCGGGCCTCCATCCTCTCGATCTGCTCCCTGCGCACCACCTCGGTGCGCACCGGCACCTCGTCGAGCCGGCGCTCGGAGCGGGTCGCCGTGACCACTGTCTCGGCGCGGAAGCTCGGGTAGAGAACGATATCGACCGTCACCGGCGCACCATCGACCGCGATCGGGCTGGAATATTGGGGATGATAGCCGTCGGCGGTCACCAGCAGGTGGTAGGTGCCCGCGGCCAGGCCGCTCAGACAGTACCGGCCTTCAGCGTCAGTCGTCGTGCCGCCGCCGGACTGCTCCACGACCAAACTCGCGTCCGCGACCGGCGCCATCGCCGGGCTCCGCACCACCCCCGACAGCTGGCAGTTCTCCTCGGCGGCCGCGAAGACCGCCGCCACCATCACAAGGCCCGTCAGGCCGATCGCACGAATTCCACTCGTCAGCATCGAAGCACGCATCGTCCCTCCTTCAAAGCGCATGGGCTCCGGTTTGGCGCCCGCCGAGGGGACTGCACGAGTCGTGCCAGATCGAGACCTGATTTCAGAATCACGGGTCAGCGGAAGTTTACGGCCGCGGTAATCGGTTTTTCGGAAATGGTAAACCGTCGCCGTCCTGCCGCGTCGAGCCTCAGCCGGAGTCCTCTTCACCCCGCTCGTGCTCGAGGTCGAAGCGCGCGATGTAGTGGCTCATCGCCCTCGGGCTGAGGCCGAGGGAAGCCGCGGCGTCCTTCTTCGACCACCGGGCATCGCGCAGAGCCTCGACGAGAAGCCGGCGCTTGTACTCCTCGACCCGGTCGATGAAGCCCCCGGACTCGAGGTCGCGGGCGGTCTCGCGGCCCTCCTGGATCTCTACCGGCAGGTGCTCGAGCCGGACCTCGCCGCCGCCGGCGATGACCAGTGCCCTCTCCAGGACGTTGCGCAGCTCGCGGACGTTGCCGGGCCAGGGGTAGGCGGTGAGTGCGGCGAGGGCCTCCGCGTCAATCCCTTCCGGGCGGAGCCCGCAGCGCGGACCGACGTGGCCGAGCAGGTGCAGGGCCGTTTCGGGGATGTCCTCCGGGCGGGCGCGGAGGGGCGGCAGCGCGATCGGAAAAACCGCCAGACGATAGTAGAGGTCCTCGCGGAACCGGCCCTCCCGGACCATCTCCAGGAGGTTGCGGTTGGTTGCAGCGATCACCCGCGCCTCCACCTTCACCTCGGCCGAGCCCCCGACCCGGGTGAAGGTCCGGTCCTCGAGCACCCGCAGCAGCTTGGCCTGGAGCTCGAGGGGGATCTCCGAGACCTCGTCAAGCAGAATGCTCCCGTCACGGGCGAGCTCGAACTTGCCCTGCCGCGACTCGACAGCGCCGGTGAAGGATCCCTTCATGTGCCCGTACAGCTCGGACTCGAAGAGCTGGGCTGGAATCGCCGGGCAGTTGACCTTGATCAGGGCCTGCCGGCGCTGGCTGGAGGCGGCGTGGATCGCCTGTGCGGCGAGCTCCTTGCCGGTGCCGCTTTCGCCGAGCAGGAGGACCGTCGACCGGGTGGCGGCGACCTTGGCGATCATCTCTCGCACCCGGGACATCGCTTCGGACCTTCCGCAAAGGCGGATCTCGGACTCTCCCTCGAGCAGCTGGTCGAGGAGGTAGGAGTGCTCGCGCCGCAACCGCGCGGAGTCCAGGATCCTGGCGACCAGCAGCGTCAACGCCTCGAGCTCAAAGGGCTTCTGGAGGTACTCCACGGCGCCGAGTTGCATCGCCCGGACGGCGCCGCGGACGTCGGCGAAAGCGGTGACGACCACCACCGGCAGCTCCCGCTGCAGCTCGCGGGCCCTCTCCACCAGGTCGATGCCGTCGCCGTCGGGCAGGCGGACGTCGGTGATCAGGAGGTCGAACAGCTCTCCCCGAAGACTCTCGAGACCCTCGGCGAAGCTCCCGGCGCCGGACACCTTGTGCCCGGCCGCTTCGAGCTTGAGCAGCAGCAGCTTCACCCCCCGCGGCTCGTCGTCGACGATGAGGATCTTGCTCACTCGGTTCTTCTTCCCTGCGGCCGCGCGGGCAGCCCGAGCCGGGCGACCACCCCTCCTCCCTCTCGGGCTGCGATCTCCACCGTTCCCTCGTGCAGGTCCGCGATCTTCTGGACCACCGGAAGCCCGAGCCCGGTGCCATCGGGCTTGCGGGTGAAGAACGGCTCGAACAGCCGGGCGTGATCCTCGTCGGCGATCCCGGGACCGCGGTCGGCGACCGACAGCACCACGCGACCGGCGTCGTCGCGGGCCGCGGAAACCTCGATCAAGGCGCCCATCGGGCTGACCTCGCGGGCATTCGAGTAGAGGTTCATGAGCGCCTGGCCGAGAAGCACCGGGTCGCACTCGAGCGTGGCGGCGGAGGGTTCGACTGAAATCTTGCACAACCCGCAGCTGTCAGGCTGCCGCTCGCACAGCCCCCGACACATCCGCTCGCGAACTTCCTCCAGGAGCTCGCGGACGTCGACCGGGTGCCGGTCGAGGTCCTCGGGTCGGGAGTACTTGAGC
>CAZSTH010000025.1:0-40948 GCA_964609835.1 uncultured Thermoanaerobaculia bacterium
GGAGTGCGGGTGGGACTTCTTCCTCGCCTTCAGCCCGGAGCGCGAAGATCCCGGCAACCCGTCGTTCGGCACCACCAACACCCCGAAGCTGGTGGGCGGCGTCGACGAGGTCTCTGCCGACCTCGCGCAGGCGCTCTACGACCAGATCGTCGAGCGCACGGTCCGCGT
The DNA here is from genome assembly GCA_964609835.1 of uncultured Thermoanaerobaculia bacterium. Lineage (GTDB taxonomy): Bacteria > Acidobacteriota > Thermoanaerobaculia > Thermoanaerobaculales > Sulfomarinibacteraceae > Sulfomarinibacter. The sequence goes on from CAZSTH010000025.1 coordinate 169, forward strand.
CTCCTCCGCCCGCGTTGCCGAGGCCGCCAAGCTGACCGAGAACATCTTCCGCTCGGTCAACATCGCCCTCGTCAACGAGCTCAAGGTGATCTACGACCGCCTCGGCATCGACGTCTGGGAGGTGCTCGACGCCGCCGAGACCAAGCCCTTCGGTTTCATGCGCTTCAATCCAGGGCCGGGACTTGGAGGGCACTGCATCATCGGCAGCGAGTGGCTCCGGGTCCGCGGCTGTGGGCTGGCCGGGCTCTATCGCGCGGAGGAGCTCTTCCGCGACGTCTCGCGCAGGTTCCCGACAGTCGTCACCAAGAACGGCGTGTTTGTCGAGCTCGAAGGTCTCGAGGCCCTTGCTCTCGACGCAGCGTCCGGAGAGGTGAACTGGTTCCCGGTCACGACCTTATACCGCGGTCGGTACGAGGGTGGAGGCTGCCAGATTACGACAGACGATAAGCGTCGGCTCATCGTCACCTCCGAACACCCGATGATGGTGCTGCAGGGTAGTGGAATCGACATCGTCCCGGCGCGCGACCTAAGTGCGGGCGATGCCCTCCCGCTGGTTTCAGACGTTGGCGATGCCTGCGATAACCCGGTAGTCGATCTGTTGGATGTAGTGCCGGTGGCGGAGCAGCATCGAGTGTGGGTTCGCATCGACGGGCACAGCTGGCGGGAGCACGAATCAGTTCTCAAGAAATACTTCGGGTGGACGATCCGGGATAGCATCCGCAAGGACTCCTTGCGTTTGGATAGATACCTTGAGATCGAATCAGAGCTAAAGATCAGCCGCGAGTCCCTGGTCGTGATGACCGGTCGGGGTACAGCACGGCGCGAGTGGCCGGCGGCGCTCGAGGTCACCTCGGACTTCGCACGGTTCTTGGGCTACTACCTCGCTGAAGGATGCATCACCGTCGAACGCAATGCGGCTCGGGTTCGGCTGACATTCAATCGAGATGAGACTGAATACATCGACGACGTGAGAGCGATACTCCATAGCCACGGGTTCCCAACCAGCACGTATGATGATGCGACCTCGCATTCGACCACGATTAAGGCCTCGAGCCTGCTTCTCGTCTGGCTGATCGACGGGGCTTGGAGATGCGGACGAGGATCCGAGGAGATGAGGGTCCCGGATGTTTTCTTTCGGCTCTCGCCCGAACACAAGTGGCACTTGCTGTCGGGTCTGCTGAGAGGCGATGGAGATGTCTGGGTTCGAACCGGAAAGAGAACGTATACGAAGAACGGCCGGACGTGCACTCACCGGGACTCAACAGCGCAGATCAATTTCTTTTCCTCGAGTGAGGTTCTCGTGGAGCAGGTTGTGCATCTCATGCAGGACCTCGGGATTCAGCCTGGATTTAAGGTGAAACGACATCACATCCGCCTCGCTGGACAGAAAACGGTTGGCGCATTGATTCCGGTTTTTGACGAGTTGAAACGAGAGAAGCTGGAAGACGTGCAGAATGCGCGCCGACGCACCGTCACGAGCCGGTCGGATCGGCCGGCCGTCGTACCGGGCGTGAGATCGACGATCGTCGCGTCGGTAGACACGGCGGTGATCGACGGCTGGGTTTACTCGATGGAGGTTGACGGTGCCGGTGCGTTCACCAGCTCCACAGGAATTTGTGTCCACAACTGCATCCCGCTCGACCCCTTCTATCTCGCATGGCGCGCCAGAGCGGCCGGCGTGCCGACACGGTTCATCGAGCTGGCGGGCGAGATCAACCACGCAATGCCTGGCTACGTCGTCGACAAGCTGCAGTCGGCGCTCAACGAGTGGGGGAAGGCGGTCAAGGGCGCCAAGGTCCTGATTCTCGGCCTCGCCTACAAGCCGAACATCGACGACCCCAGGGAGAGTCCCGCCTTCGAGATCATCGACCGCCTGCTCGAGCTCGGCGCCGACGTCAGTTACCACGATCCTCACCTGCCGCTGGCGCCGAGGATGCGGAGCTGGCCGCAGCTGCCGCCCATGGAGTCGGTTGACCTCTCGCCGGGCATGCTGGCCCGCAGCGACGCCGTCGTCATCGTCACCGACCACGACGCAGTGGACTACGAGCTGGTGATCGATCACGCTCAGCTCATCATCGACACCCGCGGCCGCCTCCGCGGCCGCGACGGCAACGTCCACCCGGCGTGAGACACAGAATGACCGATACGAGCTCACGACGAGCGCGACGATGTCAGCGCTCAAAATCGTTTGACAGGGTTCCGCTACCCGGTTGGAGGGCACGCGTCCCGCGTGCCGGGCGGGTGGAAAATTCGAAATTCGAAATTCGAAATTCGAAATCCGCCCACGGCTAACGTTCCAACGATGCCGCCTTTCAAAACTCAACCCTCATCTAATATACTCCCAAGTATAATACCCTAAAGTATAGTCATCACCATGACCGCCTTCATTAACCGTCACGCCGAGCTCGAGTTCCTCGAACGCGCCTGGGCGCATTCGGCGGCTCAGCTGCTCGTGGTGTACGGCCGGCGCCGCGTCGGCAAGACGGCCTTGCTCCGCCGTTTCTCAGAGGACCGGCCCTCGTTTCACTACTTGGCGACCCGGCTCCCGGAAGCGCAGCAGCTGCGCGAGCTCGGGCGCGGTCTCGCGGCGGCTGCCGACGAGCCCCTGCTCGCCGAGGACGGCTTCCAGAGCTGGGAGCAGGTCTTCACCTGGATCGCGCGCTTGCCGCACCGATTCGCCCTCATCATTGACGAGTTCCCGTACCTCGTCGAAGCCAACCCGGCGCTGCCCAGCCTCCTGCAGCGCGCCTGGGACACCCGTCTCGCCGAGTCCGGGGCCTTCGTCGTCCTCTGCGGCTCTTCAGTCGCCATGATGGAGCGCGAGGTCCTCTCGGAGCGCGCCCCCCTGTACGGCCGCCGCACCGGCCAGCTCCGGCTGACGCCCTTCACCTTTGCCGATGCCGCAGGCTTCTTCCCGCGCTATGGGTTCGAGGACCGGGTGCGAACCTGGTCGGTCGTCGGCGGCGTGCCTTACTACATGCTGTTCTTCGACGACACCCGAAGCCTCGCGAAGAACCTCAACGCGGCTGTGTTCGCGACCGGCGCCCCGCTCCAGGACGAGGTCGAGTTTCTGCTGCGCCAGGAGCTGCGCGAGCCGCGGGTGTACTTCGGCATCCTCGCTGCGATCGCCGCAGGCAAGCACAAGCTCGGCGAGATACTGAACGCCACCGGCCTGACGAGCCCGACGGCCATCAAGTACCTCGCCGTCCTGCAGCAGCTCGGCCTCGTGATCCGCGAGGTACCGGCCACGGAAACGAGGCCTGAAAAGAGCAGGCAGGGCCTGTACGTGATCTCCGACCCCTTCGTCCGGTTCTGGTTCCGCCACGTCCTGCCGCAGCGCTCCCTGCTCGAGACCGGGCGCTCTGCGGAAGCCGCGAGGCGCGCCGCAGCCGACCTCGATGCCTTTGCGGCCCCTGCCTACGAGGACATCTGCCGTCAGGCGGTGAGCCGGGGCCTGCTCGATGAAGACGATGCAGTGCGCTGGCGACGAGCAGGGCGCTGGTGGTCGCGCACGGCCGAGATCGACCTCATGGCCCTGGCCGAGAGCGGCCGCGAAGTCCTCTTCGGCGAGGCGAAGTGGAGCAGCCGTCCCCTTGGTACCAACATCCTCAATCACCTCGAGGAGGCTTCGCAGGCGGTGAAACTGCCCTCCACCGTCCGGCGCCGGCACTTCGCGCTGTTCTCGCGAGCCGGATTCACCGATGCCCTCCGCCGCGAAGCCGCCGCCCGCGACGACGTCCACCTCGTTCACCACCTCACCCGGGTCAACGAAAATCCCTGAGGGTCGAGAACCAAGAATTGACCATTCAGAGTCGGCTGTGCCTCGTTGCGAGGCATTCGAGATATCCCTCGATCCCTCGCTCACCACTCAGTGCGAAACCGATCCGGTATGATGAACCCGTTATCTTTGAATGGGATCCCAATAAGGCTCAATCGAACGAGAGCAAGCACGGCATCTCGTTCCCAGATGCGGCCTCGGTCTTCCTCGATCCTTTGGCTTGGACCTTCCCGGATCCTGATCATTCGGTCGGAGAGGAGAGGTTCATCACCATTGGCCGGTCGCTCAACGGCGAACTCGTCGTCGTTGCGCACGGAGTACTCGAGGAGGACAGGATCCGAGTCATCAGCGCGCGACGCGCAACGAAGAAGGAAAGCCATGATTACGAAAACGGATAAGAAGAACACCGACGAGCTCAGAGAGGAGTACGACTTCCGGTCCCTCGAAGGTGGGGTCCGCGGAAAACACTTCAAGAATGTGAGCGCCGGGACAAACCTGGTACTCCTCGACCCCGATGTCGCGAAAGCCTTTCCGACACCCGAGGCGGTCAACAGAGCCCTCCGAATGCTCGCAGAAATTGCCGAAGAAGCCTCAAAGTAGTTTGTGGGAATCGACAATAAGCCCACCGACCAGCGCAATCCCCGCTGCGATGTCATGAAACGAAACCCTTGCGATACAACGCACAATTCATCATTTACCGACGAGGACGTCTTTCGCGACGTCTCCTGAAAACAGCTCGAACCAGGCATCGCTGATGAATCTCATGTCGATCTTGAAAAAGCGCTATTCCGAATTGGTCGCACTATTTCGGAATACAATCCGAAAGGGTTGGCTCAGGGCGACACCGGATTCTGAGCTCGCCGCACAGATGGAAACCGACGTGCTCCTCTCGATCCCCGGCATGCGAGAGAGCCTCACCGAAGCAGAAGCCGACATAGCCGCCGGCCGCACCCTCACCATCCAGCAGTCATTCCCGATGGCCAAGCACTTCGAACGTTCTTAGAAACGCCGTGACCTTGATGCTACTCTTCTCCTCATGAACGAGATACAGGTCGCTCTCGAGAATCTCTGCCGGCGGAACGGCATCACGTCGCTGTATGCCTTCGGCAGCCGTGCGGGCGAGATTGCCGCCCGCACTCGAGGAGAGGATGCAACCAGTACGAACCCGGACTCCGACGGTGACTTCGCCGCCCAGTTCGGTGACGGCAAGCGCGCCCGTGGGTTGGCTCTTGGTGGCGTCATCAGCGACCTCGAAGACATTTTCGACCTGCCCCGAGCCGATCTCCTGGTACTCAACGAAGCCGATCCGTTCATGGCGCTGGAGGCGGTACGAGGCGAGCTCATCTATTGCCTCGACCTGGATGTTCAGGCTGAGGAAGAGCTTCGGATACTGCGGGTCGCAGGCGATCTGGCGCCATTTCAGAAGCAACGGCTTGAACAGATTCTCGAGGGCAAGCTACGCCGATGACGCCGTCGAAAATCCGCGCGAAGACCGTGACAGACGCCATCGAGAGAGTGCGCTCGATGGTCGAGGGCATTCGTACGCTGCCGATGAGCGACCCCACTGCGTTCACACAAGACCCCATTGTGGCAGCAGCAGCTGAGTCCTTTCTTCGCCGGGCGCTTGAGTCGCTCATCGATCTGGGCCGGCACGTTCTCGCCAAAGGGTTCGGCTATGGTGTTCCGGAATATAAGAAAGTAGCGATCGAACTTGGAAAGGTCGGGGTCCTCGAACCGGCGATGGTGTGGTTGCTGGCGAAAATGGCGGGCTACCGCAATCGTCTCGTTCATTTCTACGACGAAGTGACTCCAGAGGAGCTCTTCCTGGTCTGTTCACAGCAGCTCGGCGATATCGAGGCGGTCGTCGATGCAGTCATAAAATGGCTCCGCGATCACCCGGAAATTCTCGACTCGGAGATCTGACGTCCACCTCTTTCACCAGGCCACCAGACTCACCAACGCCGACGGCATGCCGCCCCCGGCCCGAAATGTAGGCGGGGGCTTCAGCCCCCGCGAGAAGCGCACCGATGGCACGAACCGCGAACCATAGACCCAACGCCCTCATCATCGACACCCGCGGCGTCTACCGCGATTCAAACGAAAAGGTCCATCCGGCGTGAGCCCGGGATACCGGCCGAGTTTCAAGATGGAAGATGGTGGTGCGGGCGTCCCGCCCGCACGCGGTTGCGGCAGAGCCGATGAATGTGCAGGCGGGACGCCTGCACCACCATGGCGGTCACTCGTTTCAGCCGGGCCCCGCGATTTTGAAGCAACAGCCCCTCTTACCGGGCGGGCGTGTGGAAATTCGAAATTCGAAGAGCCTCTTGCACTATTCACATTCAAAGGTAGGGCAGGCAGGCGGGGCAGGCCCCGCCACTACAGGGGAATGTCCTGTGTGGGTAGGGGCGGCACCTGTGCCGCCCGGCCTCGACCAGGCGCGATCCGCCCGATTTCGGCGGAATATTTCGACGTTTTCAAGAGGCTCCAAAATTCGAAATCCGAAATCCGCCCACCCCAACTTCGTCAACCCCGTCTGCTACGCCGCCTCCACCCCTTTGAGACCTTGACATGAGCATACGAGGTTGTCTCATCCGCGTGATCTCGGCTCGAGATATGAACAAGGCGGAACGAAAGGAATATCAACGTGGGCAAGCAAGCCAAACGCCCGATTCCTAGCTTCTCCTCGGAGGACCGAGAGCGCGAGTTCTGGGCCAAGGAAGATTCCTCCCGGCACATCGACTGGAGCAAGGCTCAAGACCTCACCCTTCCCAATCTGCGGCCCTCCACCAGGACGATATCGATCCGCCTTCCCGAGCCGATGATTGAACGGCTCAAGGTCCTGGCCAACAGGCGGGACGTTCCCTATCAGTCCCTTCTCAAGCTATTCGTGGCCGAGCGAATCGAGGAAGAGCTCAGAGGGGAGTAGCACCAGGTGGCTCTCAGAAATTAAGAATTAAGAATTGAGAATTCCCCGCCCTGCCCCCTGACTATCGAACCATATCGACACCAAACTCCTGATCAGTTAAACTCATCAGGAGGCAACTGAAAATGAAACAGATCCCGCGATTCCTCGATTTCAACCTGCCGCCGGGGCAATCCGCGTTCCTTTGGGGGGCGCGCAAGGTGGGCAAGACGACCTTTCTGAACGCCCGTTTCCCGCAAAGCCTGCGGTTCGACTTCCTCCAGACGGAGCTCCACATGGAGATCCTGACTCGGCCGCACGTGCTGAGGGAGCAGCTCATCGCGGACCGAGCCGAAATCGGAGACCGGCCGGTGATTCTCGATGAGGTGCAGAAGGTCCCCGCTCTCCTCGACGAGGTTCAGTGGCTGATTGAAAACCAGAAGATCGGGTTCGTTCTTTGCGGCTCGAGCGCGAGGAAGCTGAAACACGGGCAGGCGAATCTCCTCGGAGGGCGAGCGTGGCGCTTCGAGATGCTCCCGTTCGTCTCAGCCGAGCTCGATGATTTCGATTTGCTACGCGCGTTGAATCACGGACTGATTCCGTCCCATTACCTGGCGGAAGATGCGCGGAGATTTCTGCGCTCCTACCTCAACGACTATCTCAAACAGGAAATCCTCGATGAGGGTCTGACTCGCAACGTGCCGGCGTTTTCGAGGTTCCTGGATGCGGCAGGGTACTCACATGGCGAGCTCATCAACTTCGCGAACATTGCGCGCGATAGTGGAGTCGATGCGCGGACCGTTCGGGAGTACTACCAGATCCTCGTCGACACGCTGTTTGGTCGATTCGTCGAACCCTACTCGAGCCGTTCAAGCCGCCAGGTCATTACCCGCGCGCCGAAGTTCTATCTCTTCGACGTCGGTGTTGCGGGCGCCATCTTGGATCGGAGGATCAACCAGCCTCGCGGCGAGCAGTTCGGACGAGCTTTCGAGCACTTCATCCTCATGGAGCTCGCTGCCTACGCCGCCTACTCCGAGCTCCACTACAAAATCAGATTCTGGCGAACAAAGTCCGGCCGGGAGGTCGACTTCATTCTCGGGGATGGCGAGGTCGCAATCGAGGTCAAGGGATCGGATCGGGTCGATCGCACCGATCTGCGGGGCCTGGAAGCGTTCTCCGAAAGTCACAAGCCGAGGCGCCAGTTGCTCGTATGTACCGAAAAACGAGAGCGGCTGACCGAGAACGGCATCCGCATCAAGCCATGGCGCCAGTTCCTGGAAGAACTCTGGTCGGGAGAGATCGTCAATTGACCACCGAGACAAGCAGAAGTGGGCCAGGGCCATTCTACGCCGGGCCCACAAACCGATTGGACTGGTAGGGTGGGCTTGAGCCCACCTTCAGAGCCATTCTCGTGCCGTTGGCGATTCGAAAGGGTATTTCATTGAATAGCCGGCGAGAGTGGCTGGTCCGCAAATCCGAAATCCGAAATCCGAATTCCACAAGCCGTCCGAAAATTAAGAATTAAAAATTCAAAGAGCCTCTTGCAAAATACGAAATTTCCCTTCGATGTCTCTTGATGGGCGCCTGATTGACGCCGGGCGGCACAGGTGCCGCCCCTACCCACAAAGGACATTCCCCTGTAGTGGCGGGGCCTGCCCCGCCTTTTATAGTCAATTTTGCAAGAGGCTCGAGAATTCAAGATTAAGAATTTTGTGTAGCGACCAATGACCACCTCAAACCCAGAATCAACCACCACCGCCCCTGAGCCCGCCGATCTTCAAATAACGAGGATCCGCCCCTCCCGCGGCTGGGTGTCGCTGAAGCTCGACGAGCTCTGGGAGTACCGCGAGCTGCTCTACTTCCTGGTCTGGCGCGACGTCAAGGTGCGCTACAAACAGACCGTGCTCGGCGCCGCCTGGGCTATCCTCCAGCCCTTCATGACCATGGTGGTCTTCAGCCTCTTCTTCGGCAAGCTCGGCGGCATCCCCTCCGAGGGCGTGCCGTACCCCATTTTCAGCTTTGCCGCCCTGGTGCCCTGGACCTTCTTCGCCACCGGCCTCGGCCAGGGCGCCAACAGCCTGGTGGGCAGCCAGAACCTGATCAAGAAGGTCTACTTCCCGCGCCTGGTGATCCCCATCGCCAGCGTGTTCTCGGGCGTCGTCGACTTCGCCCTCGCCTTCCTCGTCCTGCTGGGCATGATGCTGTTCTACGGCATCGTCCCGACCGCCGCCGTCCTCTGGCTGCCGCTGTTGCTCCTGCTCGCCCTCGTCACCTCCCTCGGTGTCAGCCTCTGGCTCTCCGCCCTCAACGTCCAGTTCCGCGACATCCGCTACACCGTGCCCTTCCTGACCCAGTTCTGGCTCTTCGCCACCCCGATCGCCTACCCCTCGAGCCTGCTGCCCGAGCCCTGGCGCACCCTCTACGGCCTCAACCCCATGGCCGGCGTGGTGGAGGGCTTCCGCTGGGCCCTGCTCGGCACCGAAACCCGGCCCGGCGCCATGATCCTGGTCTCCACCCTCGCCGCCGTCGCCCTGCTGGTGAGCGGCGCCTTCTACTTCCGCCGCATGGAAAAGAGCTTCGCCGATGTCGTCTGACGTCGCCATCCGCGTCGAGAACCTGGGCAAGATGTACCGCATCGGCGGTCCCCAGGCCCGCTACAGCACCTTCCGCGAGACGCTGACGGACGCCTTCGCCGCGCCCTTCCGCCGCGTCGGCCGCCTGCTCCGCGGCCAGGGTTCGGCCGCCGACCTCGACCGCACCATCTGGGCCCTCAAGGACGTGTCCTTCGAGGTCAAGCGCGGCGAGGTGGTGGGCATCATCGGCCGCAACGGCGCCGGCAAGTCGACCCTGCTCAAGATCCTCTCCCGCATCACCGAGCCCACCGATGGCGCGGCCGACATTTACGGCCGCGTCGGCTCCCTGCTCGAGGTGGGCACCGGCTTCCACCCCGAGCTCACCGGCCGCGAGAACATCTTCCTCAACGGCGCCATCCTCGGCATGCGCCGCGCCGAGATCGACCGAAAGCTCGACGAGATCGTCGCCTTCGCCGAGATCGAGACCTTCCTCGACACCCCGGTCAAGCATTACTCGAGCGGGATGTATGTGCGGCTCGCATTTGCGGTGGCGGCACACCTCGAGCCGGAGATCCTGTTGGTCGACGAGGTCCTGTCGGTTGGCGACATTGAGTTCCAGAGGAAGTGCATCGGGAAAATGAACCAAGTGTCGCAAGGTGGACGGACGGTTCTCTTCGTCAGCCACAGCATGGACGCCATCACCCGTCTTTGTTCCCGTGTTTTCCTGCTCGATCAAGGCCAGGTCGTCAGCTCAGGTCCCGCCCAGAAAACCGTTCAGAAATACCTTTCGTTTGGTGCCAAGGGCGATGGGGAAATTACGTGGAACAACGGTTATGCAAACCCAGGAGTTAAAACCGTCACATTGAATGCGGTCCGAATACTGAATTCGGAGGGATCCCCCTCGTCCACGACGAGCTTTTCAGAGTCATTGCGCGTGGAGATAACCTTCACCCTTCACAAGCGCTTTCGAAAACTGCGTATTGGAATGATCCTGACGAATCAAGTTGGCCAGGTCCTGATTCATTCGTACCAAGACTTGACCAAACAGGAGTTCATTCAAAGCGGAGAGTACCGGACCGTCTGCGTTGTCCCAAGTCGACTCCTTCCTCACGGTCAGTATTTCATTTCAGTAATTCTTGGCATACAAGGTCAACAGAACTTGATATATTCGGAGGACATAATCTCGATCAATGTTCATAATAACTCCAATCTCACGATGGACTATTTCAGAGGTCGTCGTCCCGCCTTCGATCCTGAAATAGTTTGGAACCTTTTTCAACTTTAGCGAAAATTCACGAGCACAAAATGGCAATTTATTTATGCCTCAAATATTAATGGTAACGGGCGCACACCGGTCAGGCACATCCGTAGTAACATCTTGGCTAAAAAAATGTGGCCTTGTGATAGATTGTGGCAGGGTAATGCCAGCGGGCGGTGGCAACATTTTCGGTCATTTTGAAGATGTTGATTTTGTCGAATTTCATATCCGGATCATCGAAAAGAACTGCAGACGTTCCAAAGGCTGGGTAGTCACTTCTGAGAAACAAAGAAGTAAGATCGAGTTCGATTTTGACAAGGCACAGGAGATTGTCACGTTAAGGAACGCCAGGTCGGATGCTTGGGGCTGGAAAGACCCCCGATCAGCGTTGTTTCTTGACGAATGGCGATGGTGCATTCCAAGTCTGAATCACCTCTTTGTTTGGCGAAAATGCAGTGAAGTGGTCGATTCGCTTGTGCGTCGGTCGAAGATGCGGCCAGAACAGCGTTTGAAGATTGATGTAATCTCTGCTCTAAAGATGTGGACCCTTATGAATACTAGGATCGTGCGATATTCTCAAATCAACAGAGACCGTGCCGTGATTGTCAGGTTGTCTGAGATTCTAGATAATGACCTTGGTTTTCTAAGTGAACTGTGTTCGCAATCTGGATTGGAACTCGGGAGAATGAATTTTCGAGATGTGTTCCAAGAGAACCATTTTTCGATAGGTATGCGATCGCCATATGCGCTTTTGAATTTTTTACCTTCTGTAAGACGGTTGGAAAGAATTTTAAGAGAGATGTCTTGGAGTTCTTGTTGAAAGAAGAGTGATGAGTACCTGTGTCATCATTCCGTTTTATCGTCGAAATCTGTCCAATGATGAACAGGTGTCATTACGACGTCTGGGGTCGTTCGTATTTGATGGAGAAATACGTTGGGTCGGGCCGGAAGGCGTCGATCGCCCCGCCGGGTTGTGGCCTGTCGAGGTGTTCGATGAACAATTTTTTGCGGGTGTATCGCAGTACAGTAGTCTCCTTCTTAAGTATGAATTTTACGCCAAATTTTGTGATTTTGACTGGATTCTTATCTGCCAGCTCGATGCATTAATCGTGGGTCAGAATTTAAGCGATTTTTTGGAGGGTAACTTTCACTATATAGGCGCGCCATGGTTTCGATCGTCGGCCTGCCCTGGTTTAGGTATTCTCGGTGTTGGGAATGGAGGTCTTTCGCTCCGTAATGTTGATGGAATGATTTCGGTGTTGACGTCGGGTACGGTTCCATCCTTCGTGAAAGCATTGTCGCCCTCACGATGGATGCCTGATCTGGCGAGGTTGGCGTATCCAAGGAGATTGAGTAAGGCACTGCGTGTAATTCGGGAAGCTCGCCGAGGTGTCGAGTGGTACACTTCCCACTACACTCTCAACGAAGACAAGTTCTGGAGCTTTCGTGCGCGGCTCTTCGATCCGACGTTCCGCATCGCGCCGGTCGACAAGGCCTTGGAGTTCTCCTTCGAGTGCTTCCCGCGCTACTGCTACGAGCTCAACGGGCGGCGGTTGCCCTTCGGCTGCCATGCGTGGGCGAAGCATGATCGCGCGTTCTGGGAGCAGTTTATCGACCGGGATGTGGCGGGCTGAATGGCAGTGGGCGTGAAAATCAGCGTGATCATCCCTTCTTTCAACCAGGGTGGGTTCCTGTCCGAAGCTATCGAGTCGGCGGTGAGCCAAGGGTGGGGCGAAGTGGAGCTGCTGGTTGTAGACGGAGGCAGCGCGGACGAAACGCTCGAGGTCATCGCGGCGCATGGCAGGAACCTCACGTGGTGGGTGAGTGAATCGGATCGTGGCCAGGGAGATGCGATCAACAAGGGCCTGGCACGAGCTACCGGCGATCTGGTCGCCTTCATCGGTGCCGATGACGTTTTCCTCCCGGGCGCCTTCGAGGATGCCGCGAGGCGTTTCGAGCGCAACCCGGGCTGCGGCGCAGTTGTTGGTGGGTTCGTGCGCATCGACGAGAACTCCCGGGTCATCTCCGATCCGGTGCCGGCACGGTACCCCTGGCAGGGGCCGACGGACCTGATGATTGCGGAGCCGGGCAGCTGGCGGCTGCACCAGGTTTCCACCTTCTTTTCCAAACAGGCGCTCGTCCAGGTGGGTTGCTTCGTCGACGGGAGCCTTCGCTACGTCCTCGACCGCGAGCTGTTGAACCGCGTCTGCCGCTGCTACCCAGTGGTCACCTCGGGCAAGGTCTATGCGGCGTTCCGGCATCACCCTGCGAGCAAGAGCACTGCGGAAATCCTGCCCTTCAGCCGCGAGCTCGCGGCGCTCCACCTTCGTGATGCCCCCGGAGACGAACCCGCCCGGCTGAAACGCCGCCGCCGGGCCCTGTCCCGCCGGCAGCTTGCAGGTGGGTACCTGAAGCTGGCACGGGCGACGGCCCCCGGCCCGGCCTCGGCTCGTGCATTGGCCGCCGTCCCGTTCGTGTCGGCGCGGGCCGCGCTGACCCGCACCTATGTTGTGCGGTGGTTGGATGCGCTGGGGATTGCGAAGCCGGTGCGGCGTCTGCTGCGTAGACCGCAGACGTCGCCGTACCGAAACCGTCCCCTGTCAGAGGTGTCCCATGAGCTCTGAGGTTCTCGCCCTCATCCCCGCCCGCGGCGGCTCCAAGGGAATCCCGCGCAAGAACCTGCAGCCGCTTGCCGGCCGGCCGCTGATCGCCCATACCGTCGAGCACGCGCTGGCGGCGCAGCGTGTCACGCGCGTAGTGGTGTCGACCGACGACGACGAGATCGCCGCCGTAGCCGAGGCATGCGGGGCCGACGTCATCCGCCGCCCGGCGGAGATCTCCGGGGATACTGCTTCGTCGGAGTCGGCGCTCTTGCACGCGCTCGACCACCTCCGCGACGCCGAGGGCTACGAGCGCGCGCTGGTGGTGTTCCTGCAAGCCACATCCCCGATCCGCCGGCCCTCGGATATCGACGATGCCATCTCCACCCTGGTCGACGCCGGCGCGGACTCGCTGTTCTCGGCGTGCCCGGTTCACGGATTCGTGTGGCGGCGTTCGGGCGACGGCCTGCGCTCGCTGACCTACGACCACGAGCACCGCCCACGCCGCCAGGACATCGGGGACGACTTCCTCGAGAACGGCTCCATCTACGTCTTCAAGCCGTGGGTTCTGCGCGAGCTCGGGAACCGCCTCGGCGGCCGCATCGCGGTCTACGAAATGGACCCCCTGCACTCCTTCCAGGTGGACGAGCCGGGCGACCTCGAGCTGATGGAGCGCATCCTGCAGCCCGAGCCGCAGCGGACCGAGCCGCCGGACCTGAGCGCCGTCGAGCTGCTGGTCCTCGACTTCGACGGTGTCATGACTGACGACCGGGTCATCACCGACCAGAATGGCATCGAGTCCGCCATCTGCCACCGGGGCGACGGGTTCGGCATCGAGCGGCTGCGGCAGGCAGGCATTGAGGTCATCGTCCTTTCCAAGGAGACGAACCCCGTTGTTGCCGCACGTTGCGGGAAGTTGGGCATCACGTGCCATCAGGGCTTCGACGACAAGCTGCCAAAGCTCAAGGCCTTGGCCGCGGGACGCGGCCTGCGTCCGGACCATGTGGCCTACGTAGGCAATGACCTTAACGATATTGAGTGCGTGACGTGGGCGGGTGTCGGTATTGCAGTGGCGGATGCCAGAACGCCGGTTAGGAAAGCGGCGGGCTGGGTCACGGCCTGCAGGGGTGGCATGGGCGCCGTGCGCGAAGTCTGTGAGATGGTTCTATTGGCAAGATCGTCAAACCGACGAACTTGATCTGATTGTGAACACTACGGAAAGTGCCGGCGGTCCAACTCCTCGAGAGCGTGGATTCCCGGGATGAGATCTTCCCGTGTGCTGGTGACTGGGGCGAATCGAACAGGGACCACCTGGGTCGGGACAGTTCTTTCCCTCGCGCCGCGGACGATTCTAATAAATGAGCCTCTGAAAACGAAGTACCGCCCCGGCGTTTTCGGACATGAGGTAAACCGTTGGTTCACCTACATCTGTGAAGAGAATGGTCGTGAATTTGAAGCTCATTTTGACCGACTTTTCGATCTGCGATATGGGCTAATTGAGGAGCTGAGATATCGGGGAAGAAGATCGCGATGGTCCCCTCCACTGAGGAAGCCCATGCAGTGGACTATCGGGCGGCTGCTGAAATACACGCCTATCGTGAAAGATCCCATCGCGCTATTTTCCGCTGAATGGCTAGCTTCACGGTACGACCTGAACGTTATTGTAATGATTAGGCATCCGGCAGCTTTCGTTAGTAGCCTATTGAGATATGGGCACCGTCCCCCACTAGAAGATCTCCTCGACCAGCCCCTGTTGATGCGGGATCACCTTTCTGCATATCGAGAGGAGATGCAGAGGGTCAGACACGCGCGAAACGGCGATCTTCTCAATGAAGCGATTCTGGCGTGGAACCTTTTCTACTCTGTCGTGGATCAATACCGGAAATCGAATCCAGATTGGCTATTTTTGAGACATGAAGACGTGTCGGTAGAGCCCGAGAGTACCTTCCGAACATTGTTTGAGGAGCTTGGCCTTCACCTGTCCAAGGGTTGTGAGAGGCGAATGAAAGAGTACTTCTACTCCACGCGATATTCCGAAATCCCGCTTGAAGCAGGCCATCACTTCTTGCGGATCGACAGTCGGAAGAACGTGGGTAGCTGGAAGCAACGCTTATCTCCGGGCCAGGTTGAGAGAGTTCGTGTGGGTACGGCGAAAGTCGCGGCTCAGTTTTATGGCGAAGCAGACTGGTGATTTGCAACCTCAGGATTGGGTGTCAACATGAGTAATAGAGTCATGATTGCCGATCGAGCTGTGGGGGAAGGTTGCAGGGCCTATGTGATCGCCGAGATCGGCATCAACCACAACGGCGACCTCGAGATCGCGAAGAAGCTGATCGACGCCGCGGCTCTCGCAGGCTGTGACGCCGTCAAATTCCAGAAACGGACGCCCGAGCTGTGCGTGCCCGCGGAGCAGCGCGACCTGAAGCGCGAGACCCCCTGGGGCATCATGACCTACCTCGAGTACCGGCGCCGCGTCGAGTTCGGCGAGGCCGAGTACGGCGTCATCGATCGCTACTGCAGCGACAAGAGCATCGCCTGGTTCGCCTCGTGCTGGGACGAGGCGTCGGTGGACTTCATCGAGCGGTTCGAGCCGGCATGCCACAAGGTGGCGTCGGCGAGCCTCACCGACGACGCGCTGCTGGCGAAGATCAGCGGCACCGGCCGCCCGGTCATCCTCTCGACCGGCATGTCGACCATGGAGCAGATCCGCCACGCGGCCTCCCTGTTCGACCGCGAGCGGCTGCTGATCGCCCACAGCACCAGCACCTACCCGTGCAAGCCGGAGGAGCTCAACCTGAAGATGATCGCAACCCTCAAGGAGGAGTTCGACGTCCCCATCGGCTACTCGGGCCACGAGGTCGGCCTGCAGACGACCGTCGGCGCGGTGGTCCTCGGTGCGACCTTCGTCGAGCGCCACATCACGCTTGACCGCGCGATGTGGGGCAGCGACCAGGCCGCCTCCGTCGAGCCCTGGGGCCTGATGCGGCTCGTGCGGGACATTCGCGTCGTCGAGGCCTCCCTGGGTGACGGCGAAAAGCGGGTGTTCGACAGCGAGCTCGAGCCCATGAAGAGGTTGCGGAGGAAGAACTCCGAATGAAGCCGTCGAGACAATCCTGTGAATTTAAATTCGGTGGGACTGATGGGCTTTCCGGATAGAATGCGGGACCATAAGGCCCCATACCCTGTTCTGTACTTCATTGCGCCCTCGTACTCTGGGTCCACATTACTCACGTACCTGGCGGCGTCTCATCCTGACGTAGCCACAATTGGGGAACGTAAGAAGTTCTCCGACAAAGCCTTGGCGAACTCGGTGAGAGGCAGCAGCTTGTGCTCTTGTGGGAAGCCCTTTTCTTCTTGCGAGTTTTGGCAATTGCTACGAAGTGAAGTCGAAGCGAAGGTGCCCGCGAGCATCCGCGTTCTTCGTTTCACGAACTTCCAGCTGTTTCGTCACGGGCTCTTGAATCGGCTCGCGATGAAAACCAATTCGCCCTATCGGAGATCCGGTGTTTGGCGGCTCATGCCATCGATCGGTACTTCGAGACTCTCGTCAGTGCTTGCAGCAAACGTGACGCTGATTGAGGCGGTCCTTTCTCACAGCGGGAAGCGCCTATTCGTTGATTCATCCAAGAGCCTTGAGCACTACATTCTATTGACAGCTTCGCCGGAACTCGATGTTCGTCCCGTTCTCCTGTTGCGGGATGGCCGGGCCTATCTCTGGTCCGTCTTGCGGCGGCAGCCGGGTCGCGAGGCCGAAGATGTTGTGCGCAAATGGCTGAAGATGCGCAGGACGCAGGAGACTTTCTTACGAGTCGGACCTATGGAATTTCATGTGCTTCGCTATGAGGATCTTTGCGCTGATGTTAGCGGGACAATGGAATCGCTGTTCGAATTCGCGGGCCTTGAACCATGCCCCTTAACGGCGCAGATCGATACGGGCAAACAGCATGTGATGGGAAATGAGATGCGATTGCGCCGCGAGAAGACCATCGAGAATACCGAAGAATGGCGCAAAAGGCTGACGCAAGAACAAGTGCGCACATTTGAGAGAATTGCCGGCGAATTTAACGAGAGCCTCGGTTACGTGGATTAAGGCCTCCTCGATCGAATGAAGGCTTCGGTCGACTCAGACTACCGAGAGTTGATTCCTTTGAAATCCGCACATGTTCTCCTTGTCGTCCCGCGCGGCGAGGCGGTTCGCAACTTTCTCTACTCGGAAACACTGCCTGTCCTCGCGGAATTCGCGCGGGTGAGCGTGCTGTCGGTGGTCGAGGACGAGGCCCTGCTGGCGGGGGTGCGCGAGCACGTCGAGGAGATCATCCCGCTGCGTCACTACCCGCCCGCGCCGTGGGTGTCGCGGCTGCGGGTGCTGGTGGAGAACGCCCACGACCGCCGGCTGTGGTCCGAGGTGGCGAAGAACAACTGGGAGCTGCGCGACCGGCGCGCGGCGGAGCAGGGCAAGCGACTGCAGCGAGCACTCGTCAAGGCCTCGGCGCGGGCGCTGGCGTGGCGGCCGGCGTTGCGGGCCTTGACGCGCCTCGAGCAGCGGGCCTCGCTGCACACCTCGGATACCCGCGAGTTCGAGGCGCTGTTCGAACGCCTCAAGCCCGACCTGGTCTTCAACTGCTCCCACATCCACGGCATAGCCGGCGAGCTGCCGCTGAAGGTGGCTAACCGCATGGGGAGCACCACCGCGGGCTTCATCTTCTCGTGGGACAACCTGACCTCGCGCAGCCGCATCTTCGTGCCCTACGACCACTGGTTAGTGTGGCACGAGGGCATGAAGCGGCAGCTGCTCGGGATCTACCCGAAGATTGCGGCCGATCACGTGCACGTGACCGGCACGCCGCAGTTCGACTATCACTTCAAGCCGGAGTACGACCTCGGGCGCGAGGGGCTCTGCCGCCGCATCGGCATCGATCCCGCGCGGCCCTACGTGCTGTACACGGCCGGCATCGCGCACCACTTCTTCGAGGAGCACCGCCACGTCGATCTGGTGATCAACCTCCTGCGAGAGATGGATCCCGAGTGGCGACCGCAGCTCGTGGTCCGCTGCAACATCAAGGACACCAGCCCGGAGATGGAGGCCCTCGCCGCGCGCGGCATCGAGGACGTCGTCTTCCCACGCGCCTCGTGGGATCCGCAGTCGCTGACTCCGCGCCAGGACGACCTCGCGTTGTATAGCAGCCTGCTGCGCCACTGCGCCCTCGGCATCAACGCCGCGTCGACCGTGAGCCTCGAGCTGCTGATGCTCGACAAACCGGTCATCAACCTCGACTTCGACCCGCCCGGCTCGAACCTGCCCTGGTGCCTGGGATACCAGCGCCACATCCGCTTCGACCACTACCGTCCTGTCGCCCAGAGCGGGGCGGTGATGGTGGCGAGGTCCGAGGAAGACATGCGCGAGATGCTGAGGCGTGGAATTTTCGGTGACCATCAGATGAGGACTCGTCGCGGCCAGTTCGTGACACAGGAATTCGGTTCACTTCTGGACAGTAAAGGTGGCCAGCGAGTGGCTGATGTCCTTCTGAGCCTTGGCCAGGATCGTGGTTAGTGCACGAGCCCACCAGCAGGGTAGGTCGCTGGCGGGCGCCGCGCCCATTTTCCTCAACTGCTTTTCCCGCGGCGGCAGCAATATCCTTTGGAATCTCTTCCTGAGCCACCCGCAGACGTGCTCCCCGATTCATGAAACCCTGGTGATCTTCGGCACGAGCTGGCGCCGGCCGACGATCTCGGGGATCGCTTTTGCAGCACTCTCAGGCCAGCCGCGGTTCTTCGACCAGTGGTTTCTCGGCGAGCGCCGGCTGCTCAACCGGCGCGCGGCACGACTCATGGATGCGACGCTCGCGCGCTGGAAGATGAAGACGCTGACCGACGACGAGATGAGGTTCAAGACCGAGAACGAGATCTACACCGCGGACGAGGTCGAGGCGTGCCGTCTGGTGGCCAAGCACAACAACGGTCTTTCCTTCCTCACCGACCCGCTCCTCGCCGTGTATCCCGACGCCACCTTTTTCGCGCTCACGCGCCACCCGCTGGCGCTGTACGAGAGCCACCGGAGGCGTGGCATCACGGCCGGGCCGGAGCAGTTCGTGGCGTTCTTCAATTCCCTGGCCTCGAAGATGTTTGCCGATGCCTCCAGGCTTCATGACTATTATCTGGTGCGGTTCGAGGACATCGTCGAGCACCCGTGGGAATCGGCTCAGCGGGTTCAGGCGCTGGCCGGGCTCGACCCGCAGGCCTGCCCGAAGCTGCGCTTCAAGGCGAAGGGCCACTTCCGCGCCGACGGGACCTACGGCAGCGATCTCGCCGAGGGCCGCCACCACTGGATGGGCCGAGCCCAGGCTGCACGCTTCTTCGAGGCCTCCATCAATCGAATCCAGGAGGAACGACTCGACGCAGCCGAGCGCCGCGCAGTGTTGGAGGGCACCGCGAAAGCCAGGAGTGCGCTCGGCTATGACTGAGGCTGGTTCGTCGAAGCCGCGGCTGGTCGTTGTCTCGGCGGTGCACCCTTTTCCGGGCCACTCCGGCCAGCAGCAACGGGTGAGAAACAAGCTGCTTGCGTTCCGCGGGCATTTTCACGCCACGTTCCTCACGGTCGCTGCCGCGGACGAGGTGGACGCAACAAGGGATCGCCTGCTGACCCTGTGCGACGAAGTAATCGTGCTGCCGTCGCTGTATCGAAGGTCGCAGGTCCACCGCCTCGTGCACCGGGTGGCGTCGGTGCTCTACGCAGCCGCGACCGGCCTCAAGCGCTCGAACTACATCGTGGGGCAGCTGGAGCTGGCGCCGTATCGCGTCCGTTCAGCGATCGGCGGTCGGAAATTCGATCTCGCGGTGTTGGAGTACTGGCACGCGGCCGCCGCCGTGCCGCTCGTTCGGGCTTCGGGCGCCCGCTGCGTGCTCGACATGCACGACATTCTGTGGCGGTCCTACGATCGGCAGCTTCGGGCCAAAGGGTGGATGCCATCGTTCATTCGAGATCTGGCGGTGGCCCGGTACCGCGAAAAGGAGGAGCGCGCCTGGCGCGGCTTCGACGCCGTCATCACGATCAACCGGGACGAGGATCGCTACGTGCGGGACCTCTTTGGCGAGGACCCTCAAATCATCTTCACCCCGATGGGTGTCGATCTCCAGCTCTGGGCGTACTCCTGGGCGCCGGTCCAGCCGCCCCGCGTTGCCTATTACGGCGGGCTCGGGAGCCCCCACAACCAGCGCGATGCGCTCTTCTGCTTCGAACAGGTGATGCCGATTATCTGGCGAACCGTGCCTGAAGCCGAGCTCTGGATCGTGGGCAGCAATCCGCCGCCCGGGATTCTCGAGTTGGAGACGAAAGACCCAAGAGTGCGGGTGACTGGGTTCGTCGAGGATATCGCCTCGATGCTCGCGTCGGCTTCGGTTGTGCTTTGTCCATGGTCAGGGTCGTACGGATTTCGCAGCAGGATCATAGAAACCATGGCAGTTGGGGTCCCGGTTGTCGCGTCGCCGGATTGTGTGGCGGGAATGGAGTTCGACAACGGGGTGCAAATCGAACTCGCCGTATCCGCCGCGAAGATGGCGGAAAAGGTCGTCAAGGTCATTAGCTCAGAGTCGGTGTCCCTTCGCTTGAGTCGATCCGCTTTCCAGCGAGTTGTCTACCTTTACTCTTTCGAGAAGTCCTACAAGGACCTGGCCCATCAACTTGTCAACCTCGCGTCGGACGAAACGGAAGCCCCATGTCTTCAATTCTCATGAGTGAACGTCACCGATGACTGACAAGCCCATCTTCCTCATCGGATCCGGTAGGAGCGGCTCCACGGTTCTTCATGAGTTGCTTTCTTATCAGCAGGAGGTGGCGTGGTGCTCGAATGTGCTCGATCGACTTCCTTCTGGAACGAGAGCGAATCGATCAGTAGTCCTCGGGTGTGATGTCCCCGTTCTGGGGAGCGTGCTCCGGTGGAAGGTCGCTCCAGCCGAAGCCTACGGGTTCTGGGACTTGATGTTCCCTGGGTTTCGGAGACCGATCCGCGATTTGTGTGAGTCCGACGTGACCCCATA
The DNA here is from genome assembly GCA_964609835.1 of uncultured Thermoanaerobaculia bacterium. Taxonomy (GTDB): domain Bacteria; phylum Acidobacteriota; class Thermoanaerobaculia; order Thermoanaerobaculales; family Sulfomarinibacteraceae; genus Sulfomarinibacter. The sequence goes on from CAZSTH010000025.1 coordinate 21,314, forward strand.
TGTCAGCGAGCGTGTGACCAGGGGGCTGGGGGAGCTGAGATGCGGGCAGCGGCAGCGCTTATTAATGAAGATCACGGGTTGGCCGCGCATCGGCTTCCTCAAGCAGGTATTCCCGGACGCTTACTTCGTCCATCTGGTTCGTGATGGAAGGGCTGTTGCCAACTCGTTGATGAAGGTGGCCTTTTGGATGGGCTGGCGAGGGCCGGAGAACTGGCGATGGGGGCCACTCCCAGCGGCCTATGAAAAGGAATGGTTGGATTCAGGCCATTCGTTCGTGGTGCTGGCAGGGATCCAGTGGAAGATGATGCTGGACGCACTTGAACGAACACGAGATCTCGCGGGGCCGCTCCTCCTGGAGGTTCGCTACGAGGATCTGTGCGCAGAGCCGAGAGAGACTCTCGAGGCAGTTTGTGCACACTGCGATCTGAAGGTGGACCGTGATTTTGATAGCGCATTGAATCGGTTCCATTTTCGTGACGCGAACTCGAAGTGGAGGTTAGACCTCGACGCACAGCAACGAGAAATGCTCACACGTACATTGGCGACTCATCTTGAACGGTACGGTTACGACGCGACGAGGATGTGATCTTGCGCGTGCTCATCGTCTCGACAAAGAGATGCTGGAAAGTCGGGTGTGACCCGGAGAGATTCGGTGTAACTGGCGGGTTCGCCCAACAAGTCGAATCGCTGGCCGTTGTTTTTGGTCGCTTGAATGCCATCCTCATGCTGGCTCGCGGCCCGGCAGTCCAAGGGTTCAGTGTCGTCCCGAATGATCTCGTGGGAGTCTCGACCCTGCCCGAGCCCTTGGGCGCTGGTTGGATCAGAAAAGTGGCGCTCGTCCCGTGGATGGCCCTTAACGGTGGGCCCCTATGGCGTGAAATCAAGATTGCGGACGCGATTCACGTTCCGGTGCCAGGAGATATTGGCGTTCTGGCAATTATAGCTGCATTGACCCGTAGAAAGCCTCTGTTCGTGCGCCACTGCGGAACCTGGGGAGACCGCTCGACGCTCGCCAACCGCTTCCTCGCATGGCTGCTACCGCGGATCGCGGGCGGCAGAGTCGTGGTGATGGCCACCGGCGGTGGGCCCGAACCGCCCGAGCCGTGCAATTCGGCGATCCAGTGGATCTTCGCGACCAGTCTGAGTGAGGCTGAGATCGAGGGGATCGTGCCGGCTTCGGCCTGGCTGACGGGTGAACCGCTGCGGCTGGTGACGGTGGGGCGGCTGACCGTTCAGAAAAATGCCCGCGCCTGTGTCGAAGCGTTGCCGGCCATCCGTCAGGAGGTACCCGAGAGCACATTGCGGGTCGTCGGCGATGGGCCGTTTTGGGCCGATCTCGAGGCCGTTGCTCGGCGGTGCGGGGTTGCCGACGCTGTGACCTTCACCGGCAACCTGAACCACGAAGCCGTCATCGAGACGCTGTGCCGCTCGCATCTCTTTCTGTTTCCGACCCGGGTTGCCGAGGGTTTCCCGAAGGCCGTGCTCGAGGCGATGGCTTGCGGGCTGCCGGTGGTGGCCTCACCGGTCTCGGTGCTGCCCCACCTGCTGGCCGACGGCTGCGGCGAACTGCTTGCCGGGACCAGCGCGGAGGATGTGGCCGAGGCGGTGATCCAGCTCGCCGGTGACCCGGGACGGATGTCGGCGATGGGCCGTGCGGCACGTGGGAGGGCCCGCGGCTACACCCTCGAGCGCTGGCGCGATCTCATCGGCGAGCGCCTGGAGGCCGCCTGGGGCCGGCCGCTGAATGACGGCGCCCGGTATGACGGACGTCGGGCAGGGGCGGCGAAGTGAGCACCAAGACCGCGCGATGGACAGCGTTTGCGCTTTGGCTGGCCGGCCTGAGCGCGCTCGCGCGGCGGCTTCTCGCCACCCGCGGGCGCTTCGTCCTCGAGCTGCATGGTGTGCCCTCGCGGCCCTACCCGGAGCTGCCGGCGCCCGTCAGGCCATCGCTCGTGGCGTCCGATCTCGACCGGATCCTGCGGTGGCTTGCGGGACGCTTCCGGTTCCTGAGCGCCGAGGAGCTTCTGGCGTCGGATGCGCCCGGTGTCCTGCTCACGTTCGACGACGGCTTCGCCAACAATCACGACGTGGTGCTGCCGCTGCTGATGCGGTTCCGGGCGCCGGCGGTGTTCTTCGTGGCGACGCAGCACATCGGGCGGGGGGCACCGAGGCTCGGTTTTGTCGAGGGGGCTGCGAAGGGGGCATTGGGTGAGGACGGCCCCGCATCGCCCGGGATCGCCCGCGATCTGCTCGATGGTATGGGCGAGGACGATCTTCGCGCCTGTGCGGCGAGCGGCCTGGTAACGATCGGCGCCCACTCGGTGTCCCATCCACGCCTGACCACCCTCGACGACCGAAGGCTTGAAGCAGAGATTTCTGGCTCTAAGGAAGCACTGGAGGGGGTGCTCGCCGCCGCGGTCGACCTCTTCGCCTACCCCTTCGGTGATGCGGACCAGCGGGTTGCGTCTGCGGTTGCGGAGGCCGGTTTCCGGGCCGCTTTCGTCGAGGGCCGGCTGCCGATCGCGCCGGCTCACCTGGCCATCTCGAGGGTGGGCATCCATGCCTCGCAGCCCTGGTACCTGGCGGCGAAGCTCAGCGGACTGTACGATCAACCGCTGACCGGGAGTGTGGCGGCGGCATGAGCTCGGGCAGCGCGGGACCGGTGAGTGGGAGTGCGGAGGTGACCCGGCGGCTGCGGGTGCTGTACCTGGTGGGCCAGCTCGGCTACGGCGGCAGCGAGGGGCAGCTCCAGTCGGTCGCGATGCACCTCGATCGTTCCGCGTGGGAACCGCACGTGATCGTCTTCCACTCCAGTCCCAATGCCGACCATGTTGCCGAGCTGCAATCGGCCGGCATCGGCGTCCGTGTAATGCCCGGCACGGTGCGCGGGCCACTCGGGAAGCTCGCGTTCACGGCCCGCGAGGCACGGCGGCTGCGCCCCGATGTCATCCACTCGTGGACGGTGCATGACAACCCCTATGCGGCGTGGGGCGGCCGGCTGGCCAGTGCACCAGTGCGCTGGGGCTCGCTGCGCGGCTCGACCTCGCTGCCCGGCTTCCGTTCGCTTCCCGGCTGGTACCGTCGCGCCGCCCTGCGCTCGGTGCAACGTGTGGTCGTCAACTCTCAGGCGCTCGTCGACGAGCTCCAGGAGCTCGGCCTCGCCCGGCCGCGGGTGATGCTGCTGCCGAACTGCGTCGAGCCCTCGTTGCAGGAGGGCGACGGTGCCGGAGCGTGCGGCCTCGAGGAGCTGGGGTTCGCGGCCGGTGAGATGGTGTTCGGGAGCATCGGCAACATCCGACGGGCGAAGAACCAGGCGTTGTTCGTGCGCGCGCTGGCGAGGGTGATCGCCCAGCGCCCGCAAGCGCGCGGCGTGATCGTCGGCGAGACTCTGGCGGGCGAGGAGGCGACGCGGGCGGAGCTCGATCGAGAGATCGAGCGGCTCGGGGTCGGAGGGAAGATCATCCTGGCCGGCTTCCGGCCCGACGTGCGCCGGCTCATGCGCGGCATGGCTGCAGTGTGCCAGACGTCCAACAGCGAGGGCATGCCCAATGTGGTGCTCGAGGCCATGGCCGAAGGGGTGCCGGTGATCGCGACGGCCGTGGGTGGAGTGCCGGAGGTCGTGCGACGCGGCGAAACCGGGCACCTCGTGCCGCCGGGCGACGAGGCGGCGTTCGCGGAAGCAATGCTCAAGGTGCTCGACGAGCCCGCCGAGGCCTTCCGGATGGTGATTGAGGCGCGCGAGCTCGTATCCGAGGAAAGAAGCTGCGCCCTGGCTGCGCGGCGGGTCGAGGCGGCGTACCGCGAGGCGCTGGAGAGGGCAGCCGGGGCATGAGCGATCCACTCGTGCGTGCAGCGGGCGAGGTCGATCGTGAGGCACTTGGCAGGTTCCTTCGTGCGCAGTATCGGCAGAGAAAGGCAGCCTTCCTCGACAAGCACGGCGACTGGTGGCACCGGGGCGCCGGCAACCGGTGGGTGATCGAGGAGGGCGGCGAGGTGGTGGCGTACTGCGCCGTGATTCCCACAACCATGCAGGTTGGAGGCGAGGAGATCGATGCGGCGTGGTGGGTGGACCTGGTCGTCGACCCGGCGCACCGGGGACGCGGACTGCAGGCCGCCTTCGATCGTGAGGTGCGGGCGGCCGCGCCGCTGATCGTCGGCTTTCCAAACGCCCTTGCGGCGAAGATCCACCGCGGGCACGGTTGGGGGGTGCGCGAGGATCTCGAACTCCGCATGATGCCTCTTCGCCCTCTTCAGATCGCCAGGGACCGTGCAGGAACCGCGGGATATCGGGCGGTCTTGCGGCTGGCGGCGGTGGCCGCAGCCCCGACCGGAAGGAGACTCTGCCAGAGGCTGGAGACATACGAACCCCGATTCAGCCGGATGCTGGACCGCTGGGACGCAGATGAACTGGCTGCCGTGTTCGCGAACGCCCGGCCGTCGGCCGTGGTGACGACCCCTCGCGACGCGAAATATCTGCGCTGGCGCTACCTGGACGCCCCCTATCGTGACGAGATCTTCGTTGTCGGCGCCGGCACCGGAGACGCGCTTCGGGTCGTCGTGGTGATCCGCGTGTTCGAGCGCGGGGGAAAGACCGTGGCCAGGGTCCTGGATCTGTTCGGCGATCTTCGCGACGCGGAAGTGGTGCACGACGCCCTGATGGCGGCGGCGAAGCACGCCCACTCGCTCGGCGCCTGCCAGGTCACCTCCATGGGCGCCCACCCGGAACTCTCGCGCCGCCTTCGCTCGGCCGGTTTCTTCGTCGCGAGCCGAGCGCGCTTCTGTTGGAGCGCCTCCGATGCGGCTGTGCAGGCGGCGATCGGCAGCGCGGATCTTCACCTCGTGCTCGGGGACAGCGACAACGATGAACCCTGAGATGAGGCACGCTGCTGCGCCATGGGCGACTCGGCTCGCCACCGTTGCCTCGGGTCGTTCGGGAGTCATGCCGCTCGAAGCGACGCCGCGGTGGATGGTCCTGCACTTCGGCGCCCACGTCGTGCTTGCCGCGGCCGCGCAGCGGTACTGGCCGGTGGCGACGGTGTGGGCGCTCGCCGCGCTGCTCGCAGGGCTTCTTGCCCTCACCAAGCGGCGCACCAGCGAGCGGGTCATGATCGTCGCGGCCTACGTGGTGGGTGCCGAGCTGGTGTGGCGGGGCACGGATGCCCGCGTCTTCTGGGAGTATGGAAAGTACGTGCTGATCCTGCTCCTCGGCATCGCGGTGCTGCAGCGGGTCAGGGGACGTATCGAGTGGCGGGGGGTCGTCGTCATCGCCTGCATGGCGCCGTCGCTCGCCGTGCTTCCGTACTTCAACCGGCAGGAAGTGGCCTTCAACCTCAGCGGCCCGGTGGCGCTCGGCCTGGCGGTTGTGTTCTTGTCGGGAATGACCGTCGACCGGCACCTTCTGGTGCGGCTGTCGGTGGTCGCGCTTGGGCCCGTCGTCGGGTTGGCCTTTCTCGCCACCTTCGGCACGCTGAGGGCGGACCCGCGCCTCATTGCGGTGGGTGGCAAGGCGACGACGGCGGGCATCGGCTCGAACCAGGTGTCCTCGGTGCTCGGGCTGGGTCTCTTTCTGGTCTTCGTGCTGCTCCTGATCGGACCGCACAGGCGTGGTGTTCGTCTCGGTCTCGGTGCGCTTGGGGTGTGGCTGGGTGCGCAGACGGTGCTCAGCTTTTCGCGAGGGGGGCTGTGGACGGCGGCCGGCTCGATGCTCGTGGCGGCCTGGTTCCTCGTCCGTGACCGACGGCGGCGTGGTGTTCTCCTCGCAGTTGCAATCGTCGGGTTCGTGGTCTTTCGATTCGTCGTCGTCCCTGTCAGTGACCAGATAAGCGGTGGGATCGCGGCCCGCCGCATGGTCGAGACAGAGTTGACGGGACGCGACAAGATCATGAAGGCGGACTGGATCGTCTTTTTGGAGAACCCCTTGTTGGGAGTCGGCCCGGGGCAGTCGTACGCTTCACATGCCCTCACCTTCAAGGCGTCGAACGCCCACACCGAGTACACCAGACTGCTGGCAGAACACGGCTCGTTCGGCGTTATCGCCATCGTGCTGCTGGCCTGGATGGCGTGGGGCCGATGGAGGCGGAAGGAGCCACTGCCGGAGAAAGGCATTGGCCTTGCCTGTATGGCCTGGGCATTGCTCTACATGGGGCACTCGGCGATGCGCCTGGCGGCGCCGGCGCTGATGTTCGGGCTGGGTTACGCGGTGCTGATGATCGGATCGGTTGAGCTGCCCGGCCGGTGGAAAGGTCCGCCCCGTTCCGGGTTGCCGTTGCCGAGAGCAGGACGGCGTTGAGAGTCCTCGCTGTCACCAGTGAGTGGCCGTCGCCGCAGCGCCCGCACGACGTGCCCTTCCTCGTCGAGCAGGTGGAGCATCTGCGCGCGGCCGGGGTGGAGATCGAGGTCTTCGCGTTTCGCGGCCGGGCAAACCCGCTGCGCTACGCAGCAGCCTGGCTTCGTCTGCGCGCGCGGCACCAGCTGCGCAGCTTCGATCTCGTCCACGCGCACTTCGGTCAAGGCGGTCTGGTCGCGCTGCCGTGCCCGGTGCCGCTGGTCGTGACCTTCCACGGCAGCGACCTCGAGGGGCTGCCCCGGCCCGACGGCCGGCCCACGCCGGCAGGGCGACTGCTGAGGGCGATCAGCCGCCTCGTCGCGCAGCGGGCGGCGAAGGTTGTTGTCGTTTCAGAGCACCTGCGGGTCATGCTGCCCGCCGGAGTCGTCCCAGAGGTCATTCCGTGTGGCATCGACCTCGAGGCGTTCGCACCGCGGCCGATGGCCGAGGCACGGGCGGCGTTCGGTCTCCCGAACGACAGTCGGTTCGTGCTCTTCGCCGGCGACCCGGCCAACCCGATCAAGCGTCACGGCCTTGCGGCTGACGTGGTTTCCAGGTTGAGCCCCGAGATCGAGGCACAGCTCATTACCCTGCACGGCAAACCACACTCTCAGGTGCCGCTGTACATGAACGCATGTGATGTCCTCGTGCTCACCTCGTTCCACGAAGGCTCGCCGACGGTGGTGAAGGAGGCCCTGGCCTGCGGGCTGCCGATTGTGAGCGTGCCCGTCGGGGACGTCGTTGAACGCTTGCATGGCGTGCCCGGGTGCCGCCTGTGCCGCACGGCTGACCCCGAAGAGATCTCGCGCGCGGTTGAGGAGGTGTTGCGAGTCCCGCGGCTCCAGTCGGCAGGAAGGGAAGCCGTTGCCGGCCTGAGTCACCAGGCAGTGAAGACGCAGCTCCTGGGTCTGTATCGTGAGGTCATGTCAGGCCGTCAGGCGCCCGATGGCTGATTGTCTGGTTTCTGTCGTCATGCCAGTGCGCAACGAGGGGGACTTCATCGCGCGCTCGGTGGGGGCGGTGCTGGCGCAGAAGTGGCCGGTGGAGCGCCTCGATGTGATCGTCGCCGACGGAATGTCCGACGACGGGACGCGGGAGGCGCTGGAAGAGCTGGCGGAGGCGTATCCCAACCTCCGCGTAATCGACAACTCGACCGGCATCGTCGCGCCGGGGCTCAACCGGGCCATCGCCGAGGCGCGGGGCGAGGTGGTGATCCGGGTGGACGGTCACTGCGAGGTGGCGCCCGACTTCGTCGCCTGCTGCGTGGCGGCGCTCGAACGTCACGGCATGGGCGAGGGCCGGCTGCTGACGGTGGGTGGGCCGATCGAAACCGTCGGCACGAGCCGGACGGCGCGGGCGATCGCGGCCGCTATGTCGTCGCTCTTCGGCGTCGGCGGCTCGGGGTTCCGGGTCGGCACGTCGCGCGAGCGCGAGGTGGACACGGTGGCCTTCCCGGCCTGGCCTCGGGCGACGCTCGAGGCGGTGGGACCATTCGACGAGGAGCTGGTGCGCAACCAGGACGACGAGCACTGCTTTCGGTTGCGTGAGCTTGGCGGCAAGGTCGTTCTGTGCCCAGAGATCCGCTCGGTCTACCAGAGCCGTGGAACGCTGCGTTCGCTGTGGCGGCAGTACTTCCAGTACGGTTTCTGGAAGGTGCGGGTGATGCAGAAACACCCGCGGCAGATGCAGCCGCGCCAGTTCGTGCCGGCGCTGTTCGTGCTCGCGTTGCTGGCGAGCCTCGCGCTCGGCCTCGTGGCGCCGGTCTTGTGGGCGGCCTTCGGGCTCGTTCTCGGCTCCTACGTTGCGGCCAACCTGGCTGCGTCGGTAGCGCTGGCGGCCCGGCGTGGGTGGTCGTTGCTGCCGCTGCTGCCGTTGGTGTTCGCGACGTTGCACATTGCGTATGGCTCGGGCTTTCTGTGGGGGCTCGTCCGCTTTGCCAACCGGTGGGGTGACCGCACGACCCTGGTCGACGGCGAGCGGGTGATGGTCGGAGACTCGCAGTGACCTCGCAGCGTCCCGAGTCGCAGCGCATGCTCGAGGAGAACGCACGGCGCGACTGCGAGGTCGACTCGACCCGCTATGCGCCATGGGCCCCGGCCGAGCTCTTCATGCGCGAGGGCCGACGGCGAGCGGCGGCTCGGATGCTGCACCGGCTCCGGGTCTTCCCCGAGGCCGGCGACCCGGTGCTGGAGGTCGGCTATGGACGGCTGGGCTGGCTGGCCGATCTCATGGGCTGGGGGCTGCGCTGCTTCGACCTGCACGGCATCGAGCTCGACACCGAGCGGGCGGAGGTCGCACAGGCCGCGTTCCCGGGGGCGGACCTGAGGGTGGGCGACGCCGCCTCCATGGGGTGGGCCGCCGCGTCGTTCGAGCTGGTGGTGGCATCGACTGTCTTCACGTCGATCCTCGATGAGCAGGTGCGGCGCGCGGTGGCGGAGGAGATCTGCCGAGTACTGCGGCCGGGCGGGGCGTTGCTGTGGTACGACTTCCGGGTGGACAACCCGGCCAACCCGAACGTTCGCGGGATAGGGCGCGGCGAGCTGAATGCGCTGTTCCCGGAGCTCGAGCACCACGTGCGGTCGGTGACGCTGGCGCCGCCGCTGGCCCGGGCCGTGGCGCCCGTCAGCTGGACGCTGGCGACCATTCTCGAGCGGCTGCCGTTCGTGCGCAGCCACCTGCTGGGGGTGCTGGTGAAGGTGTCCGATGCGTGACGAGTTCCTGGGCTTTTCGCCGCCCGCGGTGGGCGAGGACGAGATCGCCGAGGTGGCGGCGGCGCTGCGCTCGGGGTGGATCACCACCGGGCCGCGGGTGGCGCGCTTCGAGCGCGAGTTCGCCGAGTTCGTGGGGGCGGAGGCGGCGCTCGGCGTGGCGTCGGGCACAGCCGCCATGCAGGTGGGCCTCGCAGCGCTCGGGGTCGGGCCGGGCGACGAGGTCATCACCACGCCGATGACCTTCTGCTCCACGGTGCACGTCATCGAGCACGTGGGCGCGACGCCGTTGATGGTGGACGTGGAGCCGGAGACGCTGTGCATCGACCCGGTGGCGGTGGAGGCGGCGGTCGGGCCGAGGACGAAGGCCATCCTGCCGGTGCACCTCTACGGCCACCCCTGCGCCATGGGCCCGCTGCTGGAGATCGCTGCCGCCCACGATCTCGTGGTGCTCGAGGACGCCGCGCACGCGCTGCCGGCGATCTGGAACGGGCGCACGGTGGGCGCGATCGGCGATCTCACCGCCTTCAGCTTTTACGCCACCAAGAACCTCACCACAGCCGAGGGCGGGATGCTGACGGGTTCGAAGGAGGTGGTGGATCGGGCGCGGCCGTGGGCGCTGCACGGCATGAGCCGCGATGCCCACGCCCGCTACCAGGCCGGAGGCTCCTGGTTCTACGAGGTGGTGCTGCCGGGCTTCAAATGCAACCTCACCGACCTGCAGGCGGCGCTGGGCCTCGTCCAGCTCGCGAAGCTGCCGGACTTCCAGACGCGACGGGTCGAGATCGTGGGCAGGTACTCAGAGGCGTTTGCAGGTGTGCCGGCCATCGAGGTGCCGTTGGAGCGGGGCAACGTGTCATCGGCGTGGCACCTCTACGTGATCCGGCTGCACCTCGAGCGGCTCTCCATCGACCGTAACCGATTCATAACGGAGCTGACGGCGCGGAACATCGGCACGTCGGTTCACTTCATACCGGTCCACCTGCACCCGTACTATCGCGACAAGTACGGCTTCGCTCCGGATGACTTTCCGGTGGCGCACGCGGCCTATCACCGCATCGTCAGTCTGCCGCTGCACCCGGGGATGTCGGATACAGACGTGGAGGATGTGGTCGAGGCGGTGGCGGAGGTTGTGTCCGACCATGCCGGGTGACTGGGGCTCGGGCCGAGAGGCAATCGACACCATCGATCCAAGACGTTCCTCCATGAATCGGTGCCTTCTTTACCTGACGCTCGCACTTGCTTTCGCCGGCCTGAGCGTCGTGCTCAATCCCTTCCAGTTCGATCTCGGGAACAGCGGCAGATATCTCCTGCCGGTCGCGAAAGATCTCGACACCTCCCTGTTTGCAGTTGATCCAGATGTCGAGGCCCTGAGGCGCTTTGGCAGCGGGTTCTATGTTGCGCTGTCTGCCGTGCTCGTTCTGCTCGACGTGTCCGCCGGTCACCTCGCAGCGATCATGATGGGGCTGTTCCTGTGTTTTCGTTTCCTTCTCGCCATCGCTCTGATGTTCCTCGCGCACCAGTTGACTGATACCGAAAACGAAGGGCTTTTGCTCACGCTGATTCTGCTCGTGTGGTGCTCGTTTCCCCTCGGAGTCGCGGCCGCCGGCGTGGCCATCGGGTCCCCGACGATGAACCACGCTTCGGTGAGCGAGGTCGTGATGGTTCTTTCGATCGCGCTGCTGGTCGGCCGGAGGTTCACCGCCCTCACGATGATCAATGCCGCGGATGTGTGGGTGCACCCGCTGATGGCGCTCCACCGCATGGTGGCGTTCGTGCCCGCCATGATCGCGGGAGGAGCGGGTCGAAGGTATGCAGCTTCTCTCCTCGGATCCCTGCTGGTGTTCTCGGCCTCCGCAGCTGCCTACAAGGTGGCCCTTGCGCCGCCGTCTATGAACCACCAGGAGACGGAGATCTTCCTTGCCGCGAAGGGCGTGATGGTGCACACCTCTCCGTTCGCACAGCCCATCACCGCCTGGGTTGAGCTGGCCGCGTTACTGGTTCTCGCGTGGTGCGTAACTCATCGTCTCGCAGGTGGTCTGACGGATGATCGTCCGCGACTCTTGTGGCGGGCCATTGGAAGCGGGACGGCCGCCGCGCTCGTCCTCTCAACCGTCGCGCACTTCACCCAGCACGCGACGTTGGTGCGGCTGCAGCCGATGAGGATGCTCGAGCTGCCGTGGTTCGCCTGCGTCGCTGTCGTGGCGATAGGTACCTCGCGAGCTATGCGGGCAAACGACCCGGCCTGGCCGTGGCTTGCAGCGACGATAGCTGTGTCCTCGGTGCACGGAGGCATCCAGATCGTCATGTTGCCGGCGGCCGCCACGATGGTCGCGGCGCAGACCCTCGGCGACCGGAATGCGTCGATGTGGGGCGTCTCACGTGCGGCGTTTGCAGCCTTGGCGTTCGCTGCTCTGGCGCTCGCGATCGGCTCTGGTCGCTCGGTTCATTTCGACATCGGCGTTGCGCTCCTGATCGCGGTGCTGGTTGTGTCTGCGCTGAGCCTCCCACGTTGGGCCTCGATGACTGCGGTCCTCGCGGTCGCGATTGCAGGCGGGGCGCTCTCGTCATGGATCTATTTCAGGGTGGAGCCGGCGGAGTCGACCGGTCGGCCGAGGGTAGATCACGACTACATCGCTGCGCTGGATTGGATACGGGACAACACGGAGGTGCAGGCGCGGTTCGCCACCGAACCCGGTATGGCGTTCTTCCGCGCACGAGCCCTGCGGACGAGTGTGAATGAAGCCATCCCGGCCGTCGTCTGGGTTGACCCGAAACGAAGCATCGACGGAACGGAGCGGATTGCCAGGACGAGCTCGATCTTCGAAGCGAGCATTCTGCCGTGGCTTCCTGGAGAGCTCGAGGAGATGTCGCATCAGCTTGGGTTTGACTACGCGTTGACGCGTCAGCGGTCGTTTGTGGCCGCTGAACCCGAGTTTTCGAGCGGACCATTCCATGTTTTTCGGATCCGTTAGGACGATGGGCAGCCGCAGTAATAGCAGCGTTCGTCGATGGCGCGGCCGTACGTACAGTTCCCCGGATGGTCGACGCCGTTGATGCTCAGTCACCACATCCCGCGATTCCTGGACGCCACCATTGCGGCCTTGGGGCTCGTCGTCTTATCACCACTCGTGCTGATCGTCGCGGTGGCGGTCAGGTTCTCCTCGCGCGGGCCGGTGCTCTTCCGGCAGGCTCGGGTGGGGCGGTTCGGGCGCGAGTTCGTGATGCTCAAGTTCAGGACCATGCAGGTCAACAGTGATGCGCTGCAGGTGACGGCTACGGGCGATGGCCGGGTGACCGGCATCGGCAGGGCGCTGCGGCGGCTCAAGCTCGACGAGGTGCCCGAGCTGTGGAACGTGCTGCGAGGCGACCTGGCGCTGGTGGGACCGCGACCCGAGGTGCCGAGGTACGTGGACCTCGAGGACACTCGTTGGCGCCAGGTGCTCCGGGAGCGGCCGGGGATCACCCACCCGGTGACGCTGCGCCTGGCCGACGAGGAGAGTCTGATCGCGGCAGCGGGCGGAGATCCCGAGCGCTTCTACCTTGACGAGCTTCTGCCCTTCAAGCTGCGCAGCTACCTCGAGCACCAACGTTCGCGCTCGGTGGCCGGCGACCTCCGGGTGCTGGCTGCGACGGCCGCGGCCCTCATCGGCTGGCGCTGGTACCCTGCGGTCCGCGTCGCCGAGGTGCGCGCCGCGGGCGAGGACACCAACGAACGTCATGACTGAGCGACCGAAAACGACACGTCCCGAAGGTGAGCGAGTGCGCTTCGGCAGGCGGGCGAGCGACCTCGCCCCGTCGCGGCTGCCGTGGCAGCGGCTGATGAACCGCCCCGGCCAGTTCCTGCTCGACGTGGTCGCGCTGTCGGGGGCCTTCCTGCTGTCGTACCTGCTGCGCTTCGAGTTCGCCGTCCCCGAGCGCGAGCTCCATGCCCTCGCGGTGCAGCTGCCGCTGGTGCTCTTCCTGCAGGTGGGCGCCATGCAGGTCTTCGGCATCTACACCTTCATGTGGCGCTACATCGGCATGGCGGAGATCGGGGCCTTCCTCAAGGCCGCCTGGTGGTCCCTTCTGCCGCTGGTGCTGCTGCGCCTCGGGCTGCCGGACGGCTTCGCCCAGTGGCGGGTGCCGCTGTCGATCTGCCTGATGACCACGGTCTTCGGGATCGGCGGCGTGCTCGGGCTGCGGGTGCTGCGGCGCGCGGTGTGGGAGGGCTACGAGAAGAGGAGCCGCGGCGAGGCAGTGCGCTCGAGGAACGGACGGTTGAAGCCGGTGCTCCTGGTCGGCGCCGGGCGCGCCGGCGTGCAGGCGGCGCGCGAGATCGTGGGGCGCGGCGACATGGACCTCGAGATCGTCGGCTTCGTAGATGACGACCCCGCCAAGCAGGGCACGGTGATCCAGGGCTTCAAGGTCATCGGGACGTCCCGCGACCTGCCGCGGCTGGTGCCCGAGCTCGGCATCCACCACGTCGTCATCACGATCGCGCAGGCGTCGCGGACCGACATCCGCCGCATCGTCGAGATCAGCGAGAGCATCCCGGTCAAGGCGCAGATCATCCCCGGCCTGTACCAGATCCTCAGCGGATCGGTGGAGATCAGCCGCATCCGCGACATCGAGATCGAGGACCTCCTCGGGCGCGAGCCGGTGACGCTGGACGAAGGGCTGCTGGAGGGTTTTCTCGCCGGCAAGACGGTGATGGTCACCGGGGCCGGCGGTTCCATCGGCTCGGAGCTGGCGCGCCAGGTCGCGCGCTTCGGCTGCGGCACCCTGCTGCTGGTGGAGAGGGCCGAGTTCGCGCTCTTCGAGATCGACCGCGAGCTGCGGCGCGGCTGGCCCGAGCTGGCGATCGTGCCGCTGGTGGCCGACGTCTGCGACCGCGATCTGATGCTCGGACTGATGACCCGCTACCGCCCTGCGGTCGTGCTCCACTCAGCTGCTCACAAGCACGTACCGATGATGGAGTCGAACCCCACCGAGGCGGTCAAGAACAACGTGCTGGCGACGCGCAGCCTGGGCGAGGTGGCGGGCGAGGCCGGTGTCGAGAGCTTCATCCAGATCTCCACGGACAAGGCGGTGCGTCCGACCTCCGTCATGGGGGCGTCGAAGCGGGTGGCCGAGCTGGTGGTGCAGGACCTCAACCCCCGCTATCCAACGCGCTTCGTGTCGGTGCGGTTCGGCAACGTGCTCGGCTCGGCCGGCTCGGTGATCCCGCTGTTTCGCGAGCAGATCCTGGCCGGTGGGCCGGTGACGGTCACCCACCCGGACATGGTGCGGTACTTCATGACCATTTCCGAGGCGGCGCAGCTGGTGTTGCAGGCGGGGGCGATGGGGGAGGGCGGCGAGATCTTCGTCCTCGACATGGGCGAGCCGGTGCGGATCTTCGACATGGCCAAGGACATGATCGCCCTCTTCGGGCTCAAGCCCTTCGACGACATCGACATCGTCTTCACGGGCATGCGGCCGGGCGAGAAGCTCTTCGAGGAGCTCGAGACCGAGGGCGAGCACATCTCCAAGACGAAACACCCGAAGATCTTCATCGGCGAGATCCAGACGTATGACGACCGCAAGGTGCTCGTGGCGCTGGACACCTTCGAGGAGCTTTCCGAGCTCGGCCGCGAGCGCGAGCTCCGGAGGTACTTCAATCAGTTTCTGCCGGAAGCCAGAGTGACGGAGGAGTAGACGGGCCGGATTTCGGATTTCGGATTGCGAAATTCGGAGTGACCGCCCGCCCCTCGGCGCGTCGGGTGAAGCGCCGGTGGACAGGGTTCGACGAGTTCTGATCGAGTCCACCGTCATCCTGAGCGAAGGTAGAGCGGCGCGACGCCGAGGCCGAAGGATCCTCACCGGGGAAGCGAGGGCCAACTGGGAGGGGATCATTCGACTCGCTCCGGCTCTTCGAGCCTCCGCTCGCTCCCGATGACAGAGCCCGTCCAACCGCCCGGCAGCCGGGGCGAAACAGTCCGTGAATCGTGGCGCGGACCACGTGCTAGGCTCGGTTCATGGCGCGCGGTTTCCGCTTCGATCCGCCGGGCCTGACGGCCCGCGAGGAGCTGGTGTGGTTGCTTCTGCGGGCATTGGGGCCGCGCGGTGCGGTGCTCGAACCCCTCGATTCGGGAGCGCGTGCAGAGGTGGTCGGACTCGCGGAGCGGCTCGACCTGGCGGCCCGGGCCGCCGCGCGGGCACCGGCGGGCGCGCTCGAGCGGGAGGCGGGCGCGGCGGCGGCGGCAGCCCTCGAGCGGGAGCAGGTGTCCGCTGCGACGGTGTCACTGGTGGTCGAACGGGTGTGCCGTGAGGTAGCTCGCGCGGCGGCGTCGCTGGGGGTGCCGGCGCTCTTCCTCAAGGGAGCCGCCCTGCAGCTGGCGGGCGTGGTTGCGCCGGGCTCCAGATCGATGGGTGATGTGGATGTGCTGGTGCCGCGCTTGTCGGCGGAGGCCCTCCGCGACGGTCTCGTCGAGCGTGGTGCTGCCATCGTCGATGCGCCGGTCAGCGAGCACCAGCTGCAATGGCTGCGGCACCGGTCGGGCCTCGGCATTGAGGTCCACACCGCGATCCCGGGGGTTCGGATCGACGGCTCGGCCTCGGCGTCGCTCGAGGACGTGCTGCAGGCCGGTTGCTGCCGGCCGCTCGGCGGATTCGAGGGCGAGAGCTGGTTGCCGGACCTGCGGCTGGGGGTGGCCCACCTCGTGGTCCACGGCATCGCCCAGCACGGGCTCAAGCCGGAGTCCTACCCGCCGGCCAGGGTTCTCGGAGACCTGCAGGACCTGGTGCCCTCGGCCGAGCGGTGGCGCGGGCTCGCGCCGGGTGTCATGACCTGGATCGAGCGAGACGTGTCGGAGGAAGAGCTGGCGGCGTGCCGCGATCTCGTGCTCTCCCTCGCGAGCGGCGCTGATCCCGGGCGGTTGGTGGAGGGGTCCGGCCTCTGCGGGCGCTACCTCCGCCACGTGGTCGTGGCGTCCACCGACCCGGACTACGGGCGGGCCCTGCGGCTGCGCTCGTTGCTGTCGCCGGTAGCGGCGGACAGCAGCTGGCGGCGGCTGCTGCGGGACGCACTGCGCACGGTGTGGCTCACCGACACCCAGATCGAGCAGCTCTACGGCCGCCCCCGGTCGTCCCTCGGGTACTGGGGCTGTCGGCTGTGGCGGCCGTTCGATCTGGTGGGGCGTGCGTGGCGCTACGGGTGGGCGTGGCTGCGCCACCGCGCGAGCCGCTGACCGCTGCGCGTCACCTCAGCATGTCGTCGACGATCCGTTGAACGACCTCGCAGTCGCGGAGTGTCAGGTGGACCGGCTCCTTGCGGTTCTCGAGTCGTTTGAAGACCACGTCGGGGTTGAAGGTGTGGAGGCCGTTCGTTCCATCGGGGCACCCACGAGCGGGCGGCACAGGTGCCGCCCCTACCCACGAAGGACATTGCCGGTAGTGGCGGGGCCTGCCCCGCCTCTGTGCCGCCTGCCTGTCCCGCCCTGTCCCGGTCAGGCCAGGTCGCAGGCGGGGAAGAAGAAGCTGAGCTCGATGGCGGCGTTCTCCGGCGAGTCGGAGCCGTGGATGGCGTTGCGCTCGATGGACTCGCCGTAGAGCTTGCGGACCGTGCCGTCGGCTGCGTCGGCCGGGTTGGTGGCCCCCATGACCTGGCGCAGAGAGGCCACCGCGTCGTCGCGCTCGAGCGCCAATGGCCACACCGGGTCGGAGGTCATGTAGGCGACCAGGTCGTTGTAGAACGGACGTTCCTTGTGGACCGCATAAAAGGCGCGGGCCTGCGCCTCGGTGAGGTGCAGCATGCGGCCGGCGAGGACGCGGAAGCCCTCGCGCTCGAGATGGGCGATGATCTTGCCGGTGTTGCCGTTGGCCACGGCGTCCGGTTTGATGATGGTCAGGGTGCGTTCGCTCATGGTGCCTCCAGAGATCGTGGTGTCCCGGCCGGGACGCTGGGGATGATACACCAGTGGAAATTTCGAATTTCGGATTTCCGCCCGCCCGCCCGCGTCCCGACCACGAAGGCACCACGACACCGAGGAGTCGCGGAAGGGTCGGTGAAACCGTTGTCCCCACCGGGAAAGTGGGACGCCCGAGGTTTGCGGGTTGGGGACTTCGGAATTTTCCGGGCTGCAGACGGGGTCGATGGCGCGGAGGGCGCGAGCGAGCCCGACCGCGGCCGGGGCCGCGATCGAAACGGCTGGTACACTCTGGCGGTTGATCCGGGGAGTGGCAGGGAGGTTCGATGGCGCGGGCGGACACGCTGTTTCGGGGCATGCGCTACCGGCTGGAGCCGGACTTCGACCGGCCGCTGCTGGAGGTGCCAGCGGAGCTGGCGAATCGGATGCAGGAGCGGCTCGCGTCGCTCTACGACGACGGGTCGGATTGGGTGTGGTCGGAGCTCGACCGGCTTCTGAAGGTCCACCAGGCTCACGCCACGGATGAGATCGAGGCCGCGGAGGCCGCCTTCGACCCGCTGCAGCGATTCACGGAACGCGACGTCATGCTGATCACCTACGGCGACCTCATCCTGTCGGACGACCGGCCGCCGTTGAGGACCCTCGCCGACTGCGCGGAACGCTACCTCGAGGGCCTCGTGACTTCGCTCCACATCCTGCCGTTCTACCCCTACTCGTCTGATCGCGGGTTTTCGGTCATCGCCTTCGAGGAGGTGGACCCGCAGCTGGGCACCTGGGAGGACGTGGAGGAGTTGGAAGAGGACTTCAAGCTGATGTTCGACGGCGTTATCAACCACGTATCGGCGAAGAGTTACTGGTTTCAGCAGTTTCGCGCCGGGAACCCGGAGTTCGAGGACTTTTTCACCGTGTTCTCGACCCGCGACGCCCTCACCGAGGAGCAGCTGCAGATGATCTTGCGCCCGCGGATGACGCCGGTGCTGACCGAGTACTCGACCATCCACGGCCCGCGTTGGGTGTGGACGACCTTTTCGGCGGACCAGATTGACCTCAACTTCAAGAACCCGAGGGTGTTCTTGAAGATCGTCGAGATCCTCCTGTTCTATGTCCGGCACGGCGCAGACCTCCTCCGGCTGGACGCCGTGACCTACCTCTGGGACCAGCCGGGAACCCCCAGCGCGCACCTCGGCGAGACCCACCAGGTCGTCAAGCTGATGCGCGACGTCTTCGATGCGGTGGCTCCGCACGTCGCGATTGTCACCGAGACCAACGTGCCCCACGCCGACAACGTCACCTACTTCGGCGACGGCAGCGACGAAGCGCAGATGGTCTACAACTTCGCGCTGCCGCCGCTGGTCCTGCACGCGTTCCAGACCGGCGACGCCGGCCATCTCTCTGGGTGGGCGGCCGAGCTCGAGCCGCCGTCGGACACGACGGCGTTCTTCAACTTCCTCGACTCGCACGATGGGATCGGGGTCATGGGCGTCCGCGGCATCCTCGACGAGGAGGCGATTCGCGACATGTGCCGGCGGGTCGAGGCTCACGGCGGCTTCGTGTCAGAGAAGGCAGACGGTGACGGTGGCTCGAGCCCCTACGAGCTCAACATCACCTGGTTCTCGGCCCTCAACCGCGACGACGCGGGTGAGCCGGCCGACCTCCAGATTGCGCGCTTCATCGCGTCGCGGGCGGTGGCGCTGGTGCTGCGCGGCGTGCCCGGCATCTACCTGCCGAGCATGATCGGGCACCGCAACGACATCGAGGCGGTGGCGCGGGAGGGCAGCCTGCGCAGCATCAACCGCACACGATTCGACGAACAGCGGATCAACGAGCTGCTGCAGGACCCGGAGAGCCTTCCGGCTCGGATCGCGCGGTCCTACCGGAAGTTGCTGGAGGTCCGGGTCGCCGAGCGGGCGTTCCACCCCAATGCGCCGCAGCGCGTGCTCGACCTCGACCCGCGGGTGCTGGCGGTGGTGCGGGGACCGATCGACGGCGAGCCTCCCGTCCTCACCCTGACCAACGTCAGCGGTGACCGCGTGGCGCTCACGGTCGACCCCGCTGTGGCCGGCTTCCGCAATCGTGCGATCAGCGATTTGCTGTCTTCCGCGTCCATTGACACAGACGAGGGCCTGGTTCGAGTCGAGCTCGAGCCTTATGCCGTTCGTTGGTTGAAAGGGACCTCACGGTGATCGTCCTCGCGGGCGACACCGGCGGCACCCACACCCGGCTCGGGCTGTACGCGGTCGATGGCGGCGACCTTCGCCCGCTGCAGGAGGCGTCGTTCACCAATGCGGAATTCGGGAGCCTCGAGGAGATCGTTTCCGAGTTCGCCGGGCGCGCCTCGGAGAGGGCGTCGGCGGCGGCCTTCGCGGTCGCGGGGCCGGTGAGGGGAGACCGGACCCGCCTCACCAATCTCGACTGGGAGGTGGAGGCCGCAGGGCTCGAGGAGGCGGCGCGAGTCGGCCGCGTTTCGTTGCTCAACGACCTCGAGGCGATGGCGTGGTCCGTGCAACGGCTGCCGGCGGAGGACCTGCATGTCCTGCAGCACGGCTCGAGCGGCGCCTCCGGGAACGGGGCCGTGATCGCGGCGGGCACCGGCCTCGGCGAGGCAGGGCTGTTCTGGGACGGGTCGCGGATGCGCCCGTTCGCCTGCGAGGGCGGCCACGCCAGCTTCTCGCCCACCGGCGAGGCCGGCGACCGTCTCCTCGCATTCCTCCGCGCC
>CAZSTH010000026.1:0-9807 GCA_964609835.1 uncultured Thermoanaerobaculia bacterium
CTCGAGGAACCGAAAAACAAGATGATCCTCCGGCAGCCAGTCCCTCATCGCCGGAGGGAAGAGCAGGAGCTGGTCTGGATTCCACGTTCGGTCCTTCTTTCTTCCCATGCTTGGAGTATAAAGAAGATAAGGCCTGCGTCTCAATCTCTGCGTTTGCGACATTATTACATCTCAGAGTGCAGCGCGAAACACTTCCTCCTCGACTCATTGGCGCGCCATGTGAGGAAATCTATGCCCTACAGCCTCCTAGTTCTCCGCCTTCGGCAGCGTCAGCACGAAGGTCGCCCCGGGGCGGTCGCCGCTCTCCAGCCGAAGATCGCCACCCTGTGCCCGCGCGAGGCTGCGCGCGAGGGCGAGGCCGAGGCCGAGGCCCGCCGTGCGCTGCGCGGACGCCGGCCTGTCGAAGGGACGGAAGAGGGCGCGGCGGGCCGATCGCGAGACCCCGGGACCGGTGTCGGAGAACGAGACCCTGACGGCGTCTTCGGTGCCGGACACCCTGATACCGAGCTCGCGCGACGGTGTCGATCTCGTGTGCTTCTCGGCATTGTCCAGCAGATTGTCCACGATCTGGGCGACCGCATCCTGGTCGAAGGTCGCCGGCGGCGTTCCGTCGGCGACGTCGAGGCTGACGCGAAGACCCGAGGCCTCGAGACGGCGCCGGTTCCGCTCCAGGTTCCGGCGCACGGCGTCGCCGAGGTCGCCGGCCGTCGGCGTGGTGACCAACGCTCCGCGTTCGAGGCGGGCGAGGTCGAGCATGTTCGACACCACGCGGCCGAGACGGCCGGCCTCTTCGCTGACGGTGGCCGCGTAGCGGGCGCGGTGCTGCGGATCGCCGAGGCCGTCGGCCAGCATCTCCGAGTGCAGCAGCAGGCTGGTCAGGGGTGTCTTGAGCTCGTGGGCGGCGGCGGCGGCGAATCGTGCCCTCTGACGGGCGAGGCGGTCGGTCTGCATCAGCAGCCAGACGACCGCAGCAGCGGCCAGCACCACTGCGACGCCGACCATCGCGAAGTTGCGGCGGAACTGGTGGACGATCTCCCGACCTTCGGCAACCGCCAGTTGGATTTCGCGGACGTCGGCTGCCGAGAGTGCCCAACCGGTGTCGCCGACCAGTCCCATGACCGCAGTGCCGGGAGTCCTCGCGACCGGCATGAACTCGAGCGACAGGTTGCTTCCGGAGAGCCACTCCGAGACCGTGTCGGGCGCGACGCCGAAACCCTGGAGGACGACTCCCGCCGGGGTCCGCACCTCGCGCAGCGCGGCGAGCGACGGTCCGCTGGCGAAAACCATGGTGTGCCAGCGCAACGGCCGCACCCGGACCACGACGCGGCCGATCTCGAGATCTCCGGTGACGGTCGCGTCCCGCTCGTCGACCCGTCCGGTGATCGATGCGTACACCGAGTCCGCCAGCACGATCTGCTCCCACTCGGAGCCCGTCAGCGTCAGCACCCTCTCGTCGTCGGCCGCGGTCGAGCTCAGCCCGGGGTTCTCCGACATCACGACCGCGCTCTGCAGATCGGTCAGAAAGCCGCACAGGGCCGCGTAGTCGGGCGTCGTGATCAGCTCCGGAAAGCGCTCGCTGACCGTCGGCAGGGTCACCTCACCAGACTCGTCAACCTGGAAGTGACCGCGGACCAGCGGGTCGGTGGGACCGGCGGCCAGTGGCGAGGGGGTCACTGACAGCCCCTCGGCGGCACCGCGCGGGTCTCGGTACAGCGTCTGATAGTGGAAGAAGGGACGCTCGGACTCCCGGGCGCGAAGGTCCTCGAGCCGGCGGCCCAGACGCGCCGCTTCGCGCTCGACCTCGGCCGCCAGCCGGTCGTGAGCGGCCTCGGCGGCAGCGTCGGCCCGACGCGAGGCCTCGCGAAATCCGGTCACGTACCAGGCCGCAGTCGGCAGGAGGGCCGCGATGCCGATCAGGATCGCGGCGGCGATCAGGCGCTGGTGAGTGTTCATTTACCGTCGCTGTCGCCCCACGCGTAGCCCGCGCCGGTGATGGTCCGGATTACGGTCGGCTGCGCAGGATCGGCTTCGATCTTCTGCCGGAGGTTGGCGATCGTCATGTCGACTGTTCGGGTCTGGAGGTCGCCTGCGGATCCCCAGATGTGCTCGAGAAGCTCGGCGCGGGAGACGACCCGCGTTCGGTGGCGGCGCAGCCAGCGCAGGATACCGACCTCGCGCGGCGTCAGGACGGTGACATCGGGCCCGCGCCGCACCTCGAGCCGTCCGAGGTCGATGATGCAGTGGGGAAGCTTGATCACCTCGGGCTCCGATGGCGCGGTTGAGGCGCGGCGTCCGAGAGCGCTGATCCTGGCCAGCAGCTCCCGGACCGCGAACGGCTTGGTGAGGTAGTCGTCGGCGCCCGCCTCCAGCCCCGCGACCTTGTCGTTCTCCGATCCGCGTGCGGTCAGCATCAGGATCGGCAGGGACGGGCGCACCAGCCGCAGCCGACGGCAGACGTCGACGCCGTCCATGTCCGGCAGCATGAGGTCGAGCAGGACGAGATCGAAAGCCTCCCGCGTGCCGGCGTCGACGGCGTCACGTCCGTGCTCGAGCGCCACCACCTCGTGATCGGCGGCGGTCAAGAGCTCGCGGAGTCCGTCGCGCAGGCTCGGCTCGTCCTCGACGATGAGGATGCGCATGCCTCAGGATAGCGCCGTCCGAGCACGGCGGCGTCAGGATCCTGTCAAAATGGGCGTGGACGGCTGTGCCGGACCCCGCACCGGAGGAAGAAATCGGCGATCCGGTTCGAGGACCGGAGCGGCTGGAAGTCCCGCGCGGAATTCGCAATAATGCCCGCCGCCCGCGCTGTTGTTACGGGAGGGTTCTGTTGAATCGAGTTCGAAGCTTCTGCATCATCGCGCACATCGATCACGGCAAGTCGACTCTCGCCGACCGCCTGATCCAGCGCTGCGGGGGTGTAGAGGAGCGTGATTTCCGAGACCAGATCCTCGACTCGATGGACATCGAGCGTGAGCGCGGAATCACCATCAAGTCCAACACCGTGACCCTCGAATACCAGGCCCGCGACGGCGAGACCTACACCCTCAACCTGATCGACACGCCCGGACACGTCGACTTCTCGCACGAGGTGCGGCGGTCGCTGATGTCCTGCGAGGGGGCGCTGCTGCTGGTGGACGCTTCGCAGGGCGTCGAGGCCCAGACCGTCGCCAACATGTACCTGGCGCTCGAGCACGAGCTCGAGATGGTGCCGGTGATCAACAAGATCGACCTGCCGGCCGCCGACGTCGAGCGCGCCCGGGAGGAGATCGACGAGGACCTGGGCCTCGACTCCAGCGAGGCGGTCTTGTGTTCGGCAAAGACCGGCCAGGGGATCGGTGACGTCCTGGAGGCGATCGTGCAGCGGCTGCCGCCGCCCTCGGGCGATCCCGCGGCGCCGCTGCAGGCCCTGATCTTCGACGCCCAGTACGACCCCTACCGCGGGGCGGTGCTGCTGGTTCGGGTCATGGAGGGGACCCTGCGGGCCGGGCAGCCCATCGAGCTCATGCACACCGACGCCGCCTATACGGTCGAGGAGGTAGGGCTTCTGAAGCTCAAGCACGTGAGCCGTGGGGACCTGCCGGCCGGGATGGTCGGCTACGTGATCGCTGGAGTCAAGGCGGTCTCCGACATCGCCATCGGCGACACCATCACCGATGCCGACGCACCGGCGCCGGCGCCGCTGCCCGGGTACCAGGAGGCGAAGCCGGTGGTCTTCTCGTCGATCTACCCGATGTCCACCGACGAGTACCAGGACCTCACCAAGGCGCTCGAGAAGCTGAAGCTCAACGACGCAGCACTGACCTACGAGAAGGACTCGTCGGTGGCGCTTGGCTTCGGTTTCAGGTGCGGCTTCCTCGGCCTCCTGCACCTCGAGGTTGTACAGGAGCGCCTGCGGCGCGAGCACGACCTGTCGCTGATCCTGTCGGCTCCGTCGGTCCGTTACCGGATCACTCTGACCGACGGCCAGAGGCTGCTGGTGGACAATCCGAGCCTCTACCCCGAACGCGGCACCATCGAGAGTGCGGAAGAACCCTACATCAAGGCGTCGGTCATGATGCCCGAGCGTTACGTGGGTCCGGTGATGGAGCTGTGCCGGGAGCGCCGCGGCGGCAACACGACCTTCCACTATCTCGCCGTGGGCCGCGTCGAGCTGACCTCCGAGATGCCGTTGGCCGAGGTCCTGTTCGACTTCTACGATCGGCTGAAATCGGTGACCCAGGGCTACGGTTCCTTCGACTACGAGATGCTGGACTACCGGGCGACGGAGCTGGTGAAGGTCGACATCCTCGTCAACGGCGAACCGGTCGATGCCCTCGCACAGCTGGTGCACGAGGACAAGGCGCGCCAGCGAGCCCTCCATTACTGCGATCGGCTGGCCGACACCATACCGAGACAGCAGTTCAAGATCGCCATCCAGGGAGCGGTGGGCGGCGACGTCATCGCGCGCACCACCATCAACGCCTACCGCAAGGACGTCACCGCCAAGTGCTACGGCGGCGACATCACCCGCAAGCGCAAGTTGATCGAGAAACAGAAAAAGGGCAAAAAGCGGATGAAGATGGTCGGCTCGGTGGAGATCCCGCAGTCGGCGTTCGTCGCGGTGCTGAAGACCGATCGAGACTGAAGTGCTCCCGTCCGATCCCGATCCCGATCCTGGTCCCGGACCCGAATTGGACGGGGCGGCCGGCCTCTATATCCACGTTCCCTTCTGCCCCTCGGTGTGTCCCTACTGCGACTACGCGGTGACCATCGCCGGCGAGCCGCGGCGCGAGGAGTGGATCGAGGCGGTGGCGTTGGAGGCCGCTCGTTTTGCCGACATGGGCCTCCGGTTCGACACCGTCTATCTCGGCGGCGGCACGCCCTCGATCCTCTCGGAGGGGCAGCTGGCGAGGGTGCTCGACTCGGTTCGCGGCAGCCTGCGGGTGACGGCCTCTGCGCGGCTCCATCTCGAGGCCAACCCGGAGCACGTGAGCCCCAAGGCGGTGTCGTCCTGGCGGCGCCTCGGGGTGGGTTTCCTGAGCGTCGGTGTGCAGTCCTTCAACGACGACATGCTTGGCGTCCTTGGCCGCGACCACAGCGCGAAGACCGCCCGGCGCGCGGTGGAAACGGCGGCTGGAGCCGGCTTCGGAACGGTGTCGATCGACCTGATCTACGGCGTTGCGGGGCGGACACGCGAGTCGTGGGTCGCTGACCTCGAGACCGCGGTCTCGCTCGGCGCGGACCACCTGAGCTGCTACCAGCTCACCTTCCACGACGGGACCGTGTTCGGCCGGCGCCTGCGTGCGGGATCGATGGGGGAGCTCGACGCCGAGGACCAGGCGGAGCTCTTCTTCGCCACGCACGACACCCTGGCGGGCGCCGGTTACTCCCCCTACGAGGTTTCCAACTTCGCGGCGGCGCCGGAGCACAGGTCGCGCCACAACCAGAAGTACTGGGACGGCTCGTCCTACCTCGGACTTGGGCCGTCGGCACACTCTTTCGACGGTTGCAGGCGGTGGTGGAACCAGCGCAAGCTCAGGCAGTGGCGGTGTGCGCTGGTGGCGGGTCGGTCGGCGGTTGAGGGCGAGGAGGTGCTGGGCACCGAGCAGAGGGTGCTCGAGAGCCTGATCCTCGGTATGAGGACGACGGCCGGCGTCAACCTGCTGGCGCTCGAGAAACGCTTCGGTATCGACCTTATCGCATCCAACTTCGAGACCCTTCGCCGCCTCGAAGCCTCCGGCCACCTGGAATGGGACGGCACGACGGCGCGGCCGACGGTGGCCGGGCTCGCGATTGCCGACACGCTCGCCGGCTCGATCGAGCTGGGACCGGGTTCCCGGCCTGCGGGGTGGTCATGATCGCCGGGGCAGCCTACACTGTGCTGACCGGGGCGAGCCGGTCGATGGCCGGGTGCCCGCGCGGACAGCGCGGAGGTTCCGGCAGGGAGACCCGGGCGGCCGCGCAGGCGGTTCCCCGGAGCGATCGGCGAAGGCGTGGCTCGATCGGCCACCTACGGACACGAGGAGGAAGCATGAATGACCAGCAGTCCCAACCGCTGACGGAGTTGACCTTCGACGGCGCCAATCTGTACCGGGAGGACGTCTACACCGACCTCAAGGTCGGGACCCTCAAGCAGCTGACGCCGGTGACCGCTGACGGCGAGCGCGACTTCGGCAGGGCCGTGGTCTTCCTCGGCGAAACCCAGCTCATGTCGCAGGTCGGCCCGTTGCCTGTGCAGGTCCGGATCGAGGCGGACAGCCTGGCGCAGGCTATCGAAAAATACCCCGAGGCGATCAGGGGGGCGGTCGAGGCCATGATCGAAGAGGTCAAGGAGCTGCAGCGCAAGGAGATGTCGCGGATCGTCGTCCCCGGCGCGGAGACCGCATCGAAGATCCTGGGTCCGAAATAGGAGCCGGAACCGGCGCCCGCACCGCGATCAGGCGCCATCGACCCGCGCCTCCAGCGCCTCGACCGTCGGCTCGATCGGCTCGGGTCGCACGACCGCTCGCGAGGCGGCATCGACGTCCTTGAGGCCGCTGCCGGAGATCATCAGCACCACCCGTTCCCCGCGGTCGACCAGCCCCTCCCCGAGAGCGGCCTCGAGGCCGGCGAGGGCGGCGGCGGCGGCGGGCTCCGCGAACACTCCGGTGGCGCTCGCGAGACGTGGGATTGCCGCGACGATGGCGTCGTCGGGAACCGCGATGCCCGCGCCGCCGGAAGCGCGAATCTCGGCCACGCAGCCGATGGCGTTTCGCGGCCGCTCCACCGTCAGGCTGTCCGCGACGCTCGAAGCTCCGGGATGGCCAGCGGCCTCCGCGTTCCCCTCGTTGAGGGCGCGCACGATCGCGGAAGAGCCCTCGGGCTGGACGGCGATCAGCCGTGGCCGGCCCTCGACCAAACCGGCGCGTTCGAGATCTCGGAAACCCTTGGCGAGGCCGCCGAGGATCACTCCGTCTCCGGTCGGCACGATGACGGCGTCGGGAATGGCGCCGGCCGTCGCGGACGCGATCTCGAGCGCAGCGGTCTTCTTGCCCTCGATGGTGAAGGGGTTGAGCGCGGTGCTGCGGTTGTACCAGCCGAAGCGTCGACAGGCGGCGCTGCAGAGCTCGAAGGCGCGGTCGTACGAGCTGTCGACCGGAATCACGAGTGCCCCGCAGGCGAGCATCTGTACCAGCTTGCCGGCGGGCGTCGTCGCGGGCACCACCACCACGGCCCGTACTCCCGCGGCCGCCGCCAGCGCCGCCAGCGCCGAGGCGGCGTTGCCGGTGGAGGCGGTGGCGACCGTGTCGCACCCGTACTCGACGGCCTTGGCCACCACCAACAGCGAGGCACGGTCCTTGGTGGATCCGGACGGGTTCCGGCTGTCATCCTTGACGAAGAGGTGAGGCATCCGCAGCCGCTCGCGCAGGCGCCGGACCTCCAGCAGCGGGGTGTCACCGACCTGGAGCTTCGGCAGCGACGTCTCGTCGGAGAGGGGGAGGAAGGTCTGGAGGAACTCGGGGTCGGAGGCTCGGAACCGCGGCCACGCCACCGGCAGCGACTTGAGCACCACCTCGAGGACGCCGCGGATCGGGCCGCCGTGCTCCTGCCTGCCGCTGCACACCGGGCACACCATGAGCTGGGGATCCTCGGCGTGCTCCCCGCCGCACTCGATGCACCGAAAGTGGAAGCGGGCCATGGGGAGGATTGTAGGTGAGTCCGTGCCCGATCCGTGCTCGTTTTCGCGCCCGCCCGAATCGGTGACCCCGGGCAAACCGCAGAGGTGGGGCAGGCCCCGCCACTACAGGGTAATGTCCTCTGTGGTTCAACGGCCTGCGTGGCTGGCATTCCGAATTGCGGGATCACATGGTGAGCGCCATCAGGGCCTTCTGGACGTGGAGCCGGTTCTCGGCCTCGTCGTAGACCACCGACTGCGGGCCGTCGATGACCTCGTCGGTGACCTCGCGGCCGCGGTCGGCGGGCAGCGGGTGCATGTAGATCAGGTCGTCGGCGCCGAGCTTCATCCGCTCGGCGTCGCACACCCACGACGGGTACTTCTCGATCAACGCCAGGCCGTCGGCGGTGTCGCGCGTGGTCATCAACGGGCCCCATGACTTGGGCACGACGACGTTGGCGCCGTCGAAGGCGTCCTCGAAGGTGTCGGTGATTTCGAACCTGGCGCCGCTGGCCTCGGCGTTGGCCTTGGCCTGCGCCTCGATCTCCGGCATCAGCCGGAACTCGGGCGGGCAGGCGAGGGTGACGTCGATGCCGAAGCGGGGCATCAGCAGGATCAGGCTCTGCGGCACCGACAGCGGCCGCACGTAGTTGGGCGCCGAGGTCCAGGCGACGCCGAGCTTGAGACCTCTGGTGTCGCGTCCGAAGCGCTCGCGGATGGTCATCAGGTCGGCCAGCACCTGGCACGGGTGGTAGATGTCGTCCTGCATCGAGATCACCGGCACCGATGCGTGCTCCGCCACCTCGCGCAGGTAGAGGTTGCCCTCGTCGAAGGCGCAGTGGCGGATCGCGATCGCCTCGCCGTAACGGGACAGCACGTTGGCGGTGTCGCGGGCATTCTCGCCGTGGCTGATCTGCATCTTGTCGGGCGACAGGTAGATGCCGTGGCCGCCGAGCTGGGTGATGCCGGTCTCGAAGGAGTTCCGGGTCCGGGTCGAGGGATCGAAGAAGATCATGTAGAGCGTTTTCGCCTGAAGCAGCGGCGTCTGCTCCCCCGCCGCCCGCATCACCTTGAGGTCCACCGCCAGCTCGAGCGCCGTCTCGATCTCGTCGGTTTCCCATTCCTGCGTCGTGATGAAATCGCGGCCTTTCAGCTCAGTCGCCATGCATTACCTCCGAGACCAATTGATCGTAAGAGCATCGTCGCAACCACCAAGACACGGAGATCATCACGAAGCGGTTTTTGCCCTAGAGGACATATCTGTGAATGCCCTCCTTGATGACGGGTACGTTGAAATTGATGAGGAAACCGAGGCGATATCCGCCGAGCTTCATGTAGGTGAGAAGCTGCGAAGTGTGCACCTTCACGAGGACCTCAACTGCCTTGACCTCGAGGACGATCGCGGATTCCACCAGGAAATCGAGGCGGAATGCGGCATCGATCTGCCGCTCTCGGTAGGTGACCGGTTGCACGAGTTGTCGCTGATAGACGAGCTGTCGGTCGTCGAATTCGTAGGACAAACACTGCTCGTAGACGGACTCGAGAAGACCGGGCCCGAGGTTCGAATGGACCGAATAGGCAGCATCGACGATCTGGGTCGCGATCTGCTCGGTCCGACGTGAAAGAGTCATTCTTGGTGACGTCCTTCGTGTCCTCGTGTCTTGGTGGTTGCGACGGCACTTTCCATGAGCACCTCGGGGATCAGGGAGTACACCGCGGCAGCCTTCACGAGATCATCTACCGACACCCGTTCCTCGGTGGTGTGGGCCAGCTCCTCGCGGCCGGGAGCGAAGCCGACCGTCGGGATGCCGTAAAGCCCCATGGTGGCGACGCCGTTGGTGGAGAACGACCAGCGCGAGACCGGGGGCCGCGCGCCCAGCACCTTTTCGGCCGCGGCTGCGACGCCCTGCACCAGCGGGTGGTCCTCGTCGAGGACCCAGGTCGGGTAGTACTTCGGCTGGCGAGCACGGGTGCCGCGCCAGCTGACGGCGTCGTAGTCGAGCACGGTGACCGCGGCGTTGCCGAGGTGGGGGAGAGCTCGCAGCTCGGCCATCGCGGTGCCCTCGGTCTCGCCCGCCGTCAACCGGCGGTCGATGGTGATCGTGGCCGAATCGGGTACCGCGTTGAGCGACGGGGTGGTGCAGGAGATATGGGAGACGATCACCGATCCCGGC